>NZ_JTJC03000003.1:344185-688370 GCF_000817735.3 Scytonema millei VB511283 | reverse complement strand
TTTACTCATGTCGCTCTCTCGGTGCTGTGTACTAGTTATTCGCAGCTTACACCGAGTGAGCTTTTTTACTACCCAACCCACTTTTCAAACACCCTCTTAGAGCAAAATGAGGATGAAGCGCACACTTGAGTTGATAATCACCTGTAAAAAACTGACAATTCGGACAGGGAATTTGATGCATTCGCTTGACGTACCTAATACCATCGCGTGCGGTTATGCAAATAGTTACTAAAAACAGCACGACACTTGAGTAGGCGATTAAGGAAAAAATAGGTACTGAAACAAGTTCTAAAACGTGCATGATAAATCGATCGTACATTTCCTTAATCAACCATAAAGATTTTTTGTTTGCACAAAGCTTGTAATAATCTGATTGCTAGATTACTGTTGTAACCTGCTAGATGCAGCCATCAAATCGCACATGTATTTTGCGAGCAAATCGAGTCTGTTTGTTAATCAAATACTGATGAATAGTAGAGACGTTGTATATAACATCTCTACTTCTGTTAAGCTAACGAATAGAATTAGCGAATCAGATGAAGTACGTTGCGCAGTACGCTATAGCCAGCTAGATCCCATAGTAAATAAGCAAGGAATCCAATCATTGCTAAACGTCCGTTCCAGAGTTCAGCTTGTGGATTCCAACCAAAAAGGAAGCTATTGCGGTCTACACCGTTATAAGCTTTAGCAACTTGTGGTAAATCAGTAGCAGGACGTGATTCCATTGTCAACCTCTCTAAATAATTTTCAACGTTGCAGTTACAGTTTGATAGTAACTAGCGATCGCTAACCCCTTGCCCTACCTAGAGGCTTAAACTAAGTGCAATCCAAAAGTAGAATCTTCTTGTCAGAGAGATGTATAGTCAAACACAATAAATTTTTGAGAAATGAAATTTTTGAGAAATGAAATTTCTAGGAATAGATTTGGGTTGGAGTTCTGGTGCAAGCGGGTTGTGCTGTTTAGAATTGATAAACGGGCAATTACAACTGTTGGATTTAGATCGCAAAGAGCCTATTGCTGATATTCATGATTGGATAGAAACTTGGGTACAACCGCAAGAACCTGCAATTATCGCCGTAGACGCACCGACTCTGATCCCCAATGCTATGGGGATGCGCCTACCCGACAAACTCACCCACAAATATTTTGGTAAATATCATGCTGGTTGCTATCCAGCTAATCTCAGCCTACCTTTTGCCCAACGAACTGTAGATTTTGGTTTGGCTTTGGAAGCTAGGGGATTTAACCACGCGCCAGAAATTACTCCTCAAATGCCAGGACGCTACCAAATTGAGGTGTTTCCGCATCCGGCGATCGTGCATTTGTTTCAGTTAGATCGGATTCTCAAATATAAAAAAGGAAAGCTGGCGGAACGTTACTTAGAACTGCTCAAACTCCACCAGCACATCGTCGAGATTTTGTCAACTATAGAACCTGCTCTGATTCTGAGCCAGGAGAGTCACCAATCCTCGGAGATCCCCCCAACCCCCCTTAAAAAGGGGGGCAAAATTCCCTTCATCACGAGTCACAAGAGAATACAATCGGTTTTAAACGATCGCCACGCACCACTTACTCTTGCTGCCCTCAAAGCCGTGGAAGACCAGCTAGATAGTCTGATCTGTGCTTATGTAGCAGCGCATTGGTGGTACTGGGGTTTAGAGCGGAACTGGGTATTAGGCGATCGCACCAGCGGGTACATTGTTGTCCCTGCTCCCTTGCCCGTCCAAGCTGCTAACCTTGACGGCGCTGGAGTCCTCCGCCCAGAGAATTAGTCGCGTCTCGTAAGGATTGGACAGATATTTGTGTTTTGGCAATACCCGTAATGACAATCCTTGTAAGCCAGAAGTGGTGTAGTTAATTTCAACCGTATAGATACTCATTCCCTGTGGATCTGTACCTTGAAACTGCATCGTAATTGGTACGCCGTTGACAATTTCCCCACTAGCATCAACGTTACCTTTATACAGTTCTACCTGCACGCTATCAGGGGACAATGTGGCAAGATCGATTCTAGCTTTGACAGCAATATTTTGATTGACTTGAATTTCTGCTGGTTCGGCAATATCGATCTCGACAACTTTAATGTAGTTCCAGTGTTCGGTTAAATCGGCTTTCCAACGAGCCAATTCTTTCGCTGGGACAAATTTATCGGCAGTTAAGGTAGAGTAGCGATCGCTAGCTGGGAAATAACCCCGTAAGGCGTACTCGCCCACCATCCGGGAAGTATTGAAAAACGGACAGTTAATCCGAATTGCATCCTTCATTTTGGCAATCCAGTGGCGGGGCAGATTGTCAGTATCGCGATCGTAGAATAGTCGGGCAACTTCCTGCTCGATTAAATCGTACAAGGCATTTGCTTCAACTTCATCTTGGAAATTGGGATCGTCGTAAATTTCTCCATGTCCAATTGCCCAACCAGTGCGGACGTAATCGGCTTCATCCCACCATCCATCTAAAACACTCAAGTTGAGTAGTCCATTCATCGCCGCTTTCATCCCACTCGTACCACTCGCCTCGCGGGGACGGCGGGGATTGTTGAGCCAAACGTCGCAGCCAGCAACTAACAACCGCGAAATATGCATATCGTAGTTGGGAACGAAGACGACTTGCTTCTCTAGGCCGTGTTCGCGAATAAAGCGGTTGATTTCGCGAATCAGTTCTTTGCCGGGAATATCTTTAGGGTGTGCCTTACCTGCAAAGACAAATTGTACTTTCCGATCTTTGTTGCTGAGAATTTTTTCGATCCGCTTAAAGTCGTGCATCCATAAAGTTGCCCGCTTGTAGGTAGCAAAGCGCCGTGCAAAGCCGATGGTTAAAGCATAGGGGTCTAGAACTTCTTGAGCTTCGGCAATTTCAGCAGGAGAAGCGCCGCGATCGCGCAAATGCTTGACTAAATGCTCCCGCACGTACACGATCATGTCTAAACGACAGCGTTCGTGGTTGCGCCACAACTCTTCATCGGGAATTGCATCCATCCGTTCCCATAACTGATTTTCGCTGGGGGCTGAAGACCAATTCGGACCCAAGTAGCGATCGTATAATTCCTGAGTGGACTTAGCAACGCAACTACGGGCGTGAACCCCGTTAGTAATGGCTGTAATTGGCACTTCTTCTTCTGGGACACCGTGCCACAATCCTTGAAACATCTCGCGCGAGACGACACCGTGTAACTGAGCTACGCCGTTAGCAAAAGTTGCCATTTTCAGCGCTAACACTGCCATACTAAAAGGCGCACTCAAATCTCCAGTATTTTCGCGTCCCAAGCCCAAAAACTCATCGCGTCCCAACCCGAACGCATCGGCATAATGTCCCAGGTAATACAACATTTTGTCTGCGGGAAACAAATCGATTCCTGCGGGAACCGGGGTATGGGTGGTAAATAGGTTACTCGCCGCTACGACCTGTCTGGCTTCAGTAAAACTCAAACCTTCACCCTGCATCAACATGCGGATGCGTTCTAGCGCCAAGAATGCCGAGTGTCCTTCATTCATGTGGTATGCCGTGACGTTATATCCTAACGCCTTTAGCATCCGCACGCCACCAATTCCCAACATAATTTCTTGGTGGATGCGCATATCGAGGTCGCCGCCGTAGAGTTGGTCGGTGATGTTATGGTCGTATGCGCCATTCGGTTCGATATTGGTATCGAGCATGTACAGCGGCACCATCCCCACCTGGACGCGCCAGACTCTTGCATAGACGGTTCTTCCAGGGTAGTCTACTGCAACGCGGATCTCAGAGCCGTCAGGATTGCGCTCTAAGTGCAGTGGCATATTATAAAAGTCATTTATTGGGTAGCGTTCTTGTTGCCAACCATCAGCGTTGAGATATTGGGCAAAATAGCCTTGCTGATAGAGTAAGCCCACACCCACCAAAGGTAAACCCAAGTCACTCGCAGATTTGAGATGATCTCCTGCTAGTACCCCTAAGCCACCGGAGTAGATGGGCAAACAATCTACTAAACCAAATTCTGCCGAAAAATAAGCGTAACACTCTTTGGCATAGCGCGTAGATTCGTGGAGCGCGTGCTGCGTCGCAAGGCTACCGTCTCCCGTCTTCTGTCCCCGTTGTTTATCATACCAGGTGCGTTCTTGCAAGTAGTCATCTAGCTGACGGGCTGCTCTGTCCATTTGCGCCAAGAAGCCTTCATCTTCCTCCACTTCTTGCAACCGCGCTTGACTGATGTTACCCAACATTAACACGGGGTTATGGTGGCTCGATTCCCACAAATCGGGGTCTAAGCGCCGAAATAAATCTTTGCTTTCAACGTTCCAATCCCAATGCAAGTTGTAAGCCAGCCGCCGGAGAGGTTCGAGGCGCGGCGATAGGCGAGGAGAGACATTAAACGTGCGAATTGGTTGCATATAGCAGGGTGTAATTCTTTCTTGCTTCAGTTATCAGTTATCAGTTATCAGTTATCAGATATCAGTCTAGCCAACTACCAACTACCAATTACTCATTACCCATTACCAATTTAGCTATAGGGGGTAGCAGTTTCTACTTTAGCCTCTTCGGTACGAGTAAAAAACTTTTGGCTGATGGTGCTAGTGAGGATGTGGGAGAGTAAGCCTAAAGGACCTGCAAACAAACACAAGGCTAAAGAGTGGATTGTCCAAACTCCGGTGCGCTGTCCTTCCCAGTAAATCCAACGTCCGACAAATAAATCCATGACGAGATAATGAGTCCATCCCGTCGCCATGACTTTTGGATCGGCAAAGATTTGAGCCAGATCTGCTAGTTTTAATTGAGGATTGGATAAAGCTTGGGCGTTTTCAGCGGTGAGACTGTTAACGAAGAAAAAGCCATATAACGCTGCTAGGGCGACAAATGGTAAGTAAGATTCCATGATTTTTCTGGTTACGACCCAATTCGGCAGCAGAATTATTAATACCCAAAAGGGTACAACGAAGATATTTGCACCATTGAATAGTTGTTCGATTGTCATGACTGTGCTGCAAAGTAGGGGTAAAACAATAGCACTACTACAGCACTACTACAGGGGGCGATCGCTATCTGTCAAGTTACTATCGATCGCGCGATCGCTACACCAATACCAGAAAAGTTCGTAGGGTGCGTTATCCAACGCACCCTACGAGGATGTACTTAAATCTAGTACAAACGACGACGAAACGCGATCGCCTGTTGGGGATTGGGAATTTTTTCGGCTAAAGTTTCTACTAGCATATGAGCCGATATACTAGGATTTTGAGTTAAAGTTTCTCGAATTAGAAAACTCGCAATTGGTCCCACAAAATTAGTTAGTTCTTGATGGCAAAGTTTCACGAATTCAGGATGCAGTGAGGAACGTTGCTCGATTGGAGGAGGAGTGACTTGTGGTGGTTGTGATGGAATACCTGTAGTCTGCGGATAAAAAGAAGCCTGTTGTTGGCTGGGAAATACAGGTGTTTGTGGCGATTGCGGTAGAAATCCCGTCCCTGGTGGATTAATTACAGTAGGCTGCGATCGCGCTCCACCCATTACTGAAAGTACCTCCATTGCCGATTGATAGCGCTCTCGCGGTCTGTCGGCAAGCATTTTATTCAGAATTTGAGTCAAGCCGTGACTGACGGGTTTATAATCTTGCCAGAGCCACTCTAAAGAATAGCGATCGAGTAATTCATGGGGTGCTTTACCTGTTAATAAAACAATTGCAGTCACGCCCAAAGCATAGAGGTCGCTACTAGGAGAACAGTGTCCCATGCGAATCTGTTCGTGTGGTGCGTAACCAACTTTACCCACCATAGATTTATAGTTAATATAGGCTTGCTCGGAGTTATTAGCAGCCATATTACCAGCTGCTTCTACTCCCTGCTTACCTACGCCGAAATCAATTAATACGGGTAAATTCTTCTCCCCATCAAAGATGATATTATCGGGAGAAATATCGCGGTGAATAATTCCGTGTTGATGAATATAATCTAATACAGGTAATAAATGCTGAAGCCATTGCACTATTTCTGCTTCAGAAAAGGCTTGTCCAGTTTTTAGTAAACGGTCTCGTAAAATATGAGAATAATTTTTCCCATCAACATATTCTTGGACTAAAAATAATCGTCCGTTATCTTCAAAACACGCTAAAAATTTAGGAATTTGATAATGAGAAATTTGATATAATATTCTTGCTTCTCGCTCAAACAAATCGCGAGATTTTTGCAAACAATGTGTCGCAATTGAATCTGGTAAAAATTCTTTTAAAACACAAAACTTATTAAAGCAATGTTGGTCGTAGGCTAGGTATGTCCGTCCAAACCCTCCTTGTCCTAAAACTCGATGTAGCAAATAACGATTAGCGATTAACATTCCCGTTGCCGTATTTGCGGTTGGAGTTTTAACTTCAGGCAAGGCAATTTCTTCAATCGGCACTTCTGAATAGAGCTTGAGTGGCACTAACTCAGTTTGACCGTTGGTTGTGACTTTGGTATAAACGATTTTTAAAAAATTGGCGTTATTATTGTTACCGTCAGCCATAGCGATCCTTTCCTCGGACAAAAGGGAGGGAGAGGTGGGTATAAAGTTATCATCCTATCTACTCTTATTATTAGTTAGGAGCGAAGTAGAATGGTTATGCAAGACCAAATCTAAAATAGGGTAAGCATTGCTTACCCTATAACTTAATTATTCACAAATAAATCAGAGGTTTTTGAAAAAGCTTAACGAACGGTAATAATGAGCGTTTGTCTTAATTTACCGTTGCCACTGACTTGCTGTGATATTTGTGTCCCTGGTCCAGAAAGTTTAATCGCCACTTTAGAGGAAACTGGTCGATACTCGCCAACAATTTCAACTTTGTTGTCTCCCTTTGTTAAATAAGGCACTAAATTGAAGCTTGTTTGACTTGCGTGTAATTTTTTCACTTCTACCCCATCTACCATGACTTTTCCGGTTAGACGAGTATCTCCGGCGATCGCAACTGATAAAATGTGAGGCGATCGCAGTGCGGTTGCATTCAAACTGATTCCAGTTGTTTGTTGCTGCGATGACTGCGTAGATGACTGAGTAGATGATTGACTAGAAGATTGACTATAAGTACTAGCAACAGTATGAGAATACGAATAGCTGCTTGAATAATTCATAGGTTTAATTGTTTGGCTATTTGATGGTAAAGATAAATTATTTTGATAATAATTTAATGGCGAACTTAGTCCTAAAACAGCAATTACGAATCCGATTAACATTTTTAAGCGAGGAGTGAAAAATGGGGTGTGGGGTGTAGGGTGTAGGTGTGGGGTGCGGGGTGTGGAAGAGATTGTAATTACATTCTTCTGACTCTTGTACGGGCGAGTTCACCCGAAATCTTCGTCGAAGTCAGAGAGATTTGGTGAACCCGCCCCTACGACTCCTTCTGATAACTGATAACTGAAACACCCCTTTGTATAAATTAAGTGTACAAAAGGGTGAGAGGATTTGTGGAATTAACTTCAAAAAAATTGAAATATCTTATAAAGAAGAACCAGGAATCAACTATTCAGATATTAAGATGATTTGCATTCTAGCAGTCTTGTTTGATGCATAGAATTTAAGTACTAGGTGGGCAACGCCCACCCTACTGATAACTGATAACTGATAACTGACAACTGATTTAACGGCGTTCCAAAGCTCCTTCTGGAGTAGGTACATTCACGCGAACATCGACAGGAGTATAAATATTTGGAGTATCTATCCCCATTTCGCGCAATTTGTTGTCGCCTTCACGACCACCTAGTTTATGTTCGCTGCGGCGATTTTGTCTGACGCGATCGCCTTGACCGACTTGAGTAGACGTGTGAGTGCTATTGTTGTTGTAGCAATTTTCGTCAAACTCGGCGCTAGCTTCGTTGTTTTGCTCGGCTGGCTCTCTAGATACGCCAACTTGCACGTTCACGTCAGTTGCAGTACATACAGCTTGGGCGGGTTTAATTGTTGTCGTACCTAAAGCCAATACAGTAGAAAGGGAAAATAAACCAAGGGACAAAAATTTAAATTTCATAAATCTCACTTTTTCTCCTAGTGTGGAATGTCGATTTGTAGTGTTATTCGCACGTTGTTGATGAAGAACTGTAGGTGCGAGAAACGCCACCAGAAGAAACAGTGGTCTGCGATCGCTGGTGGCTATAATTACCTTTGTTACAATCAGTTCGAGTTTTTAGAACTTGAGAATTATCAATTGCACGAGGTTGCTCGATCGCGCAAGCAGCCATAGACAAAGTGGTAACGCCGAGTAAGCCGAGTAACCAAAATTTGAACCGCACTTTTAGCTCCTATTTACCGAAGAAAGGCAAACATTTAAGGAATTGCTCGGCTATCTGCAAGAGGTCGTGGAAGAAGTTTGAGTGCGGCTGACTCCACTACCAGAAGAAGTTGTCGTGGAAGAACTTTGGTGACTGTAAGTACTCCCGCCTCTACAGCTGGTTTGCGTCCGCCGGACTTGGGGGCTGACACTCCACGGGCTGCGTCTGGTACGAGTATTGTAGATCCGCCGCCAGCGATTGCTACTTCTCACGGCTGGGCGATTGCGTTGAATTGTAACTTGAGAGTTGCCATTGGTAACGCGGATTTTGTCACCCCGAACGACCGTTGACCCTCCGTTGCTCGACCGAATTTCTACGTTGCCTGCTTTTGCCATTTCCATTGGTAACACTAGGAAAATAGAGGCAACCAAGACTGAAATCGACTTTTTGTTCATCATGAGCAGATACCTGCACTAATAATTGCGGTTGAGAGATGACGGCTAGCCGTCATCTCTCAACCATTAACTACCACTTAACGACGATGGAATACATCGCGATCGCGGCGAATCCGAGCATCTTGAGTGTTTTGGTTGACAGAAGTGTTACCGCTACCAAATTGATCGGTCAATTGATCGGAGGTTTGATTGATAACATCTCTCGAACGCTCTGCACCACCACGCCGTCCAAATCTTCTTTCAGATTTATCAATTTCAGCGTTTTGAGTGCTTTGGTTAACCGAAGTGTTGTTATTTCCTTCTTGTATGGTGGTTTGGACTGAATCTTGGTTAATCTCGTCTGCTTTAGCAGGCAGAGCCAGCAATCCAAAGCCAGCAGCAGCAATAATTCCAACTAGACCAGCTTTAACAGTAGATTTGATGGTTGTCATAATTTTTCCTTCTTTTTGCACTTAGTTGTTGGTTGTTGGTTGACAGTTGACGGTTAACGGTTAACTGTCAACTCCTTACGGATTTTTATCTTCGTCGAATGAATTGGTCGATCTTGTGCTGGATGCGGTTATCGGTTCCGTTCGTCACAGCATCGCTTTGAGCGTTTTGTCTGGTGGTACTGTTCGTGCTGTCACCACGTCGATCTTGGTCGCTGTATTGGTCGATTTGTTGATCTATGCGGTTGTTTTCACCGCTTGCAGAGCCACTGACACGGGAATTTTGAGTTGATGTATGATTTCCCGAACCGTCACTTTGAATGATATTTGTTTGCCGAGTGGTTTGGTTGACGCTGCCACCATCGCTCGCTGTTGCACTGTTAGAAGAACTGCTACGACTGGTGACATCGGCACGCGCGGGAAGGGAATTCAATCCAATGCTGGTAGCAGCAACTAGACCGAGCAAACAAGTTGAGAAAATTCTCTTCACTTCTGTATGTGAAGTGGTGTATAGCATGTGCGTGACTTCCTTCGACTAAGATCGGTTTGTGAGATGAGTTCTGTAGTTGAGGGTCGTCAAATCCGATCGCGTTACAGGTGTGTGTGAGGAGCATTGCCCAACCTATTGCAGGATGGGGATAGGGTTAGCGATCGCGAACCTCGAAGCGGTCGCGGCGAATCCGAGCATCCTGAGTGTTTTGGTTGACAGAAGTATTCCCATCACCATATTGATCGGTGAGTTGGTCGTTGCCTTGGTTGATGGAGTTGCGATCGGGACGACCTTCTCTACGATCTGGACGACCAAATCTGGTTTCAGTTTCCTCAATTTCACCCGTTTGAGTATTTTGGTTGACAGAAGTATTTCTGTAGCCTTCCTGTCCGGTGGTTTGCGTGTTACCTTGGTTAATCTCGTCAGCTTTGACGGGCAGAGCAATTAGACCAAAGCCAGCAGCAGCTATTAATCCAACTAAACCTGTTTTGAGTCCGGCGTTAAGATTGGTTCTGAGATTTTTGTTTGTCATTTTTGTTACTTCACTTGCACTTGGTTGTTGTCCTCAGAAGGACGATAGCCTTCATGTCGGAGGTTTTTAGAGATTTGTTCCACAGATGAGCAAGTGTTTTTGGTTACTTGCTGCATCACTATTACAGTTAATCAGAAAAGTTGTGCCTCATTTCGGAAAGAAAGCAAAATTTTTTTGACACCAGAGAGAAAAAGAAGAGGCGATCGCAATGTACGCTTACATTTGACGCGATCGCGCCAAAGCATTGAAAATTGGCTGTAGCTATTAGCGATCGGAAATGAGTCACCTAAAAGCTCGAATGAAAATCCCCCCAGATACTAGCGGGGGTAAATCATAATGTCGCGATCGACCGCAGGATTTTTCTTGCCGTTCCGATGAATCGATTGGTTATTTCCTCGATTCAGCTTGTCTTGACGAGAAGTCTCGGAGGAATCTTGCAAATAGTCATAGTCACCGGAGCGATCGAGTTTCGTTTTAATCCCCTTTTTGTCAATTTCGGCTGTTTGAGAGGATTGTTGTACCGAAGTGTTGCTATTACCATCTTGTCCGGTAATTTGCGTGTTAATTTGAATAATCTTATCGGCTTGGGCAGGCAGACAAAGCCATCCGAAACTAGCAGCTAAAATTAAACCGCTGCAACCAGTTTTGAGGATGCGATCGATTTTCATAGTCATTCCTTCCTTTGCACTTAGCTGTCAGTCAGTTGTCAGTTGTCAGTTATCAGTTATCAGTGTTGCGTGGTGCGATCGATGCGGGTGTGGGGTGTAGGGTGTAGGGAAATTTTGAATTTTGAATTTTGAATTGCTCCCTCAGCTCCCGATCGCTCCCTCAGCTCTCTTCTCTCCCTCAGCTCCCTCAGCTCTCCCTTGTCTCCGTACTCCCTTCCAAAAAGACATTGACTGAGTTGTATAAGTTCCTAATAGTTAAGGAGATAATTTTGATGAAGTGGTGGCAACGTTCGTTCGCGCCAGGATTTATCGCTGGTAATCTGGTCGCCATGTTCGGCAGTCTGGCGATCGCGCAGTCAGATTTGTTAACTCAAGCAGAAATTTATAAATTAGTCAATCGAGTCCAATTATGGCTGAAAAACCAACCGCCGCGATCGGCTCAAGTTGCAGACATGGTTCAGCCTCTCGATGCTGTCAAAACTGCTCCCCTCGCTAGAGCAGATTTAGTTTTTAATGAAGGTTCGCTGGTGCGGTTAGGGGGAAATGCTATTTTTCGCTTTGTACCTGGTAGCCGTAGTTTTCAGTTGCGTAACGGTACTGGCTTGTTTATTTTTCCACCTGGAGATGAGAGCGGTACTGTCGTGACACCAGAAGCTGTAGTCACAGCGCCGGGAACAGCCGTATGGGTGCAGCATAATTCAGATAAACATACGACATCGATTGGAGTTTTAACCGAAAACCCCCAAGTCCCCGTGACTGTTGCCACTTCTGGGGGTGAAGGGGTAGTGGTTTTAGATGCGGGACAGCGCACGGCTGTGAAACAAGGAGAATTGACAGCCGTAAAAGATATGAGCTTGAGGCGATTTTACAAAGCCTGCAATCTAGCGGCTGACTTAGGCACGGCGGAAGAAACACCGAGCGATAGCCTCCCGCCACAAGCACAAAATACGATTTTAACAGTCCGAAATCAGGCGATCGCAGCTTTAGAAGATCAATTCCGCGAAGAAGCAGAACCCCCACCCGGTTTCGAGCAGATCGTACCGTGTACCGTTCAAGAAGAACCGAAAGATATTACAACAAATCCTCAGAATGTATTTCAGGGTTTTCCATCTGTGCCGAGTCGGAGATGATGGGTTAGATCGCTTTTATATCCCTTTCATCGCCCGATCCCAACTAGCAGAGGAAGCGTAAATCTGTCCGCAATCTGTCCGCGATCGCGTTGTATACAAGGTATCTAATTTCTCAGACTTCAGCACGGGTTAATAGCTCGTCCTGCGCCAACACCAGATGCATCCACAATAGTCCTGGGACAGTGTTAGCAATTATCTTTCGCATCCATAACCCAATCTGTGCCATTGCTTATTTCGTCATTAGTCATTGGTTATTGGTCATTGGTCAGCTAGTTCCCGACTCCCGACTCCCGCCGTTTAACAATAAACTGTAACATCTTCACCACACTCGTCTGCTAGGAAGCACAGGCACTTGAAGCGGAGGTAAACGATCTGTTCGTAGAAAGGATTTAACTTACATAGTGGTGGAATGTGAACCAGCGTGCGCCCAAAGCAGGTAATTGTCCGTTCAAAAGGACACCGTGCGGGAATTAACTGACAAAACAGATGAGCGAATTTGGGATTGTGAATTTCTAGGCTTTCTAACCATTGGCAGATATTACTTTTGAGTACGATTGGTGCGAACATAGGGATCTCTCCTTTTGTAATACTGAAATTAGGTTGAACTGGTGGGTTTTATTTATATAGGTGGTTAAGTACCTTCATTTATTTGATAGGTTTACCTCTGCTGTGTTATGCAACTAACGTGAGCGATTGATTCATGCGTCCCCGTCAAGGCATTATCGAAATCTTTTCGACCTTTCTGCAATTTGACGCAGACCGCTTCCGAGCTTGGGTCAGCGATCCGCACTTGCGGCGGAGTATGCAAGCTAGGCTGGCACAATCTCCGCAAATGGAGGCGGCGGAAAACTATTGGGTTCTTTACTGGTATAAATTGTGGCAAACTCAGCCTGAGAGTTTGGCTAAGGCACACCTTACTGCTTACTTGCAGGAAGTGTGCTACTGGACGGCGCATAAAACTAGCGCTAGCTTTACTTCGTCCCAATACACCTTGTCCGATTGCTTTCAAATGGCGATCGCCCGTTTTGATAAGGTACTAAAAGGCTTTAATCCCCAATTGGGTTACGGATTTAAAAGCTATGCCAGTGCCATTTTTAGTAGTGTCCTGAAAGATTTGCTGCGCCAACAGCAGGAAGTTGATATTTCGACAAATTGGTCGCTGCTGCGTCGTTTGAGTCAAAAAAGACTGGTAGAGTCTTTACAAAATACCGGACTAGGTGTAGAAGTGATTAACCGTTACGTCCTTGCCTGGAACTGCTTCAAAACACTTTACGTCCCGACTCACCCCACGGGAACCCGCCAGTTGCCTAAACCAGAATCTGAGACTTGGGAGGCGATCGCTAAACTTTACAATCAAGAGCGCATTACCCAACTCCACCCATCAGGAGCAGAATGTAACGCTCAGACGTTAGAAAAATGGCTGGTTGCCTGTGCCAAAGCCGCACGGTCTTACCTTTATCCCTCACTCGTATCGATCGATGCTCCAAAACCAGGGCAAGAATCAGGAGCATTTCTCGACGATCTAGGTAGTTTCGAGCAAGATAATTATCTCAATGAAATGATTGCTGTTGAAGAACAGAAAACACAGCAATCGCGACAAACTCAAATGCAAGCAGCTTTAGCAGAAGCGATCGCCAAATTGGACTCGCAAGCGCAGACAATTATGCAAATGTACTACGGACAAGGACTCACCCAACAGGAAATTGCTAAGGCGATCGACACCAAACAATATACAGTTTCTCGCCGCCTCACTAGAGCTAGGGAAAGCATGTTATTGGCTTTGGCAAAATGGAGTCAAGAGACATTGCATATTACTCTGACATCAGAGGTACTCAATAATATCAACACAGTTTTAGAGGAATGGTTGCAGGTACATTACCGCCGTCCCTCCTCGCTCATGGAGTCTACCTCATGACCTTCGATCCTAACTCGCTAACTTTGACCGATCCGACACAGGTGTGGCTGGAAGTGTCCGATTTGGTGCGATCGCAGGCATGGCAGCGCAGCCAAGCTTGTTCTCATCCCAGCAGTCGTTGGAACGCCTATCTCAATCAAGTTTGCCTCCAGACTATATTACCCTGGTTGCGGGAAGAACACGCTGGAAAAGCTCTAGCTGTACCGAGTTTCACCGCTCTACCTAGCATCTGGGAATTCGTCAATGGAACGGGCGTAGCTTGGGACAGAATGCGGATAGTCTTAGTCCCTACCGAGACAATTGACTTAAGCGAACTGCGCGTGCCTCAAGAATGGGTAGACATTCCCGACTGGGTTGCCGATTATTACTTTGGCGTACAAGTAGACCCCGATTGTGCATCTATTAGAATTTGGGGTTACGCTACTCACGAACAACTCAAACAAAACGGCAGCTACGACTCCCAAGACCGCAGCTATTGCCTGGATGAAGCCCATGTGATTCAAAACATGAGCGTGTTGTGGGTAGGCAGACAACTCGGTATTACTGAAACGACGCGCCGGACAGTGGCAACGTTACCCGCCATTCCCTTAGCACAGGCAGAAAATTTAATTCCCCGCCTGGGCAACTCAGAAGTTGTGAATCCGCGCTTAGCAGTACCGTTTCAATTGTGGGGCGCGTTGATCTCGCATGGCGGTTGGCGACAAAAACTTTACCATCACCGTTTGGGACATCCCGAACAGTGGTCAGTTTTAGAATGGCTGCAAACCGGAGTATCGGACGCAGCAAGACAGATGGGGTGGGGACAAAGCACCTGGCAACCAGCGGTCGTCGCGGCAGCAAGAGGGACGACACAATTCTTTCCAGAAGTTTTGCTGACTCGCCACATGATTATTGCCCAGCAGCAGTATGAATTACGAGTCATGCCTCGCACAGGGGGAGTCTGGCGATTTGAGTTACGTCATGCTATGGGCGATTCCATTCCCGCCGGATTTACACTACGCTTGCTGACCGAAGACTTACAAGCATTTGAGGGCAACGAAGATACAGCTAGTAAACCTGTAGAATGTTTATTTGTCGAAGTCTCCCTTGCTCCAGGCGAAGGCTTAGTTTGGGAAATCGAACCCACACCAATCAATTACGATCGCGAGATTTTGCGGTTTTGAGAAATCAGTTATCAGTTGTCAGTGACTAGTGGCTGGTGACTAGTGGCTGGTGGCTAGCTACTTGCAAATGACTAATGACCGATACTTACTGAGCTAATTCTAGTATTCTCTGGGCGATCGCATCGGTAACGGGCATTACTGATAATCGATTGCCTTGTCTGACTACGCCTAGTTCTTCTGGGCTAAATTTTTGTTTCAACGTAGGTAGGGAAATAAATTGAGGAAAAACCTTGACAAATTCCACTTTAACTGTGTGCCAGCGCGGAGAATGAGCATCTGATTTTGGATCGTAGTAGGGACTACTAGAGTCAAACTGTGTCGGATCGATAACTTCAGGTGTGACAACTCGCATCAAACCCACAATTCCCGGGGGCGTAGTATTAGAGTGGTAGAAAAAAGCTAAATCTCCTACTTGCATTTGACGCAAATAGTTGCGAGCTTGATAGTTGCGTACCCCATCCCAAATCGTAGTGCGATCGCGATCGAGGTCTGAAATGCCGTAAGTCTCTGGTTCTGACTTCATTAGCCAATAATTCATTTTAAGTCGTAAGTCGTAAGTCGTAAGTCGTAAGTAAGAATTGAGTGGTAACTGGTAACTGGTCACTGGTCACTGCTCCCTGCTCCCTGCTCCCTGCTCCCTAATAACTGATAGCCGCTCGTTTCCAAAAATCATGAATTTACGTAAAATAATATGAAGTATTGATAAAAATAGTAGCATCGGAGATTAACTTGCTCATGGCTGAAGCATCAGATCGGCAACGGCAGATTATGGAACATTTATCTCGCAGTACGGGAGATTTTATTAAACCATCCCTTAATTCAGAAGACCGCAAGAAGCGAATTATGGAGCATATTCGCTTGACGAAAGGTTGAGGCGATCGCAAAGTGCAAGGTTATTTCGGCTCGATATCCTTGACACTCAGAACTTGAAAATGCCATATTCCCGGTTGACACTCTCGCGATCGCTGGAGTGAAGTCAATGTATATTCACATTTTCCGAGCCGAATGCTACACCGATTAACATTATTGATTACTGGATCGATCTTGGTAGGCTTGAGTAACGATGCCGCGATCGCTCAAGAAACACCTCAAGTAGCATTTAGCAATATTAACCCTGGTACTGTCGAGCCAATGTTGGGGAATATGAAAATCTTGCAGTCAACTGCACCAGCAACTTTGAGCGTTAACGTACCATCAGAGCTAGCGGCTCAGGTTAGTATTTTATCTCCGAGCTTGGTAGAAGGAGCGTCAGACGATCCAGAGGGTACGACGCAGGTAGGTTATTTGAACTTTGGGGGAAATAGCCTGAGTAGCGACGGTCAAAACAATACTGCTAACTTACCCACAGGTAACACGGATTTAGAAGTGCGGATGCGGGTAGAGCGTCCTGTTGCCTTTACGCCGGGGAATTATAACTATCGCCTGACTCTCAGCGTCACTGTCACGCCACCTTAGTGACTCACCTGAGTTACTGCGGTACGGTTAAGCTAACGCTAAAGGGAGTATGGTTTTTCTTGTCCTCACCCCATTTCAACTCGCCAGAGAGTTGATATTCTCCTGGTGCTAACTTAGTTTGCTGTGAATGAGGAGAAATTAATAGATAGCGTTCTCCTTGGGCGATCGCGGTAGTATCGTTAATTTTACCTGTAGAAATCTCTTGCTTGCCTTGTTTCAACGTCCAATTTCCCGCAACAACGGCGGAAGCTTTGCCTGTATTTTGCACGAGTAATTGCACTTGATTCAATCTTGGATTAAATTTGGCGCTACTAGCAACGAGATTTGGTGACACATCTCCTTTACGGACGTAGACCGTGACACCGATGCGCGGCACAACAGAAGTGATGAACGTGACTTTATTTGCCTGGTTAGCTTGCGTAACTTTGGTTGCTTGAAGATTTTCTGTAAAAATCATGGTGCGATATTCACCATCCGGTAAGTTAGGCGGAAAACGTACGATGAAACGAATTTTCCGCTTACCAGAGCTAGGAACGACTAACTCTGTAGGAGAGAATTGCAGATAGGGACTCAGATCGTTGGGGCTAGATTTCAAAGCCTGAAACCCTTGTTCTTTATCATAGGTAAAGGGAGCGGTGTAAACGCGGGCGCGAAAAGCTTCTGGTGCTTGATTGTAAACAGTCATCGTCCCTTGTGCTTGACCCCGTTTGGCTTCTGTTTCCACAACCATAGGAGTAATCGCAATATCTGCACGGGCAACACTGCCCCACAATAAAAAGCTAGATAGTAAACAACTACCTAGATGCAACGAACAGCGATTGATGGCAGCAACATTCATCAATGGTTTTACCAAAATAACTATTACCGTTGTTAGTTACGCACGCGCAACTTTATTTAGCAACAAAACTTGGTTTTTTCAAACCAAGTTCGTTGCTTCTCAATTGCTTTTAAATAAGCAAATCAGTCATAACACATTAGTTGGGGGTTGCAGTCAAAGTCACTGTATATTCATAAGTTCCGCTAGGAACATCAGAAGTAAAGCTTCTCGTACCAGCAACCATACCAACTTGGAGTGGAACATCAACACCCATAGGAATTGCTATGGGAGTCGTAGGCTTGTTCCACGCACCACTATCAAAAGTACTACCACCCGAATAAGCGGTAGTATAGTTTATCCCATCGTAAACAAGAGATTGTAACTTCTGTGGATTAAAACTAGCAGGTACGCTAACTGCTACTGGAACAGAAGTACTTAGTTGAGCGGGAGAATTACAGTTAATCATTGTTTGACCAGCAGGGAGATTAGCTGCCATGCCAGGAATACCTCCACTAGCTTCAACCCAGCCATATTTGGGCATCACCTGACCGAGAGTACCACCGACAGTTCCAGAAAATACACAGCTTCCCGCAACAGTACCGTTAAATGGAATGTCTTGGGTTGTTGGTGCTGCATTTGCCACGGGCATCAAAGATGCAGTACTTAAAACAGCAAGACTACCAGCTAAAGCTAAACGCCAATTCATAGGCTACTCCTTTTGTCAGTTCTTTTTGAATTTTTCAACTAGGACACAGCAAAGTACTGCTTAGAAATAAACTTGCCTTAGTTTATGCATTCTAAGTACAGATAGCTTTTCCTAATAAAAAACTACTTGACAGCTCTAAAAAATCACTTTAGTTAAATTAATCAACAAGAGATTTTTTAACTCATGTCATTCAATTTCAGGTTCAACTATTGCTGTGACCGATTACTAAGAATAAGCAAGTATCTCTCAAAACTCTCTGAGAGAAACTACGTAAATTTAGCCGCAAAAAACGACAAAAACAGCGATTTACTTTAATAATTTATTTATTTTCGGCTTTTCGGGCGATATTCGTACGCTAATTCAGAAATATCGTGGATTCTACGGATGTGACGTTAGTAATTGTCGAGCTATATTAATCCGCTGTTCGCTCAAAATAACTTTATTTGCATTACCAAAATCGGCTGGTAATGTATTGCTGCTTTTGTGGAGCAAATATCTGTATAGGAATTTTTGTAGAATCAAAATTTTACAAAATTTGTGAGTTACTAGCCGACCGCTTGTTTATAAGTTAATTCAATTTAACTAACCTGGACGGATTGATTTTCAATATATGAAAACAAAATATCTGCTGACTTTATCGCTTCTCGCATCTGTGCTAGGAACTTTTGAGACAGCGATCGCTCAAGTAACATCAAATGAAAGCTCTATAAAAAAAAATTGGCCAGATTTATTAAATTCTGAACTCATGCATTCTGCTGCGCCAGCAAGTGCTAAAACTCCAGACAACTCATTAACGCCTAAGACTGAGTTTAGCGTCTTTCCTGTAGGCATAAATATCGGCGATCGCAATGTCAAATCTGGTGCACTAGTCCGAGGAGGAGAAGACGGCAGACAAGCACTTAATTTTGCCGCTTGGCAATTATCTTACGATGATGTCATTCAAGTCTTAAAATTTAACGTTACCACTTTAGCGGACGGACAAATAGAAGTCCGTTCGGCGGGAATTGTGACTCGTCTCAATCCCAAAAAACTACGTACCGATCCTGAATTAGGCTTAGTATTTTCAATTCAAGATTTACAAACATTATTTGGAGTAAAAGCGAAATTCGACCTGAATGAATATGCAATTATTTTAGAAGTACCTTGGTTGACTCAGCCTGCAACAAATACATTTGAAGAAACCGAAACTCCCGTTGTCTTAAATGGCTTACAACGCCTCTACCCTGGCAGATTAAATATTGCTGGGATGGAACAAAGGGTCAATGCTACGGGAACGGGAGACACCACACCCACTTACACGGGAGATACGCTTGCTGTTGGTAGTGCTTTTGGTGGTTCTTGGTTCGTCCGTACGACTCAATCCCAATTGCAAGATTTCTCAACTTGGAAACTTACCGAAGCCCAGTTTCTGCGCCAAACCGATTTTACCGACTATTTTGTAGGTTCTCAACCGACGTTTTGGCATCAGGGGACAAAAAATTATTGGGGCTTAACCTTAGTTCAAAGACAAGGCTTTTCTCCGCCTCAGAGTCTATCTGCTGGGAGTTCCGATCCGCGTCAACGCTTGCAAGCTGCTGTCGCGGGACGCACGATCGCCGGTAAAGCCGAACCAGGAACCTTGGTTAGATTAGTCCGAGGATTTGGCAGCCGGGCGATCGCGGAAGTTTTAGTCGATTCCTCTGGGATCTATCGCTTTGAAAATATTAAATCCGATCGGGCTTATGATAGCAACTACCGGGTTTTTCTCTATCCCCAAGGAAGGCTAACTGCACCACCAGAAATTCGGGAAGCGAGTTTTTCTACCGTACCAGGACAAATTCCCGCAGGTGCTTCGGCTTTCGTTGTGTCTGGCGGTTGGCAAAGCGATACGGACACGCAAATCCCTTCCATGCAGGAGTTTCGCGGCGGAGTTGCTGGACGCTGGGGTTTATCACCAACGCTGACTGTAACGTGAGTTCGACGGGGTTAAAAGACAGCAGGAGGAAGAGCAGGTAAGCCTTTGGGTTCTAAATCGAGAGAAGGTTTTCGGGGCAAATAAGTATAAGCTGTTAATCCAGCTAACAAGTTGACCAGGAAATTCCAGATGCTTCTATGTCGGGAATGCTCGATTTGAGAAATGTTCTTCAGTTGGTCATAAACTGTTTCAATTAAGGCTCGCTTACGTAAGAGAATTTTGTCGATCAACTTGACCAACTGTTGCTTCATCTTCTTCTTACGCCGTGTAATTAACTCCAAGCCTTGCTGATAGAGTTGCTCAAACAATTCCTGAGATATATAACCACGATCGCCAAATAGCTTACCAATTAGGTCTTGGGTTAAGTCCGGCACAGGCTTGCGGTCATCTACATTGCCAGGGGTCAGCTTAAAAGCTAGCAACTCGCCTCGGTCATTGATAATTAGGTGCAGCTTAAACCCATAGTGCCACCCGACCGAATTTTTGCTCCAACCCACCATGCCTTCAAACACACGATGGCTTCTAGAACGTTTTGGATGACACACCTCAATCGGAGTTGAATCAATGAATGAAATGCCAGTGACTTCTCCCTTACGGGTCTGTACAAAGCAGCATAACAGCATCAACGACCAAGGCATCAATTCGACAAAACGAGTATAGCTGACTAGATGAGGAAAAGCTTGACGCCAGCCTGGTAGGACTTGTAGCGTGTAGAATTCTTTAAAAGTACGATATCCCGAGCCATGAAAAGCAATTACTATCGTCATCACCTCACTCAGACTTAAACGAGAGCGACACAAGCGTTCTCCACAACTTGCCGTCAATAGCATCTGTTGCTGCCAATGTCGTTCAAAGGTTTGATAGAAGTCGTCTACCTCACAAAAAATTTGCGTCACATCTAGGCGAGATACAATGGTGCTATTCATAACTGAGGCCGAGCGCTGTGTATTTTGAGCATAGGTCTCTTTTTTCTTTTTGGCTCATCTCCCACCGTCGAACTCACGTCCAACGCTGACTGTAGGCTTAGGTGGGGTCTACGACGACTCTTTACAAGCCCTAGCAGAGGTCTTCTGGCGACCCGATAACTTGCCTTTACAGGTAGCAGTCTCGGCGCTGGCGGGTTCTGAGTTGGAGGCGATCGCGGATATTCAATTTACTCCCTCGCCTAATTTTAGTGCGTTGCTATCGAGTGATAGATATTCCAGTCGTTTGAATCTCAATTGGCAGTTATCGCGTAGTTTCAGCTTATATGCCTCAGCTAACAGTCGCGATGCCACATCTGGAGGAGTGCAGTTTAGTTTTAGCAGAAAAAATTTCTTCACCTTTACCCGTGTAGGTTTAGATACCAAAAATCGCCTGCGTTGGTACTTACTCCAGGGTTTGGGCAGATTGGAACTGAACTTGCAAGGTAACGAAGTGGGTACGAATTCGGCACTGACGTACAACTTATCTCAAGATCGATTTGGTAATACCGGACACTCGTTGCTATTAAATTATGAAACGCGCAGTCAAGGTCGGAGCGATCGCTTACTGACTCTTGGCTGGCAATATCGTTCTCCACAACGGACAAGCGATGGTAGCTATTTATGGGAAGCCCAACTCGGTTACGGAATAAATTCTGGAGGTAACGGTCTATTTGCCTCGCTAGGAACGGCAGTGCTACCAGGCGTGATGTTGCGCGGACGCTACCAAGGAGTATCTCTCACCTCTGATGAATCGAGTTTCAGCATCGAGTTAGTTTCTAGCTTAGGCTTGCAGGCGGGTATTAGCCCAGGTGACAGGCATACGAGCGAGTTCCGTACCCAAGGTGGTTTATTAATTCAACCGTTTTTCGACCGCAATAATAACCACAAACGCGATCCAAGTGAAGAGATTTACACCGAAAATTGCGATCTGTTGCTATTGCTGAACAATCAACCACTAAACGCTTGGCGACCGAAAATTCAACACAACCGCATTCTCCTGCGCCTACCACCCAATACCTACCGTTTAGATTTCGATCCGGCGGGATTCCCTCCCGATTGGCAAGCACAACTAGACGCTTTGGCTGTGGTTGTCAGTGCTGGCAGCTACACCCCTGTTTTGATACCTCTAATTCCCGCCTATACCCGCACTGGGGTTGTCACTGATACGCAGGATAAACCGATTGCTGGTGCAACAGTCGAAGCGATAGGGAAATCCGGTCAGCGCAAATTTTCCGTGACCAACAGTGCCGGAGTTTACTATTTAGAAGGATTATCCCAGGGAGAGTATACGTTGACAGTCAATGGTAACTCCCATCTGCGCTTAAAATTAAATGCATCTACCAAACCGTTTCAAGAACTAAACTTGAAAACCAAGGTTTAATATCCAGCCGCTTTATCTACAATGTTGCGCAAAGGTTTCCCAGCTTGATAAAGTGCTAAATTTTCTAGAAATAACCCTATTACCCGTTGTTGCATCTGTTGAGATATGCCGCTACAATGCGGTGTAATAAAGACGTTGGGTAGCGATCGCAACTGACTATCTGCTGGGAGTGGTTCTATAGGAAAAGCATCTAAAGCCGCGCCTGCAATCCAGCCGTTTTGAAGAGCATGAATCAAAGCATTCTCATCGATAATTCCACCACGGGCAATATTAATTAAATAAGCACTTGCCTGCATGGATTTTAGGACATTGGCATCAATTAAATGTTTAGTTTGAGCCGTTAAAGGCGTAGCAAGGACGAGATAATCTACCTCTGGTAAAAGTTTACGCCATTCCTCAGCTCCAACGACTAAATCGAAACCAGGTAGCGATCGCGGATGCAAGCAACTCCCCCAGACACGCATTCCAAAGGCTTGAGCGCGAGTAGCAATTGCCTGTCCGATACCACCAGCACCGATAATTAATACAGTTGCGCCCATCAATTCTTGCAAGCCTAAAGTTTCCACTTCTGGATATGACAGCCAACGATTTTGCTGTTGGGCAAGTCTAAATTTAGATAAGCATTTAGCGCGATCGAGCATATATGCTAAGACAAATTCAGCAATGGGAATGGCATGAACTCCAGCGCTATTTGTCATTATCAAATCGCGAGATAATAAGGTTGGTATTAGTAAATGGTCGATTCCCGCACTTTCAGTATGCAACCAGCGTAGATTAGGTAATTGTGATAATACAGGCTCGAAAAAAGCATTATAAGACCATTCATGAAAATACACCTCAGCATCATTTGGATCTCCGTCTAAATTGCCTTGAAGATCGAGACGGACAATGCGATCGCCTTTAGCTAAATGAGGCTCGATCTGTGTTGCTAAATTACTTGGTAAAACCAGTTTCATAAATTACCCTTTCACGCCGCTACCTGCTGCTGTGGGTACGATGTAACGTTGCACGAATAGGAATAAAATTAAAATTGGCGCAATTGAAATTATCGAACCAGCCGCAATTAATCGCCAATCTAAAGAGAAGGTTCCTGCTAACATTGCCACCCCTAAAGGTAAAGTGTAAAGTTCGGGGCGATCGATTACAATCAGGGGCCAAAGAAAATCACTCCAAGCACCGATAAAAACAAAAATTGCCAGCGTGACGAGAGCGGGACGAATCGCTGGTAACATGACATGCCACCATATACCTAATTCCGAACAACCATCAATGCGGGCTGCTTCTTCTAATTCTTTCGGAACCCCTTGAAAAGCTTGCCGTAATAGAAATATTCCAAAAGCAGAAGCGATCGCCGGAAAAATAATTCCTAAATAAGTATTTTTCATCCCTAACTGTACCGTCAAAATATACAGCGGAATCATCACGATTTGAAACGGAATCATAATTGTGGTGACAATTGCTGTAAAGATAACTTCTCGACCGCGAAATTCTAAACGGGCAAGGGGATAAGCTGCTAAAGCACAGAATAATAAATTCAACCCCACTGTTAGCAGTGCCACCAATGTGCTGTTAAATAAATACCTACCGAAAGGATTTGTCTGCCAAACGCGAGTAAAGTTATTCAATGTCGGCTGACTGGGTAAAAATTGGGGTGGAAACTGAAAAATGTTTTCTGTGGGAGATTTCAACGACGTACTTAGCAACCACAACAGGGGAAATAGCATTAAAATTGCGATCGCGCCTAGCAAACCGTACGTCCAGATCGTTCGCCAAGTTCGATTTCGTACTTGTTTATCCTGATTCATACATTCCTCGCCGCGATCGAATTACCTATTTACCATAAATTACGAATTACGAATTACGAACCGTTCGTTCCAAGGGAGCAAGGAATCAAAGTTTCTTCTATACACCCCTGCTCCCAGCTCGTCCCTGCTCCCTGCTCCCTATTTCGGTCAAAATTTGCAGGCATTTGCTAGCAACTGGATGCAAAGGTTCGAGTTGTTGGGCTTGTTCCCAAGCAACGATCGCCTGCTGAACATCTCCCTGAAGCGCTCGCAGTTGCCCTGCAAAGGCGTGAAAGTCAGCATGATGAGAGTGTAGGGCGATCGCGCGGTCGTTGTGCGCCTGTGCCGCTAGATAATCTCCTGTGGTAAAAAGCTGTAGGGCTTGCCGATAATGCCAGACAGCGCGATCGTGAATTTGAATCAGGGAAGACAGATCGGTTTTGCAACGTTGACAGAAGGAGGTTTCATTAGGGCGATAAGTAGCGCGACAAACGGGGCATTTCATTGCTAATTTCAATTCGTGTTTTATGGTGCCTCTACATTGGCGTAGTAGAGAAAGTCTTCCAGTTCTGCTTGGAGTTCTGCTAACTCGGCATCATCCTCGCTAGCTGCGGCTTCGATCTGGTCTAATAAATCCTGCAATTGTGCGGCGCGATCGTCGTCTAGCTGTTCTAAAGCTACCTGCGCCCGTTCTATCAATGCTGTTAGTTCTGGATTGAAGACTACAGCAGATGAATCGGTAGCCTTTACTTCAATAATTTCATCATCCTCAAACAACTCTTCCAAATCTAACCGTGCTTGGTGGAGTTCGTGGCTAGAGAGGCGATGCACCCCAGTATTGTTCACGACTAGCGTTCCTTGCTGTCCCTGCCCCTTCTCGGTTGCCGTTACCGTGAGGATACCGCTCAAGTCAAAGTCAAAGTGAACTTCTACCTGGACGCTACCAGCCGATTTAAGCGGCAAGTTTTCCACTTTGAAGGAACCGAGGGGGACATTTTCTTCAGCAGCAGGATTCTCGCCCTGAAACACCTCAATTTCAACTGCTTCCTGATTGTCTCTCATGGTCGAGTAAACTTCGGAACGGGAAACAGGAATGACGCTGTTGCGGGGAATAATCACGCTGAAGAATCCCGGCATAATTCCCATTGGGGTATCGATCGCCGCCGAAATTCCCAACGAATGAGGCGTAACATCGACCAGAATCGCATCGACGGCTTCGCCTACTAGCACTCCCGCTTGGAGCGATGCCCCTAATGCCACGCAAAGATCTGGCTCAATGCCATCAGTAGGAGACTGTCCCAAGTGTGCTTCGATCGCGTGTTGGATCAGGGGTATGCGCGTGGAACCGCCCACTAAAATGATCCGATCGAGGTCTTTAGGTTCTAACTCGGCATCTTCTAAAGCGCGATCGATCGCTTCTAGGGTTTCTTCTACGAGCGGACGGATCGACTGCTCGAAGTCAGTCCGAGCGATCTCGGCTTCTAGGTGCAATGCTGTCTTGCCCTTGCTACCCAAAAAGGCTTCTCGCACAGTGGTAAAGCCATGAGAGCTAAGTTGAATCTTGGCGCTTTCTGCGGCTTGGAGCAAACGGGCATCGGTGGCGGGATCGTCTGGTACGTCTACCCCGTGCTGCTGGCGAAATAGTTGCTTCAGATGGAGTTGCAGGCGGCGATCGAAGTCATCTCCACCCAGGCGGTTGTTGCCGTGACTTGCCAGTACCTCCGTGACTTCTCCAGAAATTTCTACCACCGAGACATCAAAAGTCCCGCCGCCTAGATCGTAAACTAGGACTCGTTCCGTCTCCTCAGAACGCAAGTCGTAAGCTAGGGCTGCGGCTGTTGGCTCGTTGATAATTTGCAACACCTCAAATCCGGCAATTTCCCCAGCAGTTTTGGTGGCTTGCCGCTGGGCATCGGTAAAGTAGGCAGGAACGGTGATGACTGCTTGAGTCACGGGTTCGCCCAGAGCCTTCTCTGCTCTTTGTTTTAGCGCCCGCAGGATCGTGGCAGAAATTTCCTGGGGCGAATATTCGCGATCGCCCAACTTTGTCTGATGGTCTGTCCCCATCCAGCGTTTAATCGATTTCACCGTCCGCTCTGGAGCTGCGGCATACTGACGTAGGGCTTCCCGTCCGACGAGTAGCTTGCCCGTTTCGCTAAACCCGACACAAGAGGGCAAGATCGGGTCGCCATCTTCTCCCGCTAACACCCGCGCTTGTCCGTTTTCGACGATCGCCACTTCAGAGTTAGTCGTACCTAAGTCGATGCCTACTGCTCTACCCATAATTAATAAATGATTAATTAATCTGACGTTGTGAGTTTTGAGCTATTGATGCCGATCTTAAGAATTTTACAGGAGATACGCACTTAAAATTGAATATCTCGATCCCCCCTAGCCCCCCTTAAAAAGGGGGGAAATCTCGCCCCATCTTTAAGAAATTATCTAGCATCTTTGCCAACCACAATCCAGTCCTTAAAAAGGAAGAAACTCTCGCCCCCAATTCATCGGGGGTTGAGGGATCTTCAAGGGCTATGCTCCTCAGCGAGACGTGTGGTTGCCAGCCGAGACGATCGCCTGTGTCTCCCGCAATATCCGATCGCGCCATAAATAACCCCGCACGACTTCTTGAATCACCGTATTTTCTGGCTCGTCGCTTTCCTGCCGACCGATCGCGTACATTCGTTGCGGATCGAAGGGTTGTCCTTGCGCCACAATCGGCACTACCTGCTGTTGTTTCAGGATGTCTAGCAGCGTCCGGCGAATTAATTCTACTCCTTGGCGATCGCTTTCAACCGTTTCCATTAAAGCAGTCGGGGCAGAATTTGCCGGATCGGACGATAACTTCTGACCGAAGCGACTCAGCCAACGTCCTAGCTTTCCTCGCCAGCTCTGAGGCGGAGACGATAGGGGCATCTCAGATGACTCTGAAGATTCCTGCCAGTGGGCGCAAGCGCGATCGAGGGCATCCAGCACCCCCAAAATTGCTTTTAAAAAGTTTTCTTGCTCCTTCTCAAACCGTTTTTCCTGCGCGGCGAATTCGTTGGCATATTGTACCGATACTTGTTGCTGGCTAGTTTCCCAACGCTGTTGCAGCTCATCGTTCTGCGATCGCGCTACCTCTAGTTCCCGCTGCAATCGCTCTTGAGCCGTCTGAAGTAGCTTCCCCTGTTGTTTCATCTCCTGCCGCAGTGCAATCCATTCACTCACCATCTGGTAGGGGTCGAACGCTGGTGCAGATTTAGGTGGTTCGCCAAAATACTCCGGTGGCGACGGCGGTGACTGGAGATAGTCTAAAAGTTTGTCGAAAAGTGCTTGGCGGTCATTGGTCATTGGTCATTGGTCATTTGGTAATGGGTAGTTGGTAGTTGGTAATGGGTAGTTGGTAGTTGGTAATGGGTAGTTGGTAGTTGGTGGTTGGTCATTGGTCACTCCTCACTCCTCGCTCCTCACTCCTCACTCCTCGCTCCTCACTAAAAAGTTTCTCGAATCAACTCGTCCAAACTCACCTCTAGTTTTGCCATTGCTTGCTCTCGTAACTGCTGCATTAATTCTGGGTCGAGGGTTGCTTCTAGGGGTCGCACTTTCAAGAAATCGTCATCTGCTTTTGCTGCCTCTGGGTTGCGAATCGCTTCATAGGCAGCCCGAATCGCTTTAAATTCTTCAGGATGGGTATGAGCGGGAAATTCTCGTAATTTTTGATGATATGCCGCTTTGATTTGGGCAGCTGTGGCATTAGGAGAGATGTCGAGGCGATCGTAGGCAGAAGTCATAGTCATAATCATTTACCGACCGAAGCCGCGTTTGGGTGGTTTGGGTTTCCCGAAACCAAAGGGAGGAACGAAATCAAAATCATCATCCTCATCATCCTCAAAATCGGGCATAGTATTCAGTAATTGGCGTTTTAATTCGGGCAGCATTCGCTCTAGCTCTGCTTTCGGAATTTTCTGCCCGAACATTTTCCGAATCATTGCTTCTACAACATCCGACATGTCATCTTCATCAAAGTCATCGAAGTCATCTGGATCGGGTAGGACTGCCTGCGTCTGTCGCAAGGCAACGAATGCCTGTTCTTCACGAAAAGCTTGCAGGGCTTTGGCATCTTGAAGCCGACGGGCAATTTCAAAACCCTGTTGCTTTAGCTCCTCGTACTCAGGCATGGTGATGGGATATGTGGTAGCTCTTGCCAACAATAGGAGAGGATTTTGCGGTTCTCGCTTCAGGGCTGCTTCGAGCGCCGGAATTAGGTTTCTCGACCAACCAAAACGGCATACGTGAAGCTGGATTTGTGCTAGAGCGTTGCCTGGTTGGGGCGTAGTGTCGAGATAAGAGCGGATGGGAGCTTCCAATTTTTTAGGATTGGTTTCTTTAACTGCGAGAACGATTAAATGGGCTTCTCTAGCTTCGGGATATGCGCTGCCAAGCTCGGCAAGTCTGGCAACATATGGATTAATTAGTGCCGCGATCCCCTTTTCTCGCTTGGCAAACAGTTGAACCGATAGAGCGATCGCCTGTAAGGTTTGAATCTGCTGCTCGTCAGATATTTCCTCTAGTAGTGCATCCCACTGCTGCTTTGCTTGTTCCTGGTTCAGGGAAACTCGTCCGCCTGAGTTGGGTGGACTTTGCACGGCTGCGACAAAAATCTGGCAGGCACGCAAGGGAGGATCGGATTTCTTTTCTGTTTGGACGAGACGCTGAAAAAAACTATAGTTTTGAGTGTATAAAGCATCGAGCCAGGGCGCAAACTCCACCTCTGCTTCTGGGTTGAGATCGCCAAAGTGCTTGCCAAAACGACGACGGGCTTCTAGTTGCGCCTGCGGGTTGTCGAGTTTCTCCCAGCAGCGCAGCAGCATGGCATAAACCTCCTCATACCGACAGCCTTGCTCCAATGCTTGCGAGAGGAGTTTGACTGCTTCCTCGTATTTGTCCTCCGTAAATGCCACCAGCCCTTTACGCCCAATGACTTCTGGAGCCGTGGGATAAATGCGTTCTGCCTGTTGGAGGGAACCCAGTGCCGCGCGAGAGCGCCCCATCGCCATCCAGGTATCTGCCAACCGACAGTGCAAGTTTGCTAGGGTTAAATTTAGGCGATCGCCAGTCCAATTTTGCGGGTTTTGCTTTCCATCCTTTTCCACCCATTTCAACAATTGGGTAATTAGGCGTTGCTGCTCGCGATACGATTCGTTTGCATCCATCGCTGCAATCAGATTCACTGCCAGTTGAGGATTAAAGCCTTGTTCTACCAACACTGGTTTCCAGAAAATTTCCGTACAATCCGTTTCCCCTTGCATCAATGCTTGTTGCCCTGCTAGCGTCAACAGGGTGGGGCGGAGAGCTTTCAGTTGGGGCAGTTGAATCGGGCGATGCCCGAGATTGAGGAGTGCATGAGCAGCCTCATGGTAGTCGCCGCGATCGCTCATTTGTAAAATTGCTAGTGCCGTCACTGCTTCCTGAGATTCCGAATCTCCCGATTGCACGGACGGATCTAGGGGCGGTTCCCCCGTCTTCGCTTGCTGGAGAGTTGCTAATCTTTGCAAAATCGGCTGCTGCAAAAATTTTGGTTTGCCTAAAGGAAATCCCCACATAGAGGAAACCTGCAATCCTAGAATAGAACTCGCTGCCTGCCAATTTTCCACAGCCTGCTGAGTGTAGGCAACCCAAGCATCGGGAACGTCTCCAGGTGTCAGCGGACGCTTAATTTTGGTAAATGCGGTCAGGGCAGCATGAGGCTGCTGTGCTTTCAGGGCTAAAACTCCCTTCGCCCAGTGGAGTTGAGCGGCGCTAAATCGTTTTGCTTGTTTGTCAATCAGTTGCTCGACTGTGGCGGTATCTCCCTTGAGCAACAGCAGTTTCAGATAACAAATTGCATAATCTTTGGGTAAACTCTCTTGCTCGAAGGCATTCTGAATCAACTCAAGCGCAGCGTCCAGACGGTTTTGCAATAATAAACAACGGCTAACCCAGTAATGCGCCTCTCCACTTAACCCTAGTTCTAACGCCCGTCGCGAGAATGTTTCGGCTTGCTTGAAATCACTTTTTTGAAATTCTTGCTGCCCTCGTAGCAACCAGATTTCGGCTTCTGAAGGTGTAAATTCAATTTCTGGATTTGTCCGTCGGATTTTTTTTATTTCTTCCAATGCCTGACGATATTTTTGCTGCTTGAGCAACCCTTGAAGTTGCATTTGAAAGGGATTTTGAATGGGCGATCGCTCTTTGCTGGCTGCACCTTGTACTTCTTTCTGATTAAGCCGACGCTTGTTCACGATCGTACTCCTGATGGATTTGGCAAAGATCTCTCTATAGCAAAACTTATACTAAAGCGAGGCAGGAGGAGCCGGAAGAATAGTCTTTAACTCGATTTCTAGCCTAACATCATGCAGTTCTTGGCGATCGCGCAACTAGATGAATTCACATTTTTTAATTGGTTTCAGTCAGATGGGCAATGCCTGTCATACTATTTTTGTACGGGCGGGTTTAGCAGAGAAATTAACAACCACAACTCGAAATTTTTGGTCAAAACCCGCCCCTATATATTTTTGACTTCCCTAACCGCCGGATATTGTTGCAACACCTGCTTTAAATATTGCCCCGTGTAAGAACGAGGATTTTTTGCCACTAATTCTGGAGTTCCAGCAGCAATAATTTCTCCTCCCTTGTCTCCTCCTTCTGGACCTAAATCTATTACCCAGTCGCTACAACGAATTACATCTAAGTTGTGTTCGATGACAATAATAGAATTCCCTTTGTCTACCAATCTTTGCAGGACATCGAGTAATTTATGCACGTCGTAAAATGATAAACCTGTTGTTGGTTCGTCAATTAAATACAGAGTTTTCCCAGTGGCGCGACGCGATAATTCTGAGGCAAGTTTGACTCGCTGTGCCTCTCCCCCCGATAATGTAGTTGCAGGTTGTCCCAGGTGCATATATCCTAAGCCAACATCAAGTAAAGTTTGCAATTTGTTATATGCTTTGGGAATGTTTTGAAAGAAATCTACGCCCTCTTCTACAGTCATATTTAAAACATCGGCGATCGATTTATCTTTATACTTGACTTGGAGAGTTTCGCGATTATATCGCGCCCCTTTACAAATTTCGCATTGCACGTAAACGTCGGGGAGAAAATTCATTTCAATCACGTTTACGCCTTGTCCGCCACAAGCTTCGCAGCGCCCTCCTTTGACGTTAAAGGAGAATTGCCCTGGTTTATAACCCCTAGCTTTTGCCTCAATAGTTTGAGAAAATACTTCTCGAATCGCATCGAATACACCCGTATACGTAGCTGGGTTAGAACGGGGAGTACGTCCGATGGGAGATTGATCGATCACGATCGCTTTATCAACTGCATTTAAGCCCTTCATTTCCTCTAAGTCTTTAGGAAAGGGGACTTTGCGCGTCAGATGGTGTTGTAAAGCTGGGTAGAGTAATTCGTTAATTAAGGTAGATTTGCCCGAACCGGATACCCCTGTAATCGAAACGAGTTTTCCTAAAGGGATTTCTACGTCGATATTTTTCAGGTTGTTGCGGTAGGCATTTTTAATCACTAACTCTCGTCCGTTTCCTTCCCGACGTTGGGCGGGAGTTTGAATGACTCGTCTTCCCGATAAATATGCCCCAGTTAAAGATTCTGGTGCAGCGAGTAAAGCTGGTAAATTCCCTTGGGCGACGATATTTCCGCCGTGGACTCCCGCCCCTACGCCAATATCTACTAAATGATCGGCGGCGCGGATCGTTTCTTCGTCGTGTTCGACGACAATTAATGTATTGCCCAAGTCTCGCAGTCTGGTTAAAGTTTGCAGCAAGCGCCCGTTATCCCGTTGGTGCAAGCCAATGCTGGGTTCGTCAAGGACGTAGAGTACTCCTGTCAAACCGGAACCGATTTGGGTAGCGAGGCGAATGCGTTGGGCTTCTCCGCCTGAAAGCGTCATGGCGGGACGATCCAGGGTAAGGTAATCTAAACCGACATCGAGGAGAAATTGCAATCTGGCTTTGATTTCGCGCAACACCAAATCGGCAATTTGCATTTGGCGATCGCTCAGTGTAATACTACCAATTCTCTGATGGCATTCTCGAATTGAGACGCTGGTAAGATCGAGAATATGATACTGTCCCAAACGCACGGCTAAGGCTTCCGGTTTCAACCGCTTGCCATGACATACAGGACAAGGTTGTTGCACGACATACTGTTCCAGTTTTTGTTTGATTAATTCAGAACTTGCTTCGTCAAACTGGCGCTGGAGGATGGGGATAACCCCAGCGTAACGCCGATAATCTTTACGTTCTTCAATCCAAACGGGTTGGTCACTACCGTATAAAATTGTTTGCTGCTGTTCTGAAGTTAGCTGGTTCCAACGAGTTTGAATTTCAAATCCAAAAGCTTTCCCTAAGCTGTAGAGTAAAGAAAGGTAATATGAGTTATCCTTTTCCGACCAAGGGGCGATCGCCGCATAGACCGATTGACTCGGATCGGGTACGACTAATTCAGGTGAGAAAGTTTGCATACTCCCCAAGCCGTGACAGTGAGGACAAGCCCCATACGGAGAGTTGAAAGAAAATAGACGCGGCGATAACTCTTCCATCACCCCGCCGTGTTCGGGACAGGCGAAGTTTTCGGAAAATAGTAATTCTTTTTCTCTTCCCCTATCCTTCTCTTCGACTTGGTAGGCACTCGCCCCTTCTGCCACTTTTGCCTGTAAAGTGGGATGAATTAATATATTACCCCCTCGCTCCTCGCTCCTCGCTCCTCGCCCCTCTTCCACGTCCAATAAATCGATAACAGCAATCCCTTCCGAACGCCGCAGGCAGGTGGTGAGGGAGTCAGTCAATCTCTCTTCCATCCCTGGCTTTTTAATCAAGCGGTCAATGACAACTTCAATATTGTGCGCTTGATTTTTATCCAATTCAATCGAATCGCTTAATTCTCTTACTTCGCCATTAATGCGGACGCGGACGAATCCTTCCGAAGCTAGACTAGAAAGTAATTTTTTGTGCGTGCCTTTTTTACCCCGCACGACAGGTGCTAAAATTTGAAACTTAGTACGGTCTGGTAATTCCATCACGCGATCGCACATTTCATCGATCGTTTGCGGCGCAATCGAGCGATCGCAGATCGGGCAGTGAGGTTTACCTGCTCGTCCGTATAATAGACGCAGGTAGTCGTAAATTTCCGTTACCGTCCCTACCGTAGAACGCGGGTTGTGAGAAGTTGATTTTTGGTCGATGGAAATCGCCGGACTCAAGCCTTCAATTGCTTCTACATCTGGCTTATCAACTTGTCCTAAAAATTGTCTCGCATAGGCGCTGAGAGATTCCACGTAGCGCCGTTGTCCTTCTGCAAAGATGGTATCGAAGGCGAGGGAAGACTTACCGGAACCGGAAACCCCTGTAAAAACGATCAGGCGATCGCGGGGTAGTTCTAAGCTAATATTTTTGAGATTATGCTGTCTCGCGCCGCGAATGCGGATGGTGTTTTGGCTGTTTGGGTTGGAAGTATCTGCATGATGCCCGTTTGCGGATTCAGTGACTTCAATCTTTGCATCGGGACGGTAATTCATGAGGGCAAGGCGAAAGAGTCCGTTGACGATTTTAACGATTTTCCGGCTGTTTTTGCTATTCAGTTATCATCTGACTCCGCTGACTAGCCTCTCGTCCACAAATAAGGTAGCCTTGCTAAAGAGTTTTTCGCGGGGAATCGGGGTAAGGTTATGAGTGCGGTCGTGAAGCCTTTTTCGGTAATGGGTTTACCAGTCCATCTCATCGATGATTATACGGCTTGGTTGCGATCGCGCATCCAACAACAGCTCGGTACTCATGTCGTGACGCTTAACGCGGAAATGAGTATGCAAGCCGAACAGAACCCTGCTTTAAGCAACGCTATCCAGCAAGCAGAGTTGGTGATTCCCGATGGTGCGGGGGTAGTACTCTACCTAAAATTACTATTTCACCAGCAGGTACAGCGATGTCCTGGGATTGAATTAGCAGAGTCTCTATTGCAGAATACCCAGGCGCGGGTATTTTTCTATGGTGGTGCGCCTGGGGTAGCAGCCAAAGCCGCCGAGATGTGGCGACAGAAAGTCCCAGATATAAATATTGTTGGCACGCAGCACGGATACATTTCCCCAGAAGAGGCGGAACAATTTCAGCAAAGCCTCAGTCAACTCCAACCTCAAGTGATTTTGGTGGGTTTGGGAGTGCCGCGTCAAGAATTGTGGATTGCGCAAAATCGTTATTTGTGTCCTAATGCAACTTGGATTGGCGTTGGTGGTAGCTTTGATATTTGGGCAGGCACGAAATCAAGAGCGCCTGCATGGTTGGCAAATAATAATTTGGAATGGCTGTATCGTCTCTATCAGGAACCCTGGCGCTGGCGGCGGATGCTAGCTTTACCTCAGTTTGCAGGTAAGGCAATTGTTTATCGCTTAACTCATTGATATCGACCTCAAGCAATTCTATGCACGGTGTATCTCAAGTGCGAAAACATTATTTTAGTAAAAAGGCTATTTTTTCTCTCTTTTCTCCTCAAAAACTGCCATATACAATTATTGGCTTTGGTATTTTGGTACGGCTAGTTCAATATGTATTTAATCGTGCTTTGTGGAATGATGAAGCTGCACTAGCGTTAAATATCATCAATCGCTCGTATTTAGAATTGCTACAACCTTTAGATTACAACCAAGGCGCACCAATTGGCTTTTTGATGGTAGAAAAACTAGCGGTGCAGATTTTTGGCAACAATGAATATGCTTTGAGGTTATTTCCTCTTGTCAGTGCGATCGCCAGTTTATTTATTTTTTACGAATTAGCTAAGAAATGTTTGCAGTCTCGTCTAGCTGCAATTGTTGCTCTCACTCTTTTTGCTACAGTACATATTTGGCTTCAGTTTGCTACAGAAACGAAACAATACTCTAGCGATGTGGCGATCGCAGTCATACTATCTTTTATTTTAATTGGCATAGAGCGACAGCAAATCAAACTAAGACAAATCTTAAAATTTGGCTTTATCGGCGCTGTTGCAGTTTGGTTTTCTCACCCATCTGTTTTTGTCTTAGCTGGGATAGGGACGAGCTATTTATTCATAAGTTTATTTCAACAGAAATTTTCATTGAGCTTAAAACTGTTAGCGATCTATTCTCTTTGGATAGTTAGTTTTGGTCTTTCATACTTTATTTCATTACGCAATATAGCTAGCAATCAATCTTTATTTAAATCTTGGGCGGGACGCGGTACATTTCCTACATCTGTTTGGGATTTCGGCTGGTTGTTTAATGCTTTTATAGAATTTTTTCACATTCCATTAGGACTTCCCGATATTTTTCTAGGAATTGGGATTCTGGCGTTCCTATTTGGCTGTATCTCCTTTTGGTTTCAAAACAGAGCAATTTTCCTGACATTGTTGGCTCCCATCTCAGTAACTTTCTTCGCAGCTTATTTACAGAAATATCCATTTAACGGTAGGCTGGTAATCTTTTTAATTCCTTTTTTTATTCTTTTCATTGCAGAAGGAACAATTGCAATTCGCCAGATCAGCCGTCATCAAGTTTTGAGAAAAGTCAGTACTCTGATTTTGATATTACTTCTCGTTCCTCCGATAGGAACTGCTGCTTATCTCATCTTCGATCCTTATACTAAACAAGAAATTAAACCCGTTCTGGCTTATATAAGAAGTCATCAGCAACCAGGAGATACTATTTATATATACGAACGCGCTGAATATCAATTTAAATATTATGCGCATTGGTATGGATATCAGGAAGGAGATTATATTTTAGGGATAGACGATCTCGATCGTCAAGATGGGCAAGGTATTTCAGCAGCAGAATGGCGGCGATATACCAGCGATTTTGATAAGTTACGCGGTAAGCAAAGGGTGTGGATCTTATTATCCCACTTACGGCGCTGGGAAGACGAGCAAGAAAGAGTTTTAGCTTATCTTGATGGGATCGGTAAACGGGTTGATACTTTTGGGAAGGAAGGTTCTTTTGTATATTTATACGATCTTAGTTAGCCAGCGAGTAGAGATGTCGCGTTGCGATCGCACAAACGATAATCTAGTAAGATAATTCTCATGAAGCATGACTTACCATTGACTAGATGGCAATTGTTAATTATCGGCATTCTAGTTATCGGTATATTTTTTCGATTTCTCTATCTCGATCGCAAAGTTTATTGGTACGATGAAGTCTTCACTTCATTTCGTGTTTTTGGCTACACGGAAGCAGAAGTCATTCAACAAGTTTCTCGTCATCCGGTTGTGAGTATAGAAGATTTACAACGGTATCAGCATGACGCTGGTAGAAACTTATTAGACACGATAAAATCTTTGGCTACGGAAGATTTTCAGCATCCCCCGCTGTATTATGCGATCGCTCATTTTTGGGTAAAATGGTTGGGCGATTCAATTACTGCAATTAGAGGTTTATCGGCTCTGATTAGCGTGCTTGTTTTTCCTAGTATCTATTGGCTGTGTAGAGAATTATTTCCATCGCCTTCAGTTGCTTGGGTTTCTATGGCGTTAGTCGCAGTCTCGCCATTTCATGTTTTAATGGCTCAGGAAGCACGTCAGTATAGTTTGTGGACAGTGGTAATTTTACTATCAAGTGCGTCTGTGTTACGCGCTATTCGTCTCAAAAGTCAACTGAGTTGGAGACTATACGCAATTAGTCTCATTGTAGGATTATATACATTTTTATTTACTGGTTTAGCCGCGATCGCCCAGGGACTATATTTATTTAGCTTAAAGACAAAGTTGCAATTTAGCAAAACATCCCCTGCTTATTTTATCGCCTTTATCACCGCGATCGCAGCTTTTATCCCTTGGCTGATTATTGTTGTCAGCAATTTTTCTGCGATTAATAGTAATGTCAATAAGGATGAAGCAATACCCCTCATCAATCTAGTGAAAACCTGGGTTTTCAACTTAAGTTATATTTTTTTTGATGTTTGGGGACAGTCGAGTTTAGAATCTAGATTCGATCTAACACATCTTATCGTTTTACCATTCTTAGTTCTGACAGGGTACTCTCTTTATTTTCTAGATCGGACAACAACTAAGCAAGTTTCATTATTTATCCTGTTGTCGATCGCCGTACCAACTATACCCCTAATTTTACCAGATTTGATTTTAGGAGGACAGCGATCGCTGACGATGCGCTATCTCATTCCGACTTATTTAGGGATTCAAATTGCTGTTGCTTATTTGCTGGCTACTAAACTCTCGTCAAGTGGTGTCAAACAACAAAAACTTTGGCAGTTGCTAGCACTCGTACTATTAACTTCTGGTATTCTATCCTGTTTAGTCAGCGCTCGCACGGAAACTTGGTGGACGAAAGGTAATAGTGCTGAAAACCCTCAAGTTGCTCAAATAATAAATGGAGCAAATCGTCCATTTTTAATGAGCGATACTAAAATTGGCAGAATTATCTCTTTAAGCTATTTGCTAGAACCACACGTTCAATTTCAGCTCAAACCCAAATGCCATACTTGCCAACTCGATTCTACATCAAATCTATCCTTTGATTCCGAGTTTTCTGCTAGTTACAGCGACATATTTTTATACAAGCCTTCAGATGAAATGCTCGACAATTTTAATCAAATACAGAATTATACACCAGAACTTGTTTACGAACCCGCTCGTCTCTGGAGGTTGAGCCAAAATAAATTGACTTCCCTAAATTAGATATAACAATTACTGTGGCGATCGCAACTTTTATTTATCCAAATTTATGCAAACTACTATAAAACAATTTAAGAAACTTCAACCAAGCAAATTTACTGCATTCACTCTAGATAGAATCTCATTCGTCATTATCGGCTTTGGTATCCTAGTCAGGCTAGTTCAATATCTATTTAATCGTTCTTTATGGAATGACGAAGCCGCACTTGCTTTAAATATTGTCAATCGCTCTTATGCTAAGTTATTACAGCCTTTAGATTACAACCAAGGCGCGCCTCTTGGCTTTTTGATGGTGGAAAAACTAGCAGTGCAGTTATTCGGTAACAACGAGTATGCCTTAAGACTCTTTCCTTTAATTTCTAGTATTGCTTCACTATTTTTATTTTACCATCTAGCAAAAAAATGTTTGCAAAAACCAGCCGTTCCGGTTGCTTTAACTCTCTTTGCTGGTTTAGAGTATTTACTTTACTTTGCTTCCGAAGTGAAACAGTATTCGACTGACGTAGCCGTCGCCATACTTGGCGCTATAATTGGAGTCTCTTTGCATCAGAAAAAGATCGAGCCTTCTCAAGTCATAATATATGCAATAGGAGGTGCGATCGCAGTTTGGTTTTCACATCCAGCAATTTTTGTGTTAGCAGGTGTGGGAATATATCATATACTAGCTGGTTGGCAGCAAAAAAAACGTAATAAACTAATTATAGTATTGGCAGTAACTTCAATTTGGTTTTTGAGTTTTGCTAGTTTGTATTTTCTATCTTTGAGAAATCTAGGTGAAAGCGAATATTTATTGCGATCGTGGACAAATAAGTATGCTTTTCCTACCTCAATCTTTGATATTAACTGGTCGTACTTAAGATATATCAAATTGTTCAAAGATCCTTTAGGTTTTCCCGAACCTTGGGTTATTGTTCCTCGTTTAGTTTGTCTAGCTGGATTTATCTCCCTCTGGTATCGGAGAAGAGAAATCTTATTCATTCTAATTTCTCCTTTCATAGTGACGTTGCTTGCAGGATATCTGCAAAAATATCCTTTCCACAGTCGCTTAGTTGTCTTTTTAACTCCCTTTTTTATTTTAGGAATTGCCGAGGGAAGCTATTTCATTTGGCAGAAAACTTGTAAAAATAAATTTACTGCTGTTATCGGTATTTTAATTATTAGCTTACTACTTGCCATTCCTATAACCAATGCTAGCCATCGCCTAGTACAGCCACAAACGAAACAAGAAATTAAGCAAGTTATGAGTTATCTAAAATCTCATCAACAGTCAGGGGATATTCTATACATTTATCAAAGAGCTGAATATCAATTTAAATATTATGCGGCAAAATATGGCTACCGTGAGGATGATTACATTATGGGAATAGACGATCTCGATGAATATGACGGGAAGGGAATGTCAGAACAAGAATGGCAAAGATATCAAAACGATTTCGATAAATTGCGCGGTAATAAAAGGGTGTGGGTCATATTATCTCACATTACTCACGTTCCCAAAGAGCAGCAAAGAATTTTAGCTTATTTAGATAGTATGGGTCAAAAAATTGATATGTTTACAGTTCCAGGCTCGTTTGCGTACTTATATGATTTTTCTTAGAAGATGATAATGATTAGATATAGCAATTCTCAATTGAATGAGGTACATGTATTTACAGTAGGGGCGCACAGCTGTACGCCCCTACTGATGTATTGTATCTAGATGGGAATCACTATAAACAGATAACGATCGGTTAAGAATACTCATGAAAATTGAACTGATTAACTTGAAGAGAAGATTTTTGTCAATAGTTCAGTTTTTACTCATTGCTTTTGTCTTTGGAATTTCCTACACTCAAAGACCTTTATACTATGACAATCAAACGACAAAATTTTTTCATGGACTAGCACAAGCTAGCTATGGTTTTTTAGCAAATGATTGGTTCGCCAGCACCATCGATCCTCTACCAGCTTTTACTTTTTTAGTCAAGATAACTCATTTATATTTAAATGAATATGCTTTTTATCTTTATTATATAATTATTTTTGGCGTATATATTTACAGTCTGACAGGAATTATTTCATTTATTTTTCCAATTCATATAAATCCTAAAATAGCTATAGATTCTAAAACTAATAGCGATCGCCTGAAATATTTAGTTTTTTTTGCTATACTGATCGTCCTTCATTCTATCAATATTCAAATTAAAGCTCTCGATTTAGATACGGCTTTAAATATTCATTATGGAGTTGCAGAACAATACGTTCTCGGACCTTACTTTCAACCCAGCAACTTCGGTGTTTTTATCATTTTCTCAATTTATCGATTTCTTCATCGCAATTACTTCATCGCTGTAGCTTGTCTAGCTTTAGCAGCTACCTTTCATCCTACATATCTTATGAGTGCAGCGATTATTTGCTTGACTTACCTAATTGTTATCTATAAAAACGAAGGTAGTCTAATTAAAGTCCTGTTAGTTGGAGGCGTAGCAACTCTATTCTTACTGCCAGTCTTTAGTTATATGTATTTTCAGTTCAGACCAACCACCGCTGAACTGTGGGCAAAATCGCAATATATTATCGTCCAATTAAGAATACCTCACCATTCTATCCCTCAGATATTTTTAAGTAAACCTTCAGCCTATTTGCAATTTTTCTTAGTTGCTTTAGCGCTCTATTTAATTAGAAAAACTAAAGTTTTCGTCACTCTATTTATTCCTTTTTTAATTATTGTCACTTTAACTATTATTCAAATAGTTTATCCAAATAATACAATAGCCTTTGTTGCTCCTTGGCGACTTTCTGCGGTTTTAGTACCGATCGCCACTAGTATTACAGTTGCTTGGTTCGTATCTTACTTATTCGATCGCTACTTTCAAATTCAACACAAACGCTCGGTGATGGTGGCGAGTTTAGCTACGATATCTATGGTTTTTGTGCTTGGCTTGTACAACCAAGGACAAATGTTTGTAGAACAAGACCGAAGTATCCCAATGTTGAATTATGTCAAAAAAACAACGCAACAAGAAGACCTCTATCTAGTTCCAAATAAAAATAAAGAGTTACGCAAGTTTAGAGTTTATACAGGCGCTCCCATTTTGGTTAACTTTAAATCACATCCATACAAAGATGTTGAAGTTTTAGAGTGGTATGAAAGAAATTTAGCCGCGCAAGCCTTTTATGAATCGCCAAGCGATCGCCAGTGCGACATTTTAAAACAACTCGTAGCCGATTATCAAATTAACAAAGTCGTCACCGAAAGCCAAAATTTCAATGCTAATTGCAGCTTTTTAGCTCAACTATACAAAGACGATCGCTATGGAGTGTATCAGTTATTAGGGAGTCGGGAGTCGGGAGTCGGTAGGGGCGGGTTTTGACAGGAGATCCCTGCAACAACCCAGAATTGTGCGGTAAACCCGCCCGTACGGGAGTAGGGGAAAGAGACGTTACGTGTAACGTCTACAAGATACCACCATACTGAGCCACAGGGCGATCGCTCAACCATGCCCACATTTGATCGCCGAAAGAAAAATGCCACCATTCCCCAGGATGGCGAGTAAATTCAGCCTTGAGCATGATATCTCGTAGGAGTTGGCGGTGGATGTGATACTGTTGCTCTACGGGATCGGAGCTACTTGCAAAATAATTGGGTTGCGATCGCGCTGACATCTCATCAATCGGAGAACCCATATTTACTATCATTCCAGCCGCATCTACTAAGGTAATATCGACTGCTGCACCCGTACTGTGAGGTGGGGGAGTCTTAGGATCGGTGCTAGGAATTGCCCAAATTTGATATACTTGCTGCCATAAAGCCTGTTGTCGGTCGGGAGATAGCTGCTCTACAGTCAGTCCCTCTGCTTGCAAAACTTGGCTAAAAGCATAATCTACCATAAACTTTTGCACGGCAATCGGACGATAGGCATCGAAAATCTGAATGCGCCACTGGGGATGAGTCTGTTGAAGATAGATTTGGGCTTGCAGGAGGCGATTCAGTACACCTTGTCGTAAATAATAAGGCGATCGCTCTTGATAAGGCGCACCTAGTAACTGGTAAGGATGGGGTGACTCTACAGCAAACTTTTCTAAAGGAATTTCTACTAACGATTCCCCAGATTCTGCGATCGGCACTCGTTGATATGGTTTCATTTATTCAGTTATCAGTTATCAGTTATCAGTTATCAGTTATCAGTTAATTCCGACTTACGACTTACGACTTACGACTTACGACTTACAACGACTTCATCAAGTTTCTTCTCGCCAAATTTTAATCGTTCTATCCTTGCTACCGCTAGCGAAAGTTTGTCCTCTGGGGCTGAAGGTAACGGCAGTGACTCCGGCTGAGTGATCTGATAAGCTGCGCAGTAATTCTCCGTTGGCGGGATTCCACAATTTAATTGTTTTGTCTCCACTGGCGCTGGCGAGGGTGTCGCCATCCTCGCTAAAAGACAGCGACGTGACTTCTTTCTTGTGGGCTTTGATAGTTTCTTGCAACTTACCGCTTTCAACTCGCCATAAAATCATTTGTCCGTTATTGCTACCACTGGCAAGGGTTTCGCCATCGGGACTAAAGGCGATCGCGTATACTGGACGTTTGTGTCCGGTAAAAGTACGAATCAGTTCGCCACTTTCGACATCCCAAAGTTGGACGCTGTTGAAAAAAGTGCTGCTAGCAAGGGTTTTGCCATCGGGACTAAAAGCGATCGCCGTAACTCCACTGCCTTCCTTGATGACGCGCAAGGCTTTTCCAGTTTTGAGGTTCCATAGCCTGATGGTATTATCTCCACTACCGCTTGCCAAGAGTTTTCCATTTGGGCTAAACGCTACCGAACTCACCCAATCTTTATGTCCGACAAAGGTACGAATTAATCTTCGATGCCGCAAATTCCATACCTTAACCGTTCTATCTCCACTCCCACTAGCAAGAATTGTTTTTTGTCCGGTTTTGTCGGGCATAAACGCGAGAGAACTCACCCAATCTCTGTGCGCTATATAAGTTTGCAACAATCTTTTCCCTGCCAAATACCAAACTTTGATCGTCCGATCTCCACCACTACTAGCAATCATCTGACTGTTCGGGCTGAACGCTACTGAATAAACTGCCCGTCGATGCCCGCCGCTAATCGTATCGACTTGAAATTTTCCCTGCCACAGACGAGTTAGGAGTGATGGTAGTTGGTAGTTGGTAGTTGGTAGTTGGTGGTTGACGGTAGACGCTGGCGCTACACTGCGTGAAGACGGTTGACGGTAAACGCTGGCGCTACACTGCGTGAAGACGGTTGATTTTTGCTCCCTCAGCTCTCTTCTCCCCCCTGCTCCCTGCTCCCTCGCTGATAACTGATAACTGACAACTGATAACTGACAAGCGATCGCAATAGCAATTGAAACTAAAGACTGAGGTGGCATAGATGAAGCTGGAGTGATACTGGCTGTATTATTGCTAACCTAGAAATAGTTTTTGAACTAATGGCTCTCTTTTTTGAGTAAAAACCTCTAGAGGCTAGACAAAGTGAACGGACTGAACTACCTTTTTACTAGGAATAGAGTTACTAGGGATAAATTTACCAAAGATCGACGCGAGCGTCCGCACCTGCCAAATTTAAATTGGAGACAGGCGAATTTTGTATTTCAGACAATCTTTAATTTAATTCCTGACATTCTACAGCCAGTTTATTGTTAACAGTTTTTTTGAGAATTGTGCTGTCAAAAAGCAAAGCACAAACTAGTGCAAGCAAGGGGGAGGCAGAAAAATAGAACCTTTATAGCATAGAATGATGGCGTTTTCTCCACTGCATAGTCTTGTTGACTACACTGCGAGCGAAAAGAAGCTATTACCAATTTTTAGGACGTTGTAGGAACTTGATTTTTGGAGTTTAGATTTTGAATTTTAGCTTTGTTTTCAGGAACTCATGTACTTGAAATAGCATCTTTGTGAGGAAGCACGAAATTGATTAAACTTTTAGTACTTAAATTTGTGCGACTGCTCGTTCTCAGCAGTGTTTGATGACTTACACTGCCTGAGATAACTCAAAATTAATTTAAAGAATACGTAATTATTACCGTAGGAGTAAGTGGATAGATTGTAAATATTGTAACATGTTCTTAATTTTCTGGGAATTCAGGCGATGAGAGGCAAGCTGCTAGGCGGGCGTTACCAAGTTGTAGAAGTTCTAGCTAACGGTGGTTTTGGTCAAACCTACGTAGCCCAAGATATGCATCGACCAGGAAATCCTCGATGTGTCGTTAAGCACCTCCAGCCTGCTAGCGTCAACTCTAAATTTTTGCACAATGCAAGGCGGTTGTTTCAAACAGAAGCAGAAATTTTAGAGCAACTCGGCAATCACGACCAGATTCCTCGGTTACTAGCTTATTTTGAAGAACACCAAGAGTTTTACCTCGTTCAAGAGTTCGTTCAAGGACATACTCTGACCAAAGAATTACTTCCAGGCGATCGCTGGGAAGAAAGTAAAGTCTACCAACTGCTGCAAGAAGTATTAGAAATATTGGTTTTCGTCCACGCTCACGCAGCAATTCATCGCGATATTAAACCTGACAATCTCATCCGGCGAATTGCAGATGGCAAGTTAGTCTTAGTAGATTTTGGTTCAGTCAAACAGGTTTGGACGCAGGTGTTTACCCGAACGGGGCAACAGGAAAATAGCCCACCAGCTACGATCGCGATCGGGACTCCTGGTTACATGCCCACAGAACAAGGTCAAGGTAGACCTCAACCCAATAGCGATATTTATGCCCTCGGCACGATCGCCATTCAAGCTCTGACAGGAATGAATCCTTCCCAGTTAGCAGAACAGTCAGACACTGGCGAAATTGAGTGGCGACAACATGCCAAAGTCAGCGAGGGACTGGGGGCAGTCATTGCCAAAATGGTGCGCTACAACAGCAAAAATCGCTATCAGACGGCAGTAGCCGCCCTAGTTGCCCTGCGGCAACTCGCCAATTTTCCCACGTTATTGCAACCAGTTATCGGAATTCAACCGCTACCTGTCTCTCACTTCAACCAGTCGAACTTGGAGAAACGTCTTACTCTAGTTGGCACTCCTAAAGGTATAGAGCGTGAAGTGAAAACCGATCTCCTTGAGAATCATTCCGAGACTCATACTGTGACGATGGCAGGACTCGACACGACCCCAACTGCCGAGGTTGCCACCCAAGCACTACCAGTTCTAGAACGGATACCCGACCCCCCCGCTGTAGCATTAGTAAACCCCGATCGATCGACTCCTGCTAAAGCCTCCCCATCGCGACAGCGCTATCCCCTCCGCGTGGGAGCAGCACTCACGGCTGTCTTAGCAAGCGTAGCAGCGATGTACGTAACGAATTGGCATCCAGTCGCAGATCCAGAGCAGACTCTGGAGCAGATGAACGCGCTCAAAACTGCGAGAAAATACCAAGAGTGCATCGATCTAGCATCGACTCACAGTAGTACCAACGCCAAAGTTCAAGCCGGACTTCAACAGTGTCGCCTCGCCCAGGCACAGCAGCTAGCTGCCACCGATCTATCGGCGGCGATCGCGCTAGGCAGTCAAATTCCCAGCACCGATCCGCTTTATCCTGTAGCTAAGCCCGCGATCGCGCAGTGGACGAACCGTTTATTAGAAAAAGCGAAAACCGATTACGAAGCAGGAAACTTACCACAGGCGATCGCCTTAGTGAAAGCAATTCCCATCACTAACCCCGTCTATCAAACAGCCCAAACTGCAATTACCCAATGGCAACGCGACTGGCAAAACAACCGCGCCGCTTGGGAGGCAGCAAAAAGCGCCGCCGCTGTGGGCAAGTGGCAAGATGTCCTCCAAGCCACCAGAAAAGTTACTATTCATCCCTACTGGCAACAGCAGATCGCTCCTCTTGCCCAACAAGCAGCCATCAAAATTGCTTTAGCGTCCAATACCGCTATCCCACCGCAACAGTCTAGAACGACACCAAAACCGCCCCAATCGCGAACGCAGCCTGTAACATCCAAACCAAAAACTGTTACCAATCGCCCCCGCAGCCGCCCCAACCGCTCTAGAACCGCGATCGCAACTTCCACCTCCCGTCCTCAATCGACGATAAAACGAACGACTGTGAGACGAACGACTGTCAGGCGATTGCAACCCATTTCTAGACGAGTCAAACCCGCGATCGCCAGACGCACCAACCGCCCCATCCGCAGACGCGCCCGTTTTCCAGTCGGAAACACCAGAAGTTTATACAACTGGCAGACAAAAACTGTGCCTTAATCAAGTCGTAAGTCGTAAGTCGTAAGTCGTAAGTCGTAAGTGACCGATCGCTGGTCACTGGTCACTGGTCACTGGTCGCTGCTCCCTGCTCCCTCCTTTCTGGTACAGGATCGTAGCCGCCTGGATGCCAAGGATGACAGCGTAAAATGCGTCGCACTGCCAAAATTCCACCCCGCCAAGCGCCAAAACGTTCGATCGCTTCTAGGGCGTAAGAAGAACAGGTAGGATGAAACCGACACGATGGCAGCAATAGAGGAGAAATTAACATTCGATAGCCCCGAATTAACCAAATTAATCCGATCTTCAACACCGATAATTTCCTCCAATGATATTGGTCATTTGTCATTCGTCATTTGTAATAAGTGGTGCGTGATGCTTGTTGATGCGGGTGTAGGGTGTAGGGTGTAGGGTGTGGGGTGTGGAGATTGTCAATTTCTTTCTCCGCGACTCTCCCTCAGCTCCCTCAGCTCCCTCAGCTCCCTGCTCCCTGCTCCCTGCTCCCTCTTCATTGTGTATCCCAAATCTACTACATTTGATATGTAGTAGCTTTTGTGACTGTTTTGATTGAGTCGTTGATGGCTGATTTTCCGGCACTAGCTCGAATTCCTACTCTCTGGCTACAGATAGCAGTGGTAGGAGTTTGGCTGGGAATTGTTCTGGCGATCGCAGGTGCAGTTAGCCGTTTCGCAAATAGCGATCCCGAAATTGTGCGGAAAATCGTTCACATTGGCACTGGCAATGTCATTTTATTCGCTTGGTTATTAAATATCCCCGCCTGGGTAGGGATTGGCGCATCAGTATTAGCAGGTATTACGACTTTATTATCCTATCGCCTGCCACTTCTACCAGGAATTAACAGTATCGGACGCAAGAGCTTAGGGACGTTTTTCTACGCTGTAAGCATCGGCGTTCTAGTCGCTTGGTTTTGGGCAGTCCAGAAACCTTACTTCGCTGCTTTAGGCATACTCATCATGACTTGGGGTGATGGACTCGCAGCTTTAATCGGACAACGTTACGGAAAGCATGTCTACACGGTTGGGGGTGTGAAAAAAAGCTGGGAAGGCTCTTTGACTATGGCTGTGGTCAGCTACATTGTGAGTAGCTCCATTCTCGTAGCCGTACACGGGAATTCTTGGTTAACTTGGCTCGTGGCTTTTGTAGTTGCTCTGGTAGCTACAGGTCTAGAAGCTTTTTCTTGGTACGGCATTGATAACCTATCCGTACCTATAGCTAGCGCCGGATTAGGATTTCTGCTGAGTCAGTTGTTGTAAAAACAGTTATCAGTTATCAGTTATCAGTTATCAGTTATCAGTTATCAGTGGCTGGTGGCTAGTGGCTAGAATTGCTCCCTCAGCTCCCAAGCGCAACCTTGCGCTTCCTCAGCTCTCTTCTATCCCCTGCAAAAATGGGCGAGTAATCCAATTGATGCCCACCTTAATTTGATGCTCTAGGGTTGGTAGTCGATATAAATATGCAAGACGACGGGCGATCGCGGCGAGAGGACCCTCTAGCTTAATTCCCAAACCCGTAAGTGTGGCACTGTCAATTCCTAGAGTCATCATTTCCCCTAAATTCTGATAGCGGAAGGGAAGTAAAGGACGGTGGGTGAGGGAAGCCCAAAGATTCCAAGCGGCATAGTCTGCCTGTTGTACGGCAGCTTGAGCAGTACCAGGAACTTGTTGCTCTGCGGCATCGCGACAGTCAGCTAAGTCACCCAAAGCAAATATTTCGGGACGATCTATGACTTGTAGAGTTGATGTCGCCGTGAGCTGTCCGCGTTGGTTTTGTTTGAGGGGAAGCGATCGCACGATTGGCGCAACTCGCGTACCTACCGTCCAAACGACAAGATCTACGGGAATAATATCGACTTGATTTTTATATTCCAGGGCGATCGCATTCGGTTCGATTGACTCGACTTTAGTTTCGAGATCGAGCCAAATCCCTCTTTTTTCCAATGCTTTTGTGGCTGCTTCGCGGTTAAACTCTGGGGATGTTCTAAGAATTTGGTCGCTCAGTTCTACTAATCGGAAGCGTCCTCTTTCACCAAGACGATCTGCCAGCTTACACGCCAATTCTACGCCGCTATAGCCAGCCCCTACAATTGCCACGCGAATTTTATCTGCGGTAGATGCTTCAAGTAGCCGCAGCTGTTCTTCCATGCGGTAGGCATCGGCAAGGGTACGGAAGGGGAAAGCGTAGGAGGATGCCCCAGGAACCATATCTAGCGGCGTTTCACCACCCAAAGCTAATACTAGGCGATCGTAGGGAATTTCGATTCCATCTTGCAGCCGGACTCGCTGTTCGTAAATATCAATTTCTGCTGCTTCACCCTGACAGAAGCGAATTCCAGTTGAGGCGAGGAGTTCGATAAACGGCGGGGCAATTTCCCAAGTTTGCAATTCACCCGTGAGCAATTCGTACAACAGGGGCGAAAATAAGAAGCGATCGCTGCGATCGATTAGGACAATTTCTGGTTTTTCCGATTCCCAAGGTAATTGGCTCAGGCGCAGTGCCGTGTATAAACCGCCAAAGCCGCCACCGAGAATACAAATACGTGCGGGTTGTTGGGACATAATTCTGAGGGGCGATCGGATTGCGAGTAGGGCTACTCTTTTCACTCTAACAAAGCAATTACAAATTCCTGCTCTTGCTGCAGAAGTTAATTTGAGTTACCGCAACTTTGGCGTTGGCGAATTGCTGCCGTAATCTCCTAGAGTAAAAAATACAATCGTACGCTACTGTAGATGAGTCGCCAGCCTTCTCCGCCAGCCATCGGAGCGATCGTTAAATCTATCCGCAAACACCGCAACCTGACTCTAGAACAACTCGCTCAACGCTCTCATGTCTCTAAGTCGATGCTGTCGCAGATCGAACGAGAGTTAACAAATCCGACGATCGCTACTTTATGGAGCCTTGCCCATGCCTTGGATGTCAGTATTACCGAGTTAGTCAGTCAAGCGCATGTCGAAACCGCGATCGCGCCTGCGAAAATTGAGGTGATGCGATCGCACCATACCCCCACAATCGCTAGCCAAGATGGTAAGTGTAAGCTGCGAATTTTAAGCCCGATCTCATCTGCTGGTGCTACTGAGTGGTACGAATTGCTGATGGAACCCAATGCTTGTTTGGAGAGCGAACCGCACGCATCCGGTAGTTACGAGCATTTGACTGTGTTAAGCGGCAATTTGCTAGTTAAATGCGGTATCTACGAGCAATCTCTAAACTCAGGCGATACGGCAAGATATCCTGTCGATATCCATCACCAAATTCAAAATCTTGGTGAAGAGGAAGCGCGGGCATTACTCGTATATGTGTTGTGATTCCAAAAAGTCCTAAAATTCAATATATTGAATTTTAGGCAAGCGTGCGTGTAGTATAAAATGTAGTATTAAAGAGATAGAAGTCCGGTCGATGCCGAAATCCGGTCGATGTCTAAGTTAAATGCCTAAGTTGCCCAAATTTGAATCTTGGCTAAAACACCAGCAATCTGACTTGCTAAGGACGTTAGTACGCGGTGCAGGTGCGGCGTTAAGCGTCCAAATTACCAGTGCTGGCACGATCTATGTCTCCCAAATCTTACTTGCCCGTTGGCTGGGAGTCACAGAGTATGGCATTTACGATTATGCGATCGCCCTCAGTCTTTCTCTGGCTTTTCTTGCCGGATTGGGCTTGCCAATTGCCGTTTTACGATTTATTCCCAAATACCAGTTCGAGCAAGATTGGCGACATTTGCGGGGAATTATCTGGGGAAGTTGGCAACAAACGCTAATCGCTAGTTTGATTACATCTGTATTCAGCACGGTTGTATTGCAGTGGTTGGCATCAAATCAAGGATTGGAGCATTCAAAACCGCTGATTTTTGGTGTTTGGAGCGTGCCTTTGATGGCATTAGTTAATCTTCAGCAACAAATTGCTAGAGCCTTTCAAAGAATTACCCTAGCTTATGCTCCATACTTAATCGCCTATCCATTGATATTAATTGGCATTACATTTATTTGGCAGTTGAATCGGAGCTTGAATAGTACAGAAGCGATCGCGCTTTCAATTCTGTCACTGCTGCTTGTTTTGTTAGTTCAAGCACTTCTGTTTTATCGAGAATTGACTGCAGAAATTTCTCAAGCCGTTCCTGCTTATGCGATCGGTCAATGGTGGAGAGTTGCCTTACCATTAATGTTTATGGATGGCTCGTCTGTGGTTTTGAGTCAAACAGATACGCTCATGCTAGGGACAATGCTAGGAGCTAAAGCCGTGGGAATTTACAGTGCTGCACTCAAAACATCGCTTTGGGTTCATTTCATTCTCACTGCTGTCAATGCGATTTTTGCTCCCATTATCGCTTCGCTACACGCTCAAGGCGATCGCCAAGGATTGCAGCAGCTAGTATCGACAATAGCGCGGTGGATGTTTTATCCGGCGTTGGTAATTGCGATCGGTTTAATTATTTTTGCCGAACCCGTACTACAATTATTTGGCTCGGAATTCACCACAGCTAGAGGAGCGCTAATCGTTCTGATTCTAGGTCAACTTGTGAATGTGGGAGCGGGATCGGTAGGATATTTGCTAATCATGACGGGCAACCAAATTCCGGCTGCAAGGGTGATGGGAATTAGTGCTTTCACGAATGTAGTTTTAAATGTCCTTGGCATCTACTGGTTAGGAATTTTCGGTGCGGCACTAGCAACGGCATTTTCCATGATGTTATGGAACGTTTGGCTTCATGCGATCGTGGTCAAACGGCTGGACGTTCGCCCCTCGATTCTGGCTACATTCCGATAGGGCGATCGCTTCTTCAAAAGCCGAAAAGGTTAGGTGGAGAAGTTAGTTATGTGTACGGCGGAGCGTTATCATCGAAAAGGTTAAGTCACCTGTAAATTTCCTTCGTATGAATAATTTGCAAGAAATCGAACAGGCTGTCAGCCAACTATCAGCAGAGGAGCTTGCCGATTTCCGAGCGTGGTTTGCAGAATTCGATGCAGCAGCATGGGATCGACAGTTTGAGGAAGATGTCGCAGCAGGTCGGCTCGATCGTCTGGCTCAACAGGCACTGCAACACTTACGTGAAGGACGTTGTACTGACTTGTGAGATATCGTGCGACTCCTGATTTTTGGTATCACTATCGACAGCTACCAAACGAGATTCAGGAACTAGCTGATCGGTGCTATGAGTTGCTGAAACAAAATTCTCGATATCCGTCGCTTCACTTCAAAAAGGTAGGTTCGTTCTGGTCGGTACGGATCGGAACACACTATCGTGCCTTGGCAGTAGAAGAAAATGATGACATTGCCTGATTCTGGATTGGAACCCATGCAGAATATGACCGATTGTTGCAGGGTGGTTAATGCCAGCTAACACTTAATAAGAATTAAGCTCGATTGAGAGTTGAGTTCAACATATTAAAGTTTCGATATATTGAACTCAAATTGGATTTGAGGTATGTTGAGATGATGAGAATCTACTCGGTCTCCAACAACTCATGGCAGATATATTCAGCGTTGCAGATAAAGTTGTTTGCATCACGGGTTCTAGTAGAGGCTTGGGCAAAGCTATTGCGCGAGGTTTTGCCGATCGCGGTGCAAAAGTAGTTATCTCGTCTTGGAATTCAGAAGAGTTAGAAACTACCAGAGACGAGTTTCGATCGCAGGGGCTAGAAGTCGATGCTGTTGAAGTTGATGTCAGTAAACGCGATCGTTGCCAGCAACTCGTAAATCGAACAATAGAGCATTATGGGGCGATCGATGTCTTAATTTGCAATGCTGGCATTGATATTATCAAACCTGCCGAGCAATACGAAGCGGAAGAATGGGACAAAATTCTCGATATTAACTTGCGAGGATACTACTTCTGCGCCCAATTTGCCGCTCAACACATGCTCGCTCGCGGCGCTGGTAGTATCATTATGACTTCTTCTATTGCTGGTGCTGTCGGAATACCCGGGTTAGTCCCTTATGCCGCTTCTAAAGGGGGGATTAATCAAATGGTGCGAACAATGGCTGTGGAATGGGCGCAAAAAGGAGTAAGAGTTAACGCCGTCGCGCCTGGATACATTGACAACAGGATGGCAGGCGTTGAGCATAACGAAAACGATCCGTATCAGCAGCGGGTAACGAGGTTTACGCCGATGGGAAGGCGAGGAAAAGTAGAAGAATTTCTTGGGGCATATATTTTCCTTGCCAGCGATGCGGCTTCATACATTACAGGCGAGGTGCTGTATGTAGACGGGGGCTATCATGCAGCGTGAATAAAAAATTATTTGCTCTATTCGTAACTCTCATCCTCTGGGGTTCTGGCTTTGCGGGTGTGCGGGCAGGTTTACGCAGCTACAGTCCCGAACATTTAGTAGCCTTGCGCTTTGCGATCGCCTCCCTTGTCCTGCTAGGTTATGCATATCTGACGCGGATGCGTTTGCCGCAAGTCAAAGACTTACCCGCGATCGCCCTGGGTGGATTTTTAGGTATTAGCGCTTACCATTTATGTTTAGCATTTGGACAACAAACTGTCACCGCAGGTGCAGCCAGTCTTCTAAATGCTTCTAGCCCAATTTTTACTGCTTTGTTGGCAATAACTTTTTTGGGTGAAAAATTGACAGCACGGGGATGGTTGGGAATTGTCATTAGTTTCATTGGTGCTGCTTTAATTTCACTGGGAGAGATACGAGGATTTCACTTCAACTTCGGCGCGGTGCTGATTTTGTTAGCTGCCATTTCTCAGGGAATTTATTTCATTTTACAAAAACCGCTGTTTCAAAAGTACGGTGCGTTTGAGCTAGCTACTTATACAATTTGGAGTGGCACGATCGCGTTACTAGGGTTTTTACCAGATACAGCATCAGTGCGGCTAGCTTCCTTAGAATCAACTCTAGCGATCGCCTATTTAGGTATTTTTCCCGCTGCGATCGCTTATATGACTTGGACTTATACCCTATCGCAAATTTCCGCCGCCAAAGCCGCTAGCTATCTTTATCTCGTGCCATTTCTCGCAATTGCGATCGCTTGGATCTGGCTGCAAGAATTACCCAGTTTGTTATCTATAGTTGGTGGAATAATTACACTTACGGGTGTCTTCTTAGTCAATCTCCAAGAAACATAAATTAGCTGGCACAATCGTTAGATAGTTTTATCAGGTGGGCAATGTCCACCATACATTTAGAAAAATTAACAAAACGAAGCAAAAACTTAGTTAACATACCTTTCGATTTGGGTATTTTATCAAGAGAGAGCAGGGAGCAGGGAAGAAGAGAGCTGAGGGAGAAAAATTAGTTTTGATTTTTGACTTTTAACTTTTAACTTTTGAGTTATGCAAATTAAAATTTTTAATTCTCGTCAGCTAAATGAAACGCAAGAAGTTAATCTCTTCCTAACAACAAACAATTTACAAAAAGAGTGTTCGATTGGTCGCTCTCCTTCTGCAAGTTTAGTTTTAGATAGTGCTGATGTTAGTCGGTTACATGGAAAAATCATTCAGGAAGGTGGCAATTATTACTTTATTGATATTGGAAGTAGAAACGGCTCGATCGTCAATGGAAAATTAGCTGAAATTAATCAAAAATATCTTCTTAAACCTGGAGATATATTACGGATTGGAGCATTCGTACTGATTTTGGAAGAAGTAGATGTAATTCGGCAAGACTTAGCCGAGACAGTTTTTAGTCACACTCATGCTGTAGCAATTTCCGATCGCCAAAACCTACAAGAGCAATTTTCTATTGACGAGATTCAACTTGATGAGAGTGGTAGTGATGCAGGAGAAGCAACTGTAATTCAACTACCATCTATTGTCCCTGAAGCCACAGAAATTCCTCTGAGCGATCGCCCGACTCAGATCGAATTAGATAAAATCGATCCAATTCTAGAATTAGATCCGTGGCAGGATCTTGAATCAGAAGCAAAAATTGAGCGTGTCTCAACTCCAAAGTCATTAGTACCAAAGTCAGCAATGCCACAGTCAGCAGTGGTAAAAAAAGATACTACCACCAATGCAGCGTCAACTTTTGGATCTGGAAAATACATTGCGCTAATGGCACACGATCGCCAAAGAGCGGAATTAGCACAGTTTGTTGCTCAGCATCAAGAATTCTTGTCTCAACACTTGACTATTACGACTCCTGCCACGAGTGCAACTTTACAGCAAGCTGGTATAGCAGTATCAGCAGAAACGCCAGCTTTACCGCTCGGAGGATACCAAGCGATCGCTAATTTGGTCAACTCTGGCAATGTTTTGGCTACGATCGTGTTACAAGACATCCTAGAACTTCCACGCTCGGAACAGGAAACTCAGGAAGCCTTAATGCGATCGTGCCATCTCAACCAAGTTTTACTAGCTACTAACCTTGCTACCGCAGAAGCGATCGTGCATTATCTCAGAAGCATTCATCGGCTCACTAATAGATAGCAGTCAGTAGTTGGTAAGAAGTCAAAAGTCAAAAGTCAAAAGTCAAAAGTCAAACGTAGTTTTTCTCCCCCAGCTCCCTTAGCTCTCTTCTTCCCTACTCCCTGCTCCCTACTCCCTACTCCCTCATAAGGGTTGCAACTGCGAACCAATCAGCGTACCAGCAGCATCTTTGTTAATCGGTTTGGCGAAAAAGTAGCCTTGTCCGTATTGGCATTCCAAAGCGTTGAGTTGTGCTAGCTGAGCCGCAGTTTCTACGCCAGTAACCGTTGTCTCTACACCCAAGTTGCGAGAGATCGCCACGATTGTTCGCAAAATCTCTAAGCTCTCTTCATCAGTATCAATTTGATTGACGAGGGAACGATCGACGCTGAGGCGATCGAATTTTTCATAGCACATGCGATTGGGTAGCCTTTGCAGTAAGCTCAAAAATGAATAGCCGATACCCAAATTATCAATTTGCAACTCTACGTTTAAGGCTTTGAGTTCTATTACCCTTTGATTCGCAAATTCAATATCCGATAAGATGGCGCTTTCAGGAATTTCCAGACGCAAATTTCGAGGATTCAATCCAGTCTGTTCTAGAACTAGCCCCAACTGCGCCACCAAATTTGGATGAGCGAACTGGGTGTTGGAAAGATTCACGCTCACAGTCAAAGGAATTTTGGGATAGCACTCTTGCCACAGGCGTAGCTGTTGACAAGCTTGCCGCAACGACCACCAGCCGATAGTTGAGATCGCATCTGTTGCTTCTAGAGCAGAAATAAAGTCCGTAGGTGAAACTATACCTTGCGTGGGGTGCTGCCAGCGTAAGAGCGCTTCAAACCCAACAATTCTATTGGTTTGCAACACAACAATCGGTTGGTAGTGAATCTCAAATTCACCCTGCTCGAATGCTTGCTCAATTTCCTGTAGCTGAATTTTGGACTGGCGATCGAGTGCAGCAATAGGTGTATCTAGAATATGCTGCCGCTTCGATCTTGGAACGATAAGTTCATCCAGCAGTTTTTCTTGGCTTGCAGGTAATTGTTTGGGAATTGGAGAGTTTTGTGGCTTATATTCAGGTACGAGCTGTTGTAATAAGAAGGCGATCGCCGGAGCATCATTTTGCCGCGCGGCATCGCACAGTGCTTCTACCAAAGAATTTAAAGTTTTTGGCGTAAAGTTACTGGCATTTTTGACAATCAGAATTTTTTCGTGTTCTGTCTTTTCGTACTGTTCGCCAGGAATAAACAGTTCTTCAAATAGCTTTTCTCCTGGTCGCAACCCGGTAAACTGAATCTTAATGTCTTTATTGACCTGCAATCCAGACAGCCGAATCAAATCTTTCGCTAGATCCACAATCTTCACTGGCTGTCCCATATCTAGCATTAATATGGCTCCGCCACAGCCAACAACTGCCGCTTGCAAGACTAATTGCACGGCTTCGGGAATGGTCATGAAATAGCGTCGAATATCGGGATGAGTAACGGTAATCGGTCCCCCTTTAGCAATTTGTTGCTTGAAGGTAGGCACGACACTACCTCTGCTACCCAGCACGTTACCAAATCGGACGACGACATAGGGTTTGCCGCTCTTTTGCGCTGCTTGCAGAACGAGCATTTCGGCAGTCCGCTTGCTAGCTCCCATAATATTAGTTGGGTTGACTGCCTTATCCGTAGAAATCATTACGAATTGGTTGACATCGTATCTCAGCGCCAGATCGAGCAGGTTTTTCGTCCCCAAGACGTTGTTGGTGATCGCTTCTGGTGAGTTTACCTCCATCAGGGGTACGTGCTTGTGCGCGGCAGCATGAAAAACGATATCTGGGCGAAATTGGTCAAAAGCATACTCTAAGCGCGATGGAAAGCGAATATCGGCGATAAAAGCGCGCAGGCGTGGCATATATCCCTGCAACGCGCCGTCTTGCCGTAGCACTTCCATGACTCGTTCTAATTCTTGTTGGATGTAAAAGACCGAATTTTCGCCGTGTCCTATCAGCATGATTTCTGCCGGACGACAGCGAAAGACTTGACGGCAAAGTTCGCTACCAATCGACCCACCTGCGCCAGTGATGAGTACTTTCTTACCTGTTAATAACTGCGAGACTTTTTGCCCGTCTGTTTGAATTGGTTCCCGACGCAATAAGTCTTCAATTTTGATTTCGCGAATGCTTTCGATCGCCACGCGACCGTTGAAACCGTTGACGATCTCGCTGACGCTAGGTAAAGTGCTGGTACGCACACCGCTCGATTGGCAGATATCTAAGATCTCGCGAATGACTTCGCCAGGGGCGCTCGGCATGGCGATCGCGACGCGATCGACGCGCAAGGATCGAACAATTTTCGGGATCTGATGGCGATCGCCAACTACAGGTAAATTGCGAATTCTTAATTGAAATTTCGCTGGATCGTCGTCGATAAAAGCGATGGGGTAAAGATTGAAGTGTGGGTTCTGCTGCATCTGTTGGGCAATTGTCACGCCTGCATTACCTGCACCAACAATTAGCAAGCGTTCGCTACTTTTAGGTTGAGCCTGCCTGTGGTTTGCTCTTTCGACCACTCGAATGCTCAAGCGAAGTCCACCTACGAAGATTAGGCTGAGCATTCCATCTAGCAGCGCTAGCGATCGCGGCAAGACAGCGGAAAAATTAGACCAGTTATTGAAGGCATAGACAATTATTGTTTCGAGAACAATCGCTGCTAGCGTCAGCATGACGATTTGTGTCAGCTCGTCAATACTAGCGTAGCGCCAACACCGTCGATAAAAACCAAAACTATATAAGATGCTCAGTTTTACGATGATAAATAGGGTAGAGACGATCGCTAACTGAAGCCCATGAGTGTTGAGGGTTTCAACAATGTTAAATTCGTCCAAGCGCAGGCTTAGTGCTAGGACTGGCGCGATCGAAAATACGATTGTATCGAGAATAATAAAATGTCGATTTCTGATTCCCAATAAAGCTTTGGATACTTGTTCTACTATGATTTTCATTTTGTTGACAGGTGCTTCGGAAATTGAAGAGTTTAAGCTTCATTTACTTAAGAGTTTGCAGCAGATACTAGATGCAATTTTTGCACGAATACTTATCTCTGCTTTCCATCACTACAGTCTGCAATCGGAGTAAACCTCAGAAAAATTTAGGCATTTTACGCCCGATTCAGGATATTGCGATATTTTTGAAATCTGAAAAAACATGAGGAATCTAGTGCTTAGATATCTCTAGCACAACGACAGAATGCTCGCCAAATTAGACCAAGCTTCTCGTCCATTTTTTCAGAAAAAGCTAATACGCTCTATTTTAATTGAATGGATTTTAACGTTGTAGATAAATCAATAATATGATGCCAGGATTTACATTAGCATCTTTTAACCTTGCTAGTTCGATCGCGAAAAATTGAGTTATTAACCGTTGATTTTATTTTTGTGCTCCTCCTTTCCGATCTATGCAATACTCGCTAAGAGTTTACCACAACTTTCACGCCCCTTGAAAGAATTTTTACCGCAGATTCATAGAATTTTGAGTTTTCATGTTGCTGAATCTCAGTAAATCTACAGTTGCTAAAGCATTTTTAGATACATATACTTCGTCAAAAGAAAAACTACTACTTCACCCAATCTAGTTCAAATTCGATCCGGTTTTAGAGCGATACTGCAAATTTCGACACGATTTTTGCTGATGTAGTTGCACCGAGTTAGATGAGATTGGACGTGGGGAGACATCACAGCCACCTGGACTTACAGCCACTATACCAATTTAAAAAGGTAAATTTTAACTAAAATATTAGTAACACTTAACTAGCAAAACTCGCAAAAACAGACAGAGTTTAGATTTGTCTGAAGAAAAGGCAGCTGGCTATTAAAAATGCTCTAAAAACTCTAAAAATAAGATCAGAAGTATAGTTTTATAAAAACTCGATCGAGCTGAAGTATCTATCAAATACTAAAGCTAAAGCCAATCGTACTGAGTCTTGATTTTAATAGGTTGGAGAGACAAAAGGGAAGTCTCCAAGTCAAAAGTCAGAAGTCAAAAGATTCTACACCTCAAATCGCGGATTACCGATCGCCGATCGCGTGGCAGTATAGATAAAGAATACGTCAGCCATGTCGTAGATCGACAGCAGCCGCAGTGCAGATTACTTTTTTAGGAACGAGTTCCGGTGTACCGACGCGATCGCGTAATGTTTCTAGTGTTGCCCTTCGCCTACCGCAACGAGCAGAAGTCTGGCTATTTGACTGCGGGGAAGGAACTCAGCATCAGATTATGCGGAGTGACTTAAAAATTAGCCAAATTAACCGCATTTTCGTCACTCACATGCACGGCGATCATGTTTTTGGCTTAATGGGATTGCTAGCCACCTGTGGTTTGGCGGGTAGTCCGCACCGAATTGATATTTACGGTCCGCCAAAGTTAGAAGAGTATCTCCGCGCCTGCGGTCGCTATTCTCAAACTCATCTATCTTACCCGCTGCACGTCCATACAGTACAGCCTGGGATGGTTTACGAAGATGAAGAATTTACAGTGAGTTGCGATCGCTTAGAGCATCGCGTCCCCGCTTTTGGCTATCGGATTGCTGAAAAAGATCGTCCTGGGCGGTTTGATGTCGAAAAAGCCAAGGCGCTAAACATCCCTCCTGGGAGAGTATACGGTCAACTAAAGCGGGGTGAAACGGTAACTCTCAATGACGGGCGGGTGATTCGGGGAGTCGATCTATGCGGTGACACAGAAGCAGGGCGCAAGCTAGCATACTGTACTGATACAATTTTCTGCGATGGGGCAGTTGCTCTTGCCCAAGGTGCGGACGTACTAATCCACGAAGCGACATTTTCTCATATCGATGCAGAACTCGCTTTTCAACGTTTGCATTCCACATCAACAATGGCAGCACAAACAGCATTAGCTGCCCAAGTAAAGCTACTGGTTATGACACATTTTAGCCCTCGCTACGCCCCTGGGAATGACATTCAATTACAACACCTTCTAGAAGAAGCGCGGGCGATCTTTCCCAATACTGAAATGGCACACGACTTTTTAACTTATGAAATTCCCCGTCGTCGTCAACCAGAAGGAGAAAAGCAAGCGGCAAAGGTCTAGTTGAGCTGCGTGCCTAATTTATTTAAGCTATCTAACCGCGATCGCGCATTGACATCAGCCGTTGTTGTATGTCTTTGAGTCTAACTTGGGAATTGACTGGCGATCGCGGCTGCGGAACGTCAAGGTTGGGCCAATTCAATAAGTCGTTGCAAGGACAACAAGCAGGAGGCATTCCCACATGACGCATGGGTACGGGCATAGCGCAACGGGCGCAAGGAGACACATCCCATTCTGGCGTGAGTAAATCGGCTACTGATTCCTCTGTTGCCTCCAAGTAACAGTCGCCTGCATCAGGTGCGCTAATGCGTTGCCAGCACTCTTCAAAAGCTTGGCTGTAGCGATCGCCTTCTATCACTGGTTGTGGTAGCAAGCGTTCTTGTCCGTCACGAATGACGACATGCTTACCTAACTGAAACCAGTATGCGAGATATCTTCTAACGTCTTGTGTGGATGCCATTTTAAGAAGGGAGTAGGGAGTTGCTAGTTGCTAGTGGCTAGTGGCTAGTGGCTAGTAGTAGAATTCTTCATCTAGTCACTAGTCACCAGCCACTAGTCACTCTCTTGCTGATAACTGATAACTGACTCTATGCTATCGTTTCTCATTTAAAGGGGTAGGTAACGGGGAACCTAGTAGACTGAGGTTGAGGACGTGTCCGCCTGCGATGAGGTAAACGGAGTTGGCAACAGCTCCTAAGCGACGGACTAATTGACCCAAGCGATCGCGAAACAGCCTACCGCTTGCATAAGCTGGCACTACGCCCCAGGCAGCTTCTTCTGCTACAACAATTACATCTTTGTTGTCTAAGCGCTCTAAACTTAAGATTAAATTTTGCTCCGTTGCTGCCCAAGTAATGCTATCCTGCTCCAGCAAATTCGCTACCCACGTTCCAAGCGAATCGACTAGCAAGCAGCAAGAGGAGGGAGCTGTGGTGATTGTTTCGATCAAGTTTTCTGGCGCTTCTACGGTTAACCAGTCAGCAGGACGGCGATCGCGATGTTGAGAGATCCGCTGTTGCCACTCAGGATCGTCGGCATTGGTTTGAGCCGTCGCAATGTAAATCACCGATTTTCCAGATTGCATTGCTAGAGTTTCTGCCCATTCGCTTTTACCAGATTTAGTTGGTCCAGTAACGAGTACAATTCGACTCGAAGGAGAAGTTGGCATCATTGCTGTAAGTCGTAAGTCGTAAGTCGTAAGTCGTAAGTCGTAATTAAAACACGCACCACTCACTACACCCCACAACGCCAGTTGCTCATGGGGGGAACCCCCAAGACCGCACTGGCTCCCCCACACCCTATTGATTACTAGCCACTAGCCACTAGTCACCAGCCACTAAATATAAACACATGAAACAGGCACTACAACGCATTCACGCAACTTTAGACCAACTAGAGACGCTCAAGCAGTCTACCACTGAACCGTCTCCTGTAACCGATCGCCCGCTCTCATTTCAGATTTTGCCAGTAGCGCCAAAAGTCGATCTACCTCCGCCATCAGCAGAGAGCGAACGTCCCCATTCACCCCAGTCACCACAGTTACCCCAGTTTTCTACTAGCAGCGTTGAACCGTCACCAACAACGACAATTCAAGTAGAGCGATCGCCGTCAGCACCAATTGTCGATTTAGAACGAATAGCACAGAGAATTCAAGCACTCTACTACGAAGGTCCAATTGTTGATGCTTGGATCGATTCTTATCCAACTGCTCCAGAATCGGACGACGAGATCGAGGAAATCGTGTTTGAACGTCCAGATTTATTGACAACAGATTCATCTGGTAGTCTCGATCGCTCGTTATCTCCAACTAGCTATCGTGTTTGCGGTTTCGATGCCTCTGGTGAGCAATGGTCTTATCCTTGTCCTCTCGATCAATTGTTGGAGCTGAGTGTAGCGATCGCTCGCTATCACAAAATACAAGAACTTTTAGCACAAAAACGACAACTAGAATCTCAGATCGAATCAAATGCGATCGGAGAGAATATTAATAACTCCTGAAAGTCTAATTTAGCAATTTGTGCTGAGGTTATCTATGAATATCTCGCAAGTCGAGCTACCAACCGATACCTGGGTGAAAGCTAGTTGGGATGAGTACGTTCAGATCGTTGAAAATCCGCAGTTAGAAAAAGCTAAGGGCTACTATTTTAACGATAGGATGAGAATTGAAATGCCTCCAGTGGGAAATGACCATGCTAGCGACCACTCAATAATTAATTACGCCGTTCACTTATGGGCGGCGATAAAAGGTATAGATTTAAATGGGAAAGACAACTGTACCTACCGGAAAACAGGTATTCGAGAAGCACAGCCCGACGTGTCTTACTATATTGGTGGCAATGCCGAAGCAATTCCTTGGGGAACGACAATTATCAATCTCGATCTTTATCCACCACCAACTTTAGCGATCGAGGTGGCTAATACTTCTCTATCAGATGATAAAGGCGAAAAGCGTCTGCTTTACGAACAACTAGGAGTAGCGGAATATTGGATTGTAGATGTAAAAAATATTGAAATTTTTGCTTTTTCTGTTGCCAATGGTGGTAGTAGAAGAATTACTCAGTCTCAAGTTTTACTAGGTTTAGAAATTGCTTTATTAGAAGCAGCTTTGCGGCGAACTCGTGAGATGAATCACGGTAGAGTTAGCGCGTGGTTATTATCTCAGTTTCAACAATAGTTAGATTTGCAGCTTTGCTTCTCTTCACAAATTAGTGTTGGCAAAGGTAGAAATAGTTGCATCTTCTGATAAACTATGCCTCATACTGTTCTTACAGGGTAGAAGTTGCCAAATTGGAATAGTGCAACGCTATGGGTTGCCAGGTTGGTGTCAGGTAGTTGAATTTAACATAAAATATTAAGTTTTGCGATGATTAAAACTTTTTTAGGTATCTGTTCCCACAAACCAGAGGAGAGGTGGGAATGGATGTAAGCTTGATCGCGTCTAACGTCCTGAGTCCGCCAGTGCTGTTCTTTTTTCTGGGGATGTTAGCTGTTTTTCTCAAATCAGATTTAGAAATTCCTCAACCATTACCTAAACTTTTTTCGCTTTATCTCCTATTTGCCATTGGGTTTAAAGGAGGAAACGAACTTGTCAAAAGCGGAGTCAGCCAAGAAGTCATACTCACACTTTTGGCAGCGGTGATGATGGCTTGTATCGTGCCGATTTATACATTTTTTATTCTCAAAGTCAAACTCGACTTATATAACGCAGCTGCGATCGCGGCTACCTATGGTTCTATCAGTGCTGTCACCTTCATTACTGCTGGTTCTTTTCTGACTGAACTGGGAATCGATTTTAGCGGTTACATGGTAGCGGCTTTAGCTTTGATGGAATCCCCAGCAATTATTGTCGGACTGCTTTTGGTGAAACTATTTGCGATCGACAAGGAAGATGGCGATTTTTCTTGGTCGGAAGTTTTGCAAGAGGCTTTTCTTAACAGTTCGGTTTTTCTTTTAGTTGGTAGCCTAATAATAGGTGCAGTGTCAGGAGAAAAAGGCTGGAAGGTAGAAGAACCATTTACTCAAGGCATATTTTACGGAGTCCTGACCTTCTTTTTGTTAGATATGGGATTAGTTGCTGCTGGAAGAATCAAAGATTTAGGTAAAACTGGTACGTTTTTGATTTCTTTTTCTATATTGATACCAATAGTTAATGCGGCAATTGGCATACTTTTAGCAAAAGCGATCGGGATGCCGCAAGGAAATGCACTGTTATTTTCGGTGTTGTGTGCGAGTGCGTCTTATATAGCGGTTCCAGCTGCTATGAGGATGACGCTACCAGAAGCCAATCCCAGCCTTTACGTTACTGCCGCTCTAGCACTGACATTTCCCTTCAATATCATTGTGGGAATTCCTTTGTATTTGTACGGCATCAACCTGCTTTGGGGGTAGAAATTATGCACGCGGTCAAAAGAATAGAAGTCCTCGCGGATTCGGTAGAACTGCCAAAAATTTTAGCAGGCTTTGATAAAGCAGGCATCATCGGACACACTGTCATCCGCAATGCGATCGGTAGAAGTCCTGGTGCAGATGCAACACAGCTTGATAATGTCTACATTATTGCTTTTTGTATGCCAGAACAGATTAAGCCAGTCATAGAAAATGTGCGACCGATTCTGAATAAATTCGGCGGTGCTTGTTATATCTCCGATGCGATGGAAATTCGTTCTGTTAGATGTATTGCTTCGCTTTAATCAGTTATCAGTTATCAGTTATCAGTGACTGGTGGCTAGTGACTAGTGGCTGGTGGCTAACGTGCTGCTGTCTAGTTACTTGCTTTGTTAGGAAGAATTATGAGTCGTCAGAATAAGTTTATCGATCGCCGTCAGTTTTTAAAGATAGCGGGTGTTGGTGTTAGCGTTGCTGCGAGTAGCTTACTTGGTGGCGAACCAGCACAAGCCGCAGTTATAGAGGATATTGAACCAGATAGTCCTAATACAGCATTGCAAAGGTTGCTAGCGGGAAATCAACGTTTCGTGCAGCAAAAGCTGGAACATCCGCATCAATCGCAGACACGCTTGCATGAAGTGGCTACAGCACAGCATCCGTTTGCGACTCTCCTGAGTTGTGCTGATTCTCGGGTTCCGGCGGAAATTTTGTTCGATTTGGGAATTGGCGATTTGTTTGACGTGCGGATTGCTGGGAATATCGTGACTGCTGAAGCACTTGGCAGCCTAGAATATGCCGCAGTAATGTTAGGGACTCCCTTAATTATGGTACTAGGTCACGAGCGATGCGGTGCAGTGACAGCAGCAGTCAAAGGCAAGCCACTCCCCGGACAAATTAGTAGTTTTGCAAAAGCGATCGAACCCGCGATAACTACGTTAAGCTCCGCTAACGCGCAACTTAATAATAAATCAAATAGTAAATCAGAAGACGATTTAGTTGAAAATGCAGTTGTGGCAAACGTGCGCTATCAAGTGAAAAAATTAGAGCAATCCGATCTTTTAATGCAACTGGTACGAGAAGGCAAACTGCAAATTGTTGGGGGACGATACGATCTAGACACGGGAGAAGTCGCGATCGTGACTTGAGGTTTAAAAATTTCAACTTGCAAAAGTCACGCGATCGCCAATCTTCAGCCGATCTTCAATTGGCTTTTGGAGATGAGCGATCGCCCCCAAATACCAACCGACTCTTTACAAGTCAAGTGGACTATGCACCCTCGACCACCCCGATTTAAGACGTGGGTGGAAATCATCGTTAGGCTGCTAGCTGTTCAGTGGGGATAGCAGCCTGAAAGTTATCTGCGAGCATTCAGAGCCAAGCTATTCGTATTTTGTAGTATTTTGTAGTACGATTGGTGTGGTTGACTAACCCTATAACCATTGCACATGATTCGACTGCTCTGATTGCCCTAGCAGATGCAACTGGGCTTTTTCCACCGAGTGGATTAGAGTTATTGCGCCAGATGTTGAACGATTCTTTGGGAGGCAACAGTGACACAGATCCCTTCTGGATTACTGACAAAGTGTTGAACGCAGACTAGATCGCTATCTGGGGCAGTGAGCGACAAATGAGCCTAACAACCCTGTTGGAGCGGACTACCGAAAGATTTTGATGGAGTTGTCAAGGTTACTTGTAGCTGCTCAACAGGAACGTTAAGTGTTCAATTACTAAGAGAATACACTGACAGAAATGACTATGCTGATTGAATTGGATAGTGACAACCGAGAGTCCGTACGGAGGCTGTTCGATCGTTATCCGTGCCTGCGTGGTTTTGTCGCAGCAGCCATCGAAGGTGGCATGGGGAAGGTCTTTGCAGATTCACAAGAGGAGCCTTGTGTAGCCCTCGCCGTGCTTGATTTTCATTTCCTGGCAGGCGATCCACTCCACGCAAATGCCCAGCAGCTCTTCAAGTTGCTGTAGCCTGGGGGGATGTTGATTGCCCCCACCCCAGCGTGGCAGCATCTGGTCGCCGCGACCTATCCGAATGCGTTGACTGTAGATCGTCGCGAAGCCTTTCAGGCAGACAAGTTCGATGTCGATAAGTTGAGGAGGTTTTGTCAGGCACTGTCCAGCGGGTTTGAACTGCGGCAAGTGCGCCTCGAAGAGGTGGCGCAATTCGCCGCAGACCTCGATCCTTGCCTGGTCGGCAGTTTTGGCAGCTTTCGTTCTCACGAAGAGTTTATTACCCAGGGAGTCGGTCTGGGCATCCTGCATCAGGGCATGTTTGTCTCCGGCGCTTCCTCCGCAGCGGTTGGCGGGAGAAAATTGGAGATCGAGATCCAGACCCACCCTCAGTTTCGTCGCCGTGGGTTGGCTAGAGCTGTCGCGGCAGCCCTGATACTGTATTGCCTCGAACGCGGGTTAGAGCCATGTTGGGATGCGGCGCATGAGCCGTCTTCAGCCCTCGCGCGACAACTGGGGTTTCGCTCGACGGGGAAATACGAGGCACTGAACCTGCCGGACGATGAGGGTGCCGCAAGCTGATGCCTCACGGCGCACCGAACAAGGCAGTGGGCCCGACTGCCTACAGCGTCCGTTTCCGCTTCCGGCGGCGGCTCATCGCCAGCGGTATCTGTATTTAGAAATTTGGCACAGGATTAGACTTTTCCTCTTACTATGCAGTAAGCAATATCAATTTATTTAAACCAAGGTTTTTCAGGGCGAGTTAACATATAGCCGTCGCGATCGCGCCCTTCCACTTTAAAATGACGATCGCGCCGCTTAGCTTGTCGGGACTTTTATGATATTACTATCGAAGAGTATACCGCCTTTGACATCACTTTTTAGCCTCTATCTATTCACGTCCAAACAATCGCGAAGTTGTAAATCGATCCGTCCAATTTTCGAGATCGGCTATACTTATTTGTTACTCTAATGGATCTTTTATATTTGCCGGATAAGGCATCAACAGTAGAACGGGCGCTCGAAACTGATGAAGCAACGGCAACTATATTGATGAATCAGCGAATTTAGGCTCTGGAGGCAAAACTGACATGACTATTACTGCTATTGAATTACCGATAGAAAAAATTGCTGAATTTTGCGATCGCTGGCAAATTACCGAGTTTGCTCTATTTGGTTCCGTCCTGCGCGATGGCTTCCGCCCCGACAGCGATATTGACGTGATGGTGCAATTTCACCCAGATGCTCGCCCTACGTTCAGTACTTTGGATCGGATGGAAGCAGAGTTAAAAACCATTTTCCAGCGAGACATTGACTTAATTACCCGTCAGGGCGTTGAAACCAGTCGTAATTACCTACGCCGCCAAGAAATTCTTTCCTCTGCTCAAGTGATTTATGCAACGGGATCTTCAATTCTTGCTTGATATGCTGCAATCTGCAGAACTCATCATCATCTACACTGCTCAATGCTCGAAAGGTGAGTTTGTGAAAAATGTGCAGCTTCAAGATGCAGTAATTCGACGATTGCTGGTGATTGCCGAAGCCGCAAGACGAGTTTCCGAAGCAACCCGACAGACCTTGCCAAACGTTTCATGGCAAGAAATTAACGGAATGCGAAATCGGTTAGTACATGAATACGATGCTGTCAACTTCAACATCGTTTGGAATGTCGTGCAAAATGAGATACCGATCTTGATTGAAGAATTGAAGACACAAATTCCTCCTGAAACGTAAGTTAGGCGAGGTAACTGGGCAAGGGACAGGCTTCACCAATAGCTGTAGAGAGAGTGGCGATCGCACCCTTCCATCCTAAAACAATGCGATCGCCTCTCACCATCTACCTATTCACATCCGACTATCTATTTACATCCAACAACCGCGAAGTCATAAACCGATCCATCCAATTTTCGAGGTAAGTAATATTTGCCTGCTGTTCTGACGGATCTTGAGTATTTGCTGGATAAGGCATCAGTCCTAAAATTGCGGCTGTGGTGACGCAAAACATCGACTTTTGGAAAGTCATACAAATTTGTACCCGCAAGTCATCTTCTCCGCGCTTAGTGCGACGATAGACTTCATGCAGATATTCGGGTAAGTAATGCCGCATATCTTGCATCAACAGCGTCGGAGGAATACCAGCACCACCAATCGGTAAAGGATCTGCATACAACGCACCGTAAGCAAATCGCGCTTGATCGGGGGAAATTTGATGTGCTTGAGCGTTATAAGAAACTGTACCTTGGAACGGCGTACCTCGAAAGAAAACTGCCTCGACGTAGGGTACGGCTGTATCGGGAAGGAAAGTTAAACCCGCGCTTTTGGGAATAATTTCGTAGTCTTTGCCTTTAATGTTTACCGTGTAAGTAATTGGTGTATTAGCATCGGCAACCAAACCATTTAAGATATGCTCGACTACCTGCGGAATAGTTTTGATTTCACCGCGATCGTAGCGATCGCTCAGCTGCAAAAACATATCGCTCATGACGTGCCAAAATTGACCCAAGCCGCTGTAATAAGCTTGCTGGCGCACCAATTCCGGTAAAAATTCGGGGAAAAGTTGGTTTACTCCCAAAACCAAAGGATTGTTTTTAAACTTTGCTTGAATGGCTGCTGCTGCTCGTTCTTTAAATTCCAGCGTGTCTAAATAAGCATCCAAACCGCCGCCACCATGCCAAAACATAGCTTTCATGCAATATTCGGCGTACTCAAAATTGATCCGATCGTGCCACCAATGACGGAGTAATTTGCTAATAGAAAATTCCCCATTGAAATACTTGAAAAAGGGGAAAAAGACTAAAAACTGATTTTCGGAAATATAGGTTAAATTTCGCCAGTAGGCATCTAAAACCACACCGTAGCTTTTGAGGATTCCTACAACTTCTAAAACATTTTCAGGAGTATCTGCGAGTAAAGCTTCTCCGGTTTGTAACCTTTGAATATATTCTGCTAAAGGATGGCTGGTAGGCTTGTTAGTGATGCTGACCATATCAGTTATCAGTTATCAGTTATCAGTTGTCAGTTATCGGCGTACAGACTTTGCGTATATGTCTGTACATAGCGCTCGGCAAATGGCTTTATTATTGGCGGAACAGAACTTTATATTTAATTCTTCCATACATCGGTTGGCAAAATCTGCCCCTATGGATGTGAATCTTGCCAGTAGGGACAGATGTTAGTCAAACTAATTTACGATCGCGGATTCTTGACCGCTAGATGAGCGATCGCCTCTACATTATTTACCATTGCCGTAGTTGTGCGTTCGCTCCAGCGGGACATCCAACTCGGTTGAATCCCCAGCACTACAATTAGTATTGCTAAAGCGATCGCGGGAAGGCGATCCGACCAGTAAACTTTAGGTAAATTCTCAACCTGGGGCGATAGCCGTCCGAAAAAGGCGCGGTTCACCAAGAGTAAGAAATACACCGCAGTCAAACCAGTCCCCACCATACTGAGGAGAGTTTGGGTAGGGAAGACGGGAAAACTGCCGCGAAAAACGAGAAACTCTGCCACAAACCCCACCATACCAGGAATTCCAGCGCTTGCCATCACGCCCAAAATCATCAAGCTGCCAATGACAGGTAAACCTCGTTCGGGGTTGAGTAGTCCTCTTAACACTTGAGTATCCCGACTACCAGCTTTTTCGTAAACTACCCCTACTAGTAGAAACAGAAGTGCTGAAATCAAACCGTGACTGATCATTTGCAACACTGTTGCTAAAATACTCAAAGGTGTCGCCGCCGCTGCTGCCAGTAACACGTAACCCATGTGACCGATAGAGCTATAGGCTACCATCTTTTTCATATCAGTTTGGGCAATCGCGCAGGAAGCCCCATACAGCACGCTGACGACTGCCCAAGTTGCTAGCCAAGGGGCAAATGCTGCCCAAGCCTCCGGTAACAAGTCCATGCCAAAGCGCAACAAACCGTAGGTTCCCAACTTCAACAGCACCCCCGCCAACAGCACGGAAACGGGTGTAGAAGCCTCGACGTGAGCATCTGGTAGCCAGGTGTGAAAGGGAACTAGGGGGATTTTAATCCCGAAACCGGCAACAATTGCCCCTAGTAAAATCAATTGTGTTGTCAACGGTAAACTCAAGGCAGCAGTACGTAAAGGTTCGTAAGCAAAAGAACCCGTCCCACTTAATAAAACCAGACCCAAAAAGGCAGCTAAAATCAGAATGCCCGAAATTGCTGTATAAATTAGAAACTTCGTCGCTGCATAGCCGCGTCTTGCGCCACCCCAAATCGCAATTAACAAATACAGGGGAATCAATTCCAGTTCGTAGAACAGAAAGAATAGCAAGAGATCCTGAGACAGGAAAGCTCCAGCAACACCCGTATTGAGTAGCAGAATCAGAGAATAGTAGAATCGCGATCGCGCCACTTGGTTATTGGTGCTGTAAAGTGCAACGCAAGTGAGTAAGCCATTCAACACCAATAATGGGAAAGATAACCCATCCACACCGAGGCGATAGCTCAAACCCAAAGCATCTATCCAAGGTAGTGCTTCTTGAAACTGAAAAGCACCATCCCCAGGATCGAATCGAAACCCGAGAACAATACTCCAAATAAATGTAGCAGCAGTAACTGCTAAAGCAATATAACGCGATCGGCTCTCACCTGGAGGCAAAACCCAGATTAGCACCGCACCTAAGACTGGTAAGCAAATGAAAGCACTGAGCATCTGTGAAGGAGTGAGGAGTGAGGGGTGAGGGGTGAGGGCTGGATTCTTTATCTAGTGGCTAGTCGCCAGCCACTAGCCACTACTTACTGAAAAATGTATCCTAAAGACCAGCTGATAATTAAGCCGAGCAGACCGACTCCGAGGAGGATGGTGAGCATATAGGCTTGCGATTGACCGGAGATGGTGTACTTCAAGCTTTGACCGCTAAAGATGGTGACAATGCCAACTAAATTTACTAAGCCATCTAAGATGTAGCGATCGATCCAGGCGGAAATTTTGGAGATCGAATTCACTGCCAAAACAACGGTGACTTTGTAAACCTCATCTACATAGAAATCGTAGCCCAACAAGTCTTGCAAAAATCGCCATTGCAATTGCACGGGTCGCGACCAAGCTTTATGTAGGTATATTGTCGAGCCGATTGCTAGTCCTAATCCACTTGATGCCATTAAGAGAGTGACTGCTTGCCAGTTGGTGTTTTCCCAACTCGGTAACAATCCCCACTGCTGTAACATCAACGGAACTAGCAGAGTTACTATTGTCAGCGATACCATAGGTAAAGCCATGTGCCACATGACCTCTGGAGCGCGGCGAGTTTTTGGCTGCGGGTCGCCCCAGAAAACGAGTCGGAAGACGCGAGTGAGATTGAGTGTCGTTAAACCATTCACTACGAGCAACACGCCGACAACCCAAGGGCTAACTATCCAAAAGCCGTTTGCCCACTGCACCATTGCCCAGAAGCTACCCAGGGGAATGAGCGTCACCAGTCCGGCTGCACCGACGACAAAAGCCGTTGTGGTCGCAGGCATCCGCGACCACAAACCTCCCATTTCCGTTAAATCTTGGGTGTGCGTAGTGGCAATGATCGAGCCTGCACTCATAAATAGTAATGCCTTGGCGATCGCGTGGGTAAATAGCAACATCAGCGCTACGCCACCCTGCTGCAAACCTACCGATAAAAATACCAGTCCCATGTAGGCGCTAGTGGAATGGGACAGCGCCCGCTTAATATCAATTTGGGCGATCGAAACTAACGATGCTCCTACTGCCGTTACCGTGCCGAGAATGACTAAAATTTCAGATGCTACAGGTGACAGTGCCAATATGGGTTGCAATTTATACAACACATATGCCCCACCCGATACCACCATCGAGTTTCGTAGTACAGAAGCGGGGTTTGGACCTTCCATTGCCTCGTCTAACCACAAATGCAAAGGAAATTGAGCGCACTTCCCGGCTGGTGCGGCAATTAAAGCTATGCCTAGTAGCGTTGATGTTAAAGGTGATAGTTGAGCTGTTTGCGCCCATTCATTCAAGTCGGAGAAGTTGAGGCTACCAGCGAAGGAAGCGAGGGTCACAACTCCCATCAATAACAGTATGTCCCCCACTCGTTTTGTTAAAAAGGCATCCCTTGCCGCTGTCACTACTAACGGCTGAGCGTACCAAAAGCCGACCAGCAAATAAGTAGAAAGCGTCAGCATTTCCAGTAGAGCGTAGCTGAGGATCAAGGAATCGCTCAAAGCCAAGCCCGATAGCGCTGCCTCAAAAAATCCCATCAAGGCAAAAAACCGCGCTATGGCATAGTCTTTCTCCATGTATCCCAAGGCGTAAATCTGTGCCAGCAAGCTCAAACCAGTAATGAGAACTGCTGCACCAAGGGTGACTGGCGACACGTCCAACGCAAAAGATAAATCTAAGTCGGCAGCTTTGAACCAGGTAAAGAGAAAGCTTTGCGGTTCTCGATCCCACATATCCCTGAAGAGGATAACGCTGTGGATAAAAGCTACCACAGTCATCAATAAATTTAGGTAAGCAGCAGGTCTAGGTCCAGTGCGACGCACTATTCCCATTGCCCAAGGTAAGGTGAGGACTGCACCAATCAAGCCATAGAAGGGAACCCACCAACTATTTATGAATAAAAACTGCGTCATTTGCAATTTTCCCACTTATTTGCAACTAAAAAAAAATTTATTTGGGGGCAATTCTAGTGTTCTCAGTAGAGACGTTTGAATTGTTTTAATTTCTGTTTGTCAATCTCGTTTGGACTATTTTCGTTCTCTGAATGTTTTTGTTATTAATAGTTTTTCCTTGCAAAATGTAGCCGGGTGAGTATTTTCTCAAATGATTTGCACTCTTGCCAAAATTCACTCTTTGTATTAACCATGTCAAACTGATTTAGCTTGAGTGTAGGCAATTATAGCACCCAAGCAGGCGAGATTTCGTCGGTCAGTGGCTATTGGTCAGTAAAAACTCCTAGAGCCATCAGACGTGACCTTCGGCAATCGCTCTAGAGGATGAAGTGGATGAGGTATAAGTTTGCTTTATCTAAATGTAATTAAAAAATTATAAAACAAAAGTAGAATAGCGATAAACAGGGGCGGTTTAGATGTCAGATCGAGCGAAAAATACACCGTTAAGTTTTTTTAAACATTCTCATTCAAAATTATCATAATGATTTATATTGTCAGGGGAGCAAAGCTTCCCTATGCTTATTTCAGGAAGACTTTTTTCTAATTAAGAATGGGTATTCTCGTCAAAAATTTACTGTCAAACTAAATCCACTAGGTTTACTTACGCGCCATCAAGGAGAAGAGTAAAAATGCCGATCGCGGTTGGAATGATTGAGACTAAGGGCTTTCCCGCAGTTGTTGAAGCAGCTGATGCGATGGTAAAAGCTGCCCGTGTCACTCTAGTGGGTTACGAGAAAATTGGTAGCGCTCGCGTCACGGTGATCGTGCGGGGCGACGTTTCAGAAGTACAAGCTTCGGTTTCCGCTGGCATTGAAGCAGCTAAACGAGTCAATGGTGGTGAAGTTCTCTCCACCCACATCATTGCCCGTCCCCACGAAAACCTCGAATACGTACTGCCAATTCGCTATACCGAGGCTGTAGAACAGTTCCGCACTTAGCCGCAATAAATCCTCAGCTTTCAGTTTTTCAGTTTGATAACCTTACGCTACTTTCAGTTACGGAGTAAAACAAAATGGCAATCGCAGTAGGAATGATTGAAACGTTGGGCTTCCCCGCAGTTGTGGAAGCAGCTGACGCGATGGTAAAAGCAGCTCGCGTCACTCTGGTGGGCTATGAAAAGATCGGTAGCGGTCGAGTCACGGTGATCGTACGAGGCGACGTTTCGGAAGTGCAAGCTTCGGTATCCGCTGGTATAGATTCCGTCAAGCGCGTGAATGGCGGACAGGTCTTGTCTACCCACATCATCGCTCGTCCTCACGAAAACCTAGAATACGTGCTGCCGATTCGTTATACAGAAGCTGTAGAACAGTTCCGCGAGAGCGTCAGCGGTATCCGTCCTTACAACAGACCGTAACCCTGAATGCAAATCGCTCAAGTTCGGGGTACGGTCGTCAGTACCCATAAAGAACCGAGTTTGCGAGGAGCCAAGCTACTGCTGTTGCAATTTATCGATGCTGACGGTCGCCTGCTACCCGAATATGAGGTAGCAGCCGATTGGATAGGTGCTGGTGTGGATGAGTGGGTTTTAGTTAGTCGCGGCAGTGCTGCCCGTCAGATCGAGGGCAATCAATCGCGTCCCCTAGATGCATTGGTAGTAGGAATTATCGATACTGTCAGCGTAGACAATCGCAACCTGTACAGCAAAAGAGAGCAAGATCGATCGAGCTTTCCTTAGGCGATCGCGGCAAAGTCAATTCATAGCAACAGGATATTTCTGAGGATTTTAACGTATGGTAGCCCGCAGCTATGCTGCCCCGCCTACCCCCTGGTCGAAAAATTTGGCAGAGCCACAGATTGACGAAACTGCATACGTACATTCCTTTTCCAACGTGATTGGGAACGTCCATATCAGTTCTAACGTCCTAATCGCGCCAGGAACCTCAATTCGCGCCGATGAAGGCACTCCTTTTCATATCGGTGCAGGCACGAACGTGCAGGATGGGGTAGTGATTCACGGACTGGAACAAGGTCGCGTGATCGGGGACGATGGCAAACAATATTCGGTATGGATCGGGAAAAATACTTCCATTACTCACATGGCGTTGATCCACGGACCGGCATACGTGGGAGATGATTGCTTCATCGGCTTTCGTTCCACTGTATTCAACGCCAGGATTGGTAATGGGTGCATTGTCATGATGCACGTCCTGATCCAAGATGTAGAGATTCCGGCTGGGAAGTACGTACCTTCGGGAGCGACAATTACCAACCAACAGCAAGCCGATCGCTTACCCGACGTGCAACAAGTAGACCGAGAGTTTGCGCGTCACGTCATTGGGGTCAATAACTCGCTGCGCTCGGGTTATCTTTGCGCTGACGATAAGGCTTGCATCACCCCCATTCGCGACGAGCTGTCACAACCTCAAGCGGATGGGGATAGAGGCGTTAATGGGAGTGCTAGTGGAATTATGGGTAGACGATTGAATACAGAAGCAGTAGAGCAAGTGCGACACCTATTGTCGCAAGGATACAAGATTGGCACAGAACACGTAGACCAGCGCCGTTTCCGCACTGGAACGTGGAAGAGTTGCACGCCACTCGAACCTCGCTCGGAGTCAGAGGCGATCGCGGCTTTAGAATCTTGTTTGGCAGAACATGAAGGCGAATACGTCCGGTTGTTTGGAATTGACCCCAGACGCAGGCAACGAGTATTAGAAACAATTATTCAAAGACCTAACGGACAAGCCTTAATCCAGAGTAACGGCGCGGCGAGAGCTACCGTACCACCAACTAGCAGCAGCTACCGCAGTAGTGCGGCTAGCAGTAGCAGCTATGGCGGCGGTTCGACAGGCAGCTCCAAACTCGATTCCGAGACCGTCGAGCAAATTCGTGGTTTGCTGGCACAAGGCTATCAAGTTGGGACGGAACACGTCGATCGCCGTCGCTTCCGCACCGGTTCTTGGGCTAGCTGCGGCACGATTAACTCTAACCAGTTATCTCAAGTCATCTCAGCCGTGGAAGCCAGCCTCGCTGAGTTTTCAGGGGAGTACGTGCGCTTGATCGGCGTTGACCCCAGACGCAGACAGCGGGTACTAGAAACCATCATTCAGCGTCCCGACGGACCAGTGGTTTCTCAGTCAGCAGGTCATTCAGCAGGTCATTCTAACTACGCCTCTACTCCTTCATATGGTAATGGCAGTAGTTCCAATTCAGGTAGGGCAACAAGTTCTAAACTAGGGGGCGATGTTGTAGACCAAGTACGCCACCTCATAGCAGCAGGGCATACAATTGGCTCGGAACACGTAGACCAACGCCGCTTCCGCACTGGTTCTTGGAAGAGTTGTAGCCCGATTACCAGCAGAAACGAGTCCGAGGTCGTTGCCGCGCTGGAAGCTTGTCTTGCCGAACATGAAGGCGAATACGTCCGGTTGGTCGGGATTGACTCCAAACAAAAACGACGGGTGCTGGAAACGATTATTCAACGTCCCTAGTACCAGGGAATCGTAGGGGCGGGTTTGGTCTGAATTCTTTGCTAATTTGCAAAACATATTTGCTAAACCCGCCCGTACAGGAATCAAGAGTAGGAGTAAGTCAAAAGTCAAAAGTCAAAAGTTAAAATTACCTTCTGGCTCCCTCCTGTCTCCTATCTTCTGTCTCCTGTTCAAAGGTTTCAATTTAAATGTCTTTATCGCCACTACACCCAATTGGTAACTTTAATTCGCATATCAGTGGCGAGGTAATCATCGATCGCACGGCAGCGATCGCTCCTGGGGTAGTTTTCCATGCCGACCCAAACAGTAAAATTATTATTGCAGCGGGAGTATGTATCGGCATGGGAGTCGTGCTGCACGCCCATGACGGAAATTTAGAGATCGAGACGGGAGTTAATCTAGGGGCTGGGGTTTTAGTAGTGGGAAAAGCTACAATCGGAGCAAATGCTTGTATCGGCGCGGCAACGACAATTTTTAATTGTTCTGTCGCCCCCAAACAAGTGATTCCTCCAGGTTCGTTATTAGGAGACACCAGCCGCCACCTAACGGCAGATTCTACCGTTGAAGTTGAAGCACCAACACCGCCAGCTGATGAAACTCAGCCATCGCCATCAACATCGGCAACACTTGGGGCAACACCTGAGTCTAACGGTCAGGTGGCTGTACAAGAACAAGGTCAACTAGAATCAACTCAACCGAGTGGCGATCGCATTGTTTATGGTAAAGCTTCCATCACGCGGTTGATGGCAACGTTGTTTCCCCATAGTCAATCATTAAACCAGCCACCACCAGATACTCCTCCATCTCAAGGAACCTAAGTCAAGGCAATTTTAGATTTGAAAATTGGATGGGATTAACTTTATCTGTAAATAGGATGAAGCAGGAAAATGCCCTGACTGACGATTTTAGAATTATTCTGACTTGCGTTGTCGCGGTACGCACCGACAAATCCTCATTTAAAATCTAAAATCTAGAATCTAAAATCGGTTAGATCTACCATGCAGACACAGAATCAAGGGTTCGCCACTTCTGGGCAAGAACATCGGGTACAAAACTTTCAGGAAATGGCTTTAGGCTTGGTATCTACCCGCAGCTTTCCCGCGATTGTCGGGACGGCAGACATGATGCTCAAGACTGCTGAAGTCACCCTAGTAGGATACGAGAAGATTGGCGGCGGTCACTGTACGGCGATCGTGCGCGGTCGCACTGCCGATGTTCGCCTCGCCGTTAGAGAAGGTGCGGCAACGGCTGAAAGCTTTGGCGAATTGGTTTCCTCATTAGTCATACCCCGTCCCTTGCCGAATCTAGAAGCTGTATTACCAATTGGTCTGCGCCTGCAACAATTGACAGCAAGAGGCTACAGCCGCCTCAGCCATCAAGCTGTCGGACTGCTAGAAACACGCGGATTTCCGGCGATGGTAGGTGCAGCCGATGCCATGCTCAAAGCTGCTGACGTGCAACTTGCCTCTTACGAACGCATTGGGGCTGGGTTGTGTACCGTCATCATTCGCGGTAGCGTCTCTAATGTTGCTGTCGCTGTAGAAGCAGGAATGTACGAGGCAGAACGGATCGGCGAACTCAACGCCGTGATGGTGATTCCTAGACCCTTGGACGATTTAGAACAGACCTTACCACTGGCAAGCTGCTGGATCGAGCAACAGCAACCTCTACAACTACCACTCGCGATCAAAGAGAAGGAAAAAGAAAAAGAACTCGTACAATTACCAGATTTAGCTAATTTGCCCGTGCCACTTAAAGAAGAAGAAATCATCCCTCGCGATCTGTAATTGCTGCTATTGACTGCTACTCGTAAGAACTAAGAAAAAGCATCGCACGCGCTGATGAAATGTCGGTGAAATTCTGCGGCTGGTGGGCTAGACCATTCACAGGAGAAGAGTAAATCAATTCCCTACACCCCATAGCGACGTGCAACGCTGCTTGGAAGTCATCTTACGCTCTTTCAGTTGTAAAGAATGGTAACTCATATTCACTATAAATAAAAGCCATTGTTTTTAATAGGTATTATAGGTACATATCTATAATTCAATCTGCTAGGAGAATAGCAGTGAAGCAAGCAACGCTTCACCAATTAAAGGTGTTTGAAGCTGCGGCGCGTAATGGTAGCTTTACCCGTGCCGCAGAAGAGTTGTTTTTAACCCAACCGACTGTTTCCATGCAGGTGAAGCAGCTAACTAAGGCAGTCGGTCTACCTCTATTCGAGCAAGTGGGTAAGCGTCTCTACCTCACGGAGGCGGGACGAGAATTATTTGCTACCTGTCGGGAAATTTTTGAGAAACTCGCTCAATTTGAAATGACGGTAGCAGATTTGAAAGGTTTGAAGCAGGGGAGGTTGCGACTTGCGGTCATTACCACTGCCAAATACTTCGTACCGCGTCTGTTGGGACCATTTTGCCAGCTTTACCCAGGGATTGATATCGCCTTACAGGTAACGAATCATTCAGGGATTGTCGATCGCCTCAAAGAGAATCTGGACGACTTGTATATCATGAGTCAGCTACCAGAACATCTCGATATCGGTTTCCAGCCGTTTTTAGAAAACCCCTTAGTCGTGCTTGCGCCAGCTCATCATCCGCTAGCAGGAGAAAAAAATATTTCCCTGCAACAGCTCAGTGAAGAACCGTTTATCCTGCGCGAACCAGGTTCGGGGACGCGCACGGCAGTACAAAAGCTGTTTGACGAGCAGGGAATTAAACTGAAAGTCAAGCTCGAATTAGGTAGTAATGAGGCAATCAAGCAGGCGATCGCTGGAGGTTTGGGTCTTTCCGTCCTCTCCCGCCATACCATCATTCCAGAATCGGCTAATCCAGAGTTAACCGTGCTAGATGTGGAATATTTCCCCATCGAGCGCAACTGGTACATGGTCTATCCTGCTGGCAAGCAAATGTCCGTCGTCGCCCGCACTTATTATGAGTATTTGTTAAATGCCGCAAAGCAAATTGTAGAACAAACAAATGGATCTGTGTAATGGGACTCTGTGGAGATGCGATCGCATCTCTCATTTACTTTTTATTGGTATTGTTGTCCATCACGCCGATCTCAAAGCAGTTTTTGATTACAGAGCGTTAGGGGCGCACAGCTATGCGCCCCTACTACAATTATTGCGCCCTTATAAATGTATTGCATTTCAATGGGAACGCTATATCCACCCGCCAAAATCGATTTAATATATTTGGTGTTTGCTAAGAAACTGTAATAATCGATTAAAGAAAGTATTTAAAAATAAAAACGATTTTTACAAATGGCAATCTACTTTTACAAGGTATGCGAACCCTATGGGTGTTTCTCTAACTTTTCACCCCACCCGATTGACATCCAGGGTACTTACTGGTCAACAGTAGAGCATTATTATCAAGCACAAAAGTTTGTCGGTAGTGCTAATGAAGCCATTATTCCTATTATTCATGCAGCGGCAACCCCAGAGCAAGCCGCCGCACTAGGACGCGATCGCACCCTTCAAGTTCGCCGTGACTGGGAAACAGTCAAAACCCAGATCATGCACGTCGCCGTGCGCCAGAAGTTTCTTACCTATCCCGATATTCAATCGATTTTGATTGCAACTGGAGACGAATTACTGGTAGAAAACTCGCCGACTGATTACTATTGGGGCTGCGGTTGCGATCGCACTGGTCAGAACTACCTCGGTAAGATCTTGATGAGCGTGCGCCAAGAAATTCGGGAACTAGCTTTAGTCAGTGACCAGTGACCAGTGACCAGTTATCAGTAACCTCTTCTCACGCACCACGCCACCACGCAACTACCAATTATCCATTACCTATTACCAAATTAGCTTTTCAAAACTTAACTTTGTCTAAAAAGGTAAAGATTATTTTCTAAGATATTGCGTTTAGAACTAACAGTGATAAGTTAGTAATTGAAGCAAAAAAGCTTCCATTGGCAAATTCAAAAGCCAAGTTCTATTGAGCTAAGAGGTAAAAAAGAACTGCTTATTTCTAATCTGTCTCATCAAGTAACACCAACACCCAACTCACAGGTTGATATTTCCTCAGATACTAGCAAATAGGGGGCAATATATTCGCTCTTGCTATACTAATAATAGTAAAGTAAAGTCCAGAATATCCCTACCTAAGCTTGAAAGAGAGAGGAAATTCCTCAGCTAGTGCTAGCTTGGGTGTTGTTGTTTTGCGGTTGAATCGAGAATGGCAATTATTGCACTCAAAGCTTGGTTTCTAGAAAAATACGAGCCAGTCAAAGAATTAGAAAAACGTCCTCACGACTTGCGACTAAGCAAGAATAGCCTGTTGAAATCAGGATTGAGAGCTGATTTTTTAAATGACAGCGAAGAAGTCAAAAAATCGGCATGGTTTCAACGTTATTTAGAAGGGGAAGCGGTCGAGTTTTATATTGAAGGTAGTGGCGGTTACATTATTTCTAATATTGACTTAATCAGCCACGAAATTTATTTTACCAAGCAAGCGGTATCGGCTTTACAAGACCCGACAATTTTTTTGTCTTATCAAACAGAATATAGCGCAGCTAGCGAAATTTTGCGGGAAGGATTGCAACAAGCCTTAGAAACATTAAATAAGCGATCGCGCCTCCCCATATCCTTAGTAGAATCGTATCGTTCCAACGAGAATCCGATTCGACTCAATCGCCAAATGTTACTTAACATTCGTAAGAGCTTACTATTTATTGCCGATAGTACACCAATTGTAAGTATTTCTAAAGAGGATACGAATCAATTAATTCCCAGCCCTAATGTTTGTGTAGAAATTGGCTACGCCATCCAAACAAAACGTTCCGAGCAAATTTTACTCGCACACATGCAGCGAGATTTAGAAGGACAATTACCCTTCGATTTACCATCTTTACAAACTCTACAATTTAAAGACGGTAAAGAATTAAATAAAATTTTGCCCAAAACAATTGAAACCCAATTACAGAGATATAGTTTGTTTTCCTAATTTGTTTTTCTACACGAAATTGCGATTTGGATATTAGGGGCGTACAGATGTACGCCCCTGTGTCATAGGGAGGAATTCCCTACTTGATGTTCGGTTTTCACATATTGAGGCTTTTAGCAAGGAACTGTTACTTTTATTTACATAAAGTTACATAACTTAAAACGAGGTAACAGCGATGACTATTCTAATTGCACTATTAGTAATTGGCTGGGTAGCGGCTTCTGTCATCGGAACCCAAGCATACTTTTTGGGAGAACAAAGAAAACCAATCCACGATCGCAATTGGCGCAGCAAGTCTTTTGAAAAGTTAGCCAAATCTATTACTGGTGCTGATATAGACTACAGCGATCGCACTCCTGCTTATCGAATGGATGCTTATACGAGCAATAATTTACCTGGTTAATGTGTAAACGGAGTAGGGGCGCACAGCTGTGCGCCCCTACCATAGATTTGTGCGTCTTTAGTTGTAAATTACGTCTCTACCTGTAATTTACAAAGGACGATAAACGCGGTAATTAATTTCGGGGAAGATATTATCCATTTGTTCTACCTTCTCCAGCCAGCCGCTATCGATTTTGCCGATTTTGATGTCCTCGTAGAGCTTATTAAACCGCATCAAGTGCGATCGCGTCCTTCTCACCGCATAAGGAACCATCGTTCCCGTCCGCATGATAAACGCCCAGTCGGAAGACTGCGCCAACAATAATTCCCGCGCCGCTTGGTTTAATGCCTTCCATTCCAACTCATCAACGGGTTCGCGGTAGGCAATTTCGATCATTCGTTCGGCGGCTTTGTGGAGATGCGGATAAATCCAAGCATTTGTCTCGTTCAACCAGTATTCGTGAAATCCCTTGTAACCCCAACTCGATTGCGAAGGACGACACACTTGCTGAGTCGGGTTTTCCCGTAGATAATCCGCCAAGTGCGTCATTTGATAAGTCTGCTGGTCGTACCAAGACTTGCGGAATAGATAATCGATAAACCAAGGACCTTCATACCACCAATGCCCGAATAACTCCGCATCGTAAGGCGAGACAATAATCGGCGGACGATGCATAATGCCGTGTAAATGTCGAGCCTGCTGTTCGCGGTTGTACATAAAGTTGCCAGCGTGTTCTGCTGCTTTTTCCCGCGCCCAGTAGGGGTCATAAAGTGCCTTATCGCTCAATCCCAGACCGCGACCAGTGATTTTATGATATTTAATCCCTGTATTTTTCCGCTGTCCGTTGGGCATGATGTAGGGCTTGATGTACTCGTACTCGGCTTCCCAACCTAAATCTTTGTAAAACTCGCGGTATTCGGATGCGCCAGGATAACCGACTTCTGAAGACCAAACTTGTTGGGATGATTCGTGGTCGCGACCGAAAGCAGCCACTCCAGTCTCGGTAAATATGGGTGCGTAGGAACCAAAACGGGGACGAGGGCGGGCGTAAAGAATTCCATGCCCATCAGTGAGGAAGTAGCGCAAGCCAGCATCGGCTAACATCCGCTCTAACCCCTCGAAGTAGGCGCACTCAGGTAGCCAAATTCCTTTAGGGGGTCGTCCGAAAGTTTGCTCGTAGTGTTCGCAAGCGACTTGAATCTGCGCCCAGACTGCCTGGGGATACATCTTCATCAACGGTAAGTAGCCGTGAGTCGCGCCACAGGTGATGATTTCTAAGTTATTACTGTCTTGAAATTGCTTAAATGCCGTAACTAAATCGCCGTTGAAGCGTTCCCAGTATTGGCGAATTTGATTGAACTCATTGACGTAATGTTCGGCAAGATAGCGAATGTGACCGTTGTGAGCGTTACGTTCCGCTTCTAGCTCCACTAACTCTTCCAGCTTAGCTAAATGAGCATCAAACCGTTCTTGGAGTAGAGGATCGCGCAGCATTGACACCAAAGGGGGTGTCATACTCATCGTAATCTTAAAGTCGATTCCGTCTCGTTTTAATCCTTCAAATACCAGCAGTAAAGGGACGTAGGTTTCCGCGATCGCTTCATAAAGCCATTCTTCCTCCAGAACGTAGTCACTTTCTGGGTGGCGCACGAAGGGTAGGTGAGCGTGGAGGACAAGAGCGACATAGCCAATAGCCATAATCAGATTTAGAAATGTTAAGTGAACGGGTATCGCAATGAAGGAACCAGGGAAAGTCAAGCCGTTTTAACAAATTTTATGCCGAAAGCGGGATCGGAAGCGTAGCAAAAGAGCGAGATGATAAGAAAATCTAAAATTTCTGGGTAAGGATCGATCCCTTAGCTGAGACCATAGAATCTTACACCTTGGGGGGGATAGCAAGCCAATCGCTTTTTCGTTACAACCACAACAGGTAAAGTTCGTCTCAACAGTGGTGAACAATGGACGATAATTCGCGACAGCCAGCTCGATCGCCAGCCTCAGTTGAAGAAGTTAAAGTGCAAGTCACGCCTTCTCAAAACAATCAGGTAATGGAGGCGCAGCCAGTCTCAGCTTCCAGGGAAAAAGCGGCTAGTGGATTCTCGTCCTTTTCTGAAACATTAGGTCAAGCAGTAGGGGCGATCGTCCAACTGCCAGAAGTCGCTCTACAACAAGTCCACGATTGGCTCTCCCCAGCTACCACAAAAGCTGGAGAGGCGATCGAGTGGGTAGGGAATAACTGGTTCGTGCGACGGATTAGTCGTTTCCTCAACCTGAATTGGTTGATTGGGGCAACGGACAGCGTAGATTTAGCCAAAGCAGAAGCAGCCGTCAAAAAACTCCAGCAAGAGCATCCCGAAGAGTCCCCCGAACAAATCGCTCACCGAATTATGGTGGAAAAAGCCACCCGCGCTGGGGGTATAGGACTTGCTACTAGTTTCTTACCAGGGGTAGCATTGGCGCTTTTAGCGGTCGATTTAGCTGCCACCACCCAACTGCAAGCAGAGATGGTACATCAAATTGCCGCTGCCTACGGACTCAGTTTAAAAGACCCTAGCCGTAAAGGAGAGGTATTAACCATTTTTGGCTTGGGACTAGGTGGCAGCCGATTGCTGCGGCTGGCAGGTTTAGGAGTCCTGCGTAACGTCCCCTTCGCCGGAGCATTTATTGGCGCGAGTTCTAACGCTGCCATGCTTTACTCGTTGGGATATGCTGCGTGTCGCTTCTATGAAGCCAAATTGAAGTCGCCAGAAACCCTCAACTCCAAAACAGGAATTGCTCAACTCGAACAGCAAAGCAAAAAGTATCTGGAAACGGCGATCGCTCAAGAAGCGGTCATGGATCGAATTTTAGTCCACATGATTCTCGCCAGCAACCCAGAAAAAACTTGGTCGGAGATCCAACCACAGTTAAAGCAATTAAGTCTCAGTCCTTCTTCCTTAGAGGCAATCTCTAGAAACATTCAGTCACCCCAACCTTTAGAGGTGCTTCTAAACCAGCTCAACCGCGACTTTGCGATTCCCTTATTGGCTCAGTGTTGCCGGATCGCTCGATTGGACGGACGCACAACACCAGAAGAAGACCGAGTCATTCAGGCGATCGCGACTAAGTTTAACCTGAACTTAGAGCAGATTGAATCGAAGCTTGAGTCTCCCTAAATATGGTGGGCAATGCCCAATATTGCTACAAAATTATACCGTAGTTATTGAGAGTAAATTTAAACTCCAGAATCAGGCGATCGCTTCTTTGGGGCAGAATTCCTTTGTGAAAGCAGGAGGGGTCTTCGGCGAAACCAACCCCGGCGCGATCGCAAATAGTCGCGATATTTTTGTCACCGTAATATTCTTTGATTTCACTATCTTCTCTTTCTCTCAGTAGCGATAACTGGTGACTCAGCTTTTTGTTTCTATGACTACCTTTCACACAAACGTGCGGACCACCCAATGAATCGACATCTGTGAGATAGAACATGAATTTTACACAGGCGTAATCTTCGAGATCGTAGTGAAACTGATAAAAACCTTGAGCGCGTCCCTCAGCGGGTGCATCGTTAACAAAAGTCCACCACAGCTGGGTGCAAGCAAGCATTGGCTGACTGCCAAAATATTTTGCTGCAATCTCCCATAGCTTCCGATCTTCTGCTAACTTCCTAATTGCCATACATTGAGATGCAGGCTTAAAGTTATAGCCGATCCTAAAATTTTTGCCAGATTTCAGTTCTTGCACCCTTCGATTCGCCAGCGAGAACGGAAATTGTAAGTCCCCATTTCCGTAGTAAGTCGCTGTTCTGGCAAAATCTAGAATCTCTTTGAGTAGATGCGGTGGGATCGTAATCCCCAAATGCAAACCATCGCTTTTTAAAGCTTTAACCACCCGATCTGAGTCAAGATCGGTAAAAACAGAATTTTCTTTAAGAAAATTCATTTTTATCGGTTTTTTAGTTAAGTGCAACACCAAAAAACGAATAATCTGAATGCGGCTAAATGCAAACATCAGCAGCCACTGCGGCTGCTTGAGCGAGATTGCAAAGTATTGTAAAAACCTCCGTTGCAACTTCAGCCATAGTTTTTGAGAATTAATTAGTGAAATCATCTATTTTCGTGAATTCCCTACGATCTTCTGATAACTGCATGGCACGAGAATGCGATTGCCTGTTGCTAATACGTCTGAGCGATCTGATATAGCTTAGAAGTGACGCAACACAACCAAATGAAATTGGACGAAAATGAGGCGTTGTGCCAACTCCAGACATCCGTGAATTGCTTTAGGATATTAGCTTGATGGAGATTCGGAGTCTGGCGTTTATTTATGGCTACACATCCTGCCTCTGAAATTTCGTCCTACTCAATGAGAATCGGGGTTAAACGAACAATAAGAATGTTAAACAACTAACACTTAAGTATAAAAGACTACCTAAAAATAATAATACTTATACCGATAACTTTACGATTATTTTAAATAAATCGAATGCTCCAGGCACAAATCATAAGATATTGTAAAGACAATCGTTCGATCTACCCGGTAATTTACGGTAATTATGGCGTGTAAAATTTAGCTGTTCTTTTCATTGTCATTCAAGGCAACGGAAATCGCAATCGAGTTGCAAAACCATAATTTAAGCAGTGCGATCGCTCGAAAATCGAATCGCGATCGAGATGATTTCAGAAATCAATTTAGGAAGGTTTAGAGGGGCGATCGCTTTGTAGTAGAGAGCCAAACTATCAAACATCCGTTCTATTCTCTTTGTCTTTTGCTCCACAAGTTCTGTATTTTTCAGTAAAATTCATCACAAAAACCAAATAGAACAATCGATACAATTGCATAAAACGAGCAATTGAGAGGTAAGAAAATGCTGCCAGAAATTACGCAAAAACTCTTAGCAGCAAAACAAGAAAAAGGGATATCCTTTGTCGATTTAGAAAAAGCAGTCGGCAGGGATGAAGTTTGGATTGCCGCAGTCTTTTACCGTCAAGCTAGTGCTTCTCAGGCAGAGGCAGAAAAGATTTTATCGGCGATTGGGCTACCAACGACATTAGCACCAGAACTAACAGAATGCCCCTTGAAAGGATTGGGTCCAGTCGTACCGACAGATCCGCTCATATATCGCTTTTATGAGATTATGCAAGTGTATGGAATGCCACTCAAAAGCGTAATTCACGAAAAGTTTGGTGACGGAATTATGAGCGCAATTGACTTTACTTTAGATGTAGAGAAAGAAGAAGATCCCAAAGGCGATCGCGTCAAAGTGATCATGTCAGGAAAATTTTTACCATACAAAAAGTGGTAAAAATTCAGTTATCAGTTATCAGTGACTTCTGACCAGTGACCAGTTCGATAGTTAATAGGTGAAATTAATGCACTTATTACAGAGTCTCGCTCGATATCCAGAAAAGATTATTTCGCACCCAATTGCTGACAACCGATAACTGATAACTGATAACTGGTCACCGATCGCCGATCGCTGTGATTTGAGGTAAACGCCCTCCTAAACCAGTCATAAGTTGCAAGGCAGATCGCTTGACAATAGGCACGCGCCGCAAAACCCACAAGCCGAATTGACGAGCGATCGCCACGGGTAAATAATTATTCGAGAAAGTCCGATCTAGTAAATCGGTAAAGCCTAAAACCACGGAATTTTCTCGCTTGCGCCAGCGTTCGTATCGTTTGAGTACCTGCAAGCTGCCGAGATCTTCTCCTTGACGAGCGGCTGTTTGTAGCACTTCCGCTAAAGCCGCAGCATCGCGAATTCCTAAATTCAAGCCTTGTCCGCCTACGGGATGACAGCAGTGAGCGGCATCACCCACCAATGCCAGACGCGGTAACACATAGCGATCGCTTTGCATCAACTGCACCGGAAACATAAAGCGATCGCCTTCTAGTTGCAGCTCTCCCATCTGAGTGCCATACCTGCGGGTGAGTTCGGCGAGAAACTGCGCGTCATCCAATTCCAATAAAGCTTTTGCTTCGGCATGAGGCGCAGTCCAAACAATACGGCAGCGATTTCCTGGTAGGGGTAAAATGGCGAAGGGTCCGCTCGACCAGAATTTTTCATACGCCGTGTTGTTGTGGGGTTTTTCTGGTTTGACAAAAGCGACAATACAAGATTGCCAGTACTGCCAGCCCCAGGTTTTAATTCCCGCATTTTGGCGAATCCGCGATCGCGCCCCATCCGCCGCCACCAACAACCGCGTGCAGATCTGCTGTGACTTCCCTGAGACGTTGAGCGTCAGCTTGACTCCATGCGATTGAAACTCAGTTCGTACCACCTCCACCGGACAGAGATACTCAACATTGGAGCATTCCTGCAAAAATTCCTGTAGAGGCGTTAATAAAGCTTGGTGTTCGGCAACGTAACCGATAACCTCCGTCCCCAAATCTTCTGGGTGAAACTCTACCACGTTTGGGCGATCGGCATCGGAAAGTTTGACATGATGAAACGTTTCAATTCCAGGCAGAATTTTATCCCAGACACCGATTGCCGATAAAATTAGTCGCGAAGACATGTGAACGGCGTATGCTTGCCCCTTCATCGCTGCTACGGAGTATGGCTTTGCTTCAATTAGTGCCACCCTCAACCCCGAATTTTTCAAGGCACAGGCAAGGGTTATGCCCACAATTCCACCACCGACGATCGCCAAGTCGTAGTCAAAACCATTATCGGGTGCGATCGCGTGCGGGGGTGAAACTGTCTGCGAAAGTTGCTCGAACGCCATGTCTAACAAAGTATATCGAGTTGATTAAGAATAGTTACTTATCTTCATTTTGCCGCGAATCCGCAGGGTAAGCAAGTCATGATGAACTCAGAAGTCAGGAGTGGTAGGGGCGGGTTGAGCAACAGATTCATCGCTAGTGACAATCAATCTTCCATCAAAACCCGCCCGTACCCCAAGTCAGAAGTTAGCTGCGATCGGAAGACGCAAGCTTGACAGGGTTAAACTTCGAGGCTTACTGCTGCTTCAGATGTTTGAGCGTTGGGCGATAAATTTGGTCTCGGATGAGAGGGATGGCTATACCGACGGCAAAGATCTGGGCGTTTTGGGTGTCGAGCCGTATAAACAAAAAACAGAGCTGAGCGCTCTGCTGTACGTAGGCTGCCATGATGGAAAACGCTGTGAGTATCGACAAATATCACTGTACCCGCAGCTCCAACACACGACTTCCATGCAGATCTGGGGACGAGTTGCTCCATCTTGTCATTTTTCAGACCGGAAAAACCCGTGCGGAAAATCTGATAGTCGATCCAAAATCTTAGCCAACCAACGGCAGTGAGGGATTTAGGAATGTATTCAAAAGGTCCGTGTTCTCGGTCAACATCACTCAGATATATGATGACTTTTATACTGCGGCGATCGTCTCCATCCTTATGCCACAGCATTGCGCCAAACTGATCTGGATGACTGGATTCTCGTCGCAACTGGATACCTTGAAATTTAATTGGTAGACCAATATAGTTTTGCACGATGTCAAGCAGTCGCTTGTCATTTCCCCATAAAGAAAAATCTGTTAATTCTGATAGAGCGTAGATTTGAAGTGGAGATTTTGCCACACTCCGATCGCACTCGGGTTCTGTACAAGATAGAACTTTGCTGCAAGCATCAAGTAGTTGTGGAGTGGAAGCAAATCCCAACTTTTCTAAAGAGGTAACATAAACTCCCTCTTGCTGCAGCCGATCGACAATCTGCCGATCGGCTGGAGAAAGCGCGGGCAGTGACTTGGCATATTTTTTTAACGCTAGTCTGTAAACGAATTCAGTTTTCAATTGCCAAACTTTATATCCAATCTCCTTGAGCATTAGGGTTACAGATTAAAATGGAAATAAATGAACTTGCGTATAAAATCATACTCTAAGTTTTCGATCTAGCAAAATAGCGGAAATATTTTTAAGCACAAATAAATCTCGTTTCTAATGGTTTCTATTATTGATAGAACGATGCCGATATTTTTTCTGGAAAAGGTTTTCACAATTTACCACTTATAACTGAAAATTCTAAAAGTGGTACTTGACTAATTAGCCATTACCGTATAAAGACAGAGAGATTCACCGACACTTCTAGCTAAATGAGATACATACGAAATGCATACTTAACAGGAACGCACGGCTGTGCGTCCCGATTAATTTTCTTGATGAAAAGCCTATTGACTGCAAGTTTGCGCTCGTACAATGACTTTTTCATCTGCTCAGCAGCTCCACTCGCTGCTCGTGCGCTCTCTACTGCCTGCTCCCTGCGATAGATCAAGCAAAGTTCATCGCCATTAATCGATCGCTCATTTCAAAGTTAGCGGTAGCATTCTGCACGTCGTCCAAAGATTCTAAAGCATCGATTAACTTCAAAAGCGATCGCGCTAGTTCTGGATCGGTAATTTCCACAGTATTGTTGGGAATCCAACGCAATTCTACTTCGTCTACAACAAAACCTTTTTCTTTCAGCACCTGAGTTAGAGCTTCCAAATTGCCGATCTCTGCGATCGCAGCAGCCGATTGCCCATGCTCATCCTCGCTGATTTCATAGGATTGCGCGCCACCTTCCAGGGATGCTTCTAACAGTTCATCTTCATCTACTTCGCCAGAAACCAGCGCGACTCCTTTGCGCTCGAACATCCAGCTAACGCAGCCTGTTTCACCTAAATTTCCCCCATTTTTACTAAAAGCAGCTCTCAGGTCGGCAGCAGTACGGTTGCGGTTGTCAGTCAAAGCCTCAATCAAAATCGCCACCCCACCAGGACCGTAACCTTCATAGCGAATTTCTTCTAAATTGGCAGAGTCCTCATACGTACCTGCGCCTTTAGCGATCGCTCGCTCGATATTTTCATTTGGAATACCTGCTGCTTTGGCTTTCTCAATTGCCGTTCGTAACTGAAAATTTCCTGCCGGATCGGGTACGCCATTTCTCGCCGCCACAATAATTGCCCGCGACAATTGCGTAAATGTTTTTCCCTTAACGGCATCAACCCTTGCTTTTTGACGTTTAATATTTGCCCATTTACTGTGTCCTGCCATAACTGCTTCTATCTTCACTCTCTGTCTGAAGTTGGGAAACTTTTGACTATTATCACTCTCGATCGTTCTTTCCATACTTCAATCTCACTGCCCGAAAGGAAGGCAGGCACTGTATGTAATACCTCTATATAATGTAGCGGTCAAAGTAGCAATAAAGACTAATTTTTTATCAGTAATAGCTGCTACTGTGATTGCTTAGCGATCGAGCGAGGTATAAATTGACGAATGAGAATCAGCAATAGAAAACTGTGAAGAAACTATTTTTTTCATTTACCTTTCTTTGCATCTATCTATGGTTAAATTTACAATGTTCCCTTACTCCATTAGCGTTAACAAATGCCGTTGTCTAGGCAAGATCTTTTGCAAATATGTTTTGAAGTAGCCATCAATGGGCAAACAACGACCATTAACAGCTATTTTTTGTTAAACGGAGAATTAGTTTTGACGTAGTACAAATAAGACCTTTTTTCCCTATTTATTCCCGATATTAAGAGGAATTAATAGAAAACGAGTATTCGAGCTTTGATGAGACTGGAGTGGAATGGATGAAAACTGTAGGTGCTAGTGTTCGTTGGGTACTAGCGGGACGTGGCGCGACTGCTGCTACCTTGCAAACACTGCTGACGAAGATACTGATTTTAGGTGCGAACACATGTACAGGTGCGATTACAGCACGTATTTTGGGACCTGATGGACGAGGCGAACAAGCAGCGATCGCTCTGTGGCCCCAATTTTTAGCTTTTACTATGACTTTGGGACTGCCAATTGCTTTACGCTATTATCTCAAACGCAACCCAGAGCAGGAATCAGAGATTTTTTCTGCTACCCTCGTCTTGGGTACGATATTAGGTATAGTCGCGGCGATCGCAGGTATACTTTTCATCCCGCAGTGGTTAACTCAGTATTCGCCAGAAGTCATCCGCTACGCTCAATGGTTTATGGTGCTATCGCCCATAATCATGCTGACAACTATTTATACCGCAGCACTGGAAGCAGATTACAATTTCAAAACTGCCAATCAAGCACAATATCTGCAACCGTTAACAACATTAGCCATCTTGACAGGACTAGCAGTTTCAGGCAACCTCACTCCTTTTACTGCTGTCATTGCTTATGCGTTTCCCAGTCTCCCGATATTTTTTTGGCTATCTCGCTATGTATGGCAGCGCTTTCGTCCCCGTTTGAGCGGGTTGAGAAAATCTTATCAACGTCTGATGAGTTATGGTTTGAGGGCATACGGGATCGATCTAATCGGTACGCTCTCAGTACAAGTGGATCAAGCGCTAGTTATCAATTTGTTAGCACCCGAAGCGATGGGAAAATATGTGATTTCTCTGAGCTTATCCCGGATGCTGAATCTATTTCAGCATTCGATTGTCACAGTACTGTTACCTAAAACAGCAGCTCGTCCCATAGCAGAAGTTGTTGCTGTAACTGGGATGGCAGTGCGAATCAGCACGGCTCTGACGACTATGGCAGCTGCGATTTTATTTATAGTAGGACCGATGCTGCTCAACTTGCTTTACGGTGCTGAGTTTATGGGAGCTGTCCCTGTATTTCGCATTCTGGTTGTGATGACTGTGGTTGACGGTAGCGTCTGGATACTGGCACAAGCATTTATGGCATTAGGAAGACCTGGGACGGTGACGCTTCTGCAAACAATTGGCTTGGGGCTGAGCATTCCCTTCCTGTTATTACTCGTACCTCGGTTGGGATTGCAAGGCGCGGGTTGGGCTTTACTCTGTTCAACCGTAGTCCGACTCGTATTTGTCTTGGCTTGCTATCCACTTGTGTTAAAGGTTCGACCTCCAAGCTTGCTAGCAAAGCGATCGGATTTTTACATACTCAAACAAAAAATGCTGCATCGGACGTGAAGCGATCGCATTTGAAACTGAAGCCATCAGCCAATCGCACTCTGTTAACTCACCACTGAGGATTGGTTAAAATTAAAGACTCTGCGGCTGCTAAATCTAGGGGTTTAGAAAATAAATATCCCTGTGCTTCTTCACAATTCAATGCTTGTAAGTTTTGTAAATGAGTAGGGGTTTCCACGCCTTCGGCGATCGCTTTAATTCCTAATTGGTGAGCTAGGGAAATAATTGTGGCGGCAATCTGACGCGATTTGCCACCAGTTCCAATCCCACTAATAAAAGCTCGGTCTACTTTTAAATAATCGATTGGAAAACGGTGCAAATAACTGAGAGAAGAATAACCCGTACCGAAGTCGTCAATACTCAGGCGAATATTTCTCGCCCGCAGTTGTCCGAGAACGAAGATCAGTTCTTCCACGTTGTCCATGAGCATACTTTCGGTCAGTTCTAGGTTGAGACTCTCGCCTGCGATTTCCGTTTCGGTTAATATGCGGTCTATCCTCTCCAGAAAATCGGGTTCTCGCAATTGTTTCAGCGAGAGGTTGACGCTGAGTTTGGCGGGTGGATGAGAAAATTGAGTTTGCCATTGTTTCATTTGGCTGCAAGCTGTGTAAAGCACCCATTCACCAATTGGAACAACTAATCCAGTTTCTTCAGCAATCGGGATAAACTGGGATGGAGAAATCAAACCCCGTTCGGGATGCATCCAGCGTAGTAGCGCTTCAAAACCGATAATTCTACCCGTGTCTAAAGAGACAATTGGCTGGTAATTGAGGTGAAACTCTTGTCCGACTGCTGCTTGACGCAGATCGTTTTCGATTTGCAGTTTGTGGATTGCTTCAGCATACATGGCTCGGTCGAAAATTTCATACCGCGCTTTGCCTTGCTCCTTAGCACGGTACATGGCTATATCTGCATCTCTCAGCAGCTCTGAGCCATGCTGATAGTGAGTTGCACTCGCAGCGATACCGATACTAGCACCGATAAAGACTTCTCTGCTGGCTAGTTGCAATGGCGATCGCAATTGGGTGTGAATTCGCTCGGCGACTCGAATCGCATCATTAATATCTTGAATGGGGTCGAGGAGAATGATAAATTCATCTCCGCCTAAGCGAGCAACTGTATCTGTGGAGCGAACGAGTTGTTGTAGTAGATGGGCGATCGCCAATAGCAATCGATCGCCTACCTGATGCCCTAAACTATCGTTGATCGTTTTGAAGCGGTCTAAGTCGATAAATAAAACGGCAAATAAATGGTCTGGATATCGTTTTACCCGTTGTAACGCCATTTCCAAGCGTTCCATCAACAAGGTACGGTTGGGGAGATGGGTTAAGGCATCGTGCAAAGCACTGTAAACTAACTGCTCTTGTACTTGATGGCGATCGCTAATTTCCTGTTGCAACTGTCGGTTGACTGCCTCTAGTTGCAGCGTTCGCTGGCGAACTCTTGTTTCTAGTTCTTGGTTAAGCCGTTCAATTTCTATTTTGGCTGCACGCAATGCTAATTGATGCTTGACTCGCGCTAATACTTCCTCGGCTGCAAAGGGTTTGGTAATGTAATCAACTCCACCAACCGCAAAGCATTCGGCTTTATTAGTTGCCTCATCTAAAGCACTAATAAAAATAACTGGAATATCTTGAGTTGCTGGATTGGCTTTGAGATGACGACAGGTTTCAAAGCCATTCATTCCTACCATCACTACATCTAATAAAATTAGATCTGGTAACGTATTTTTGATTTTTAATAAAGCTTTTTCACCGCTGTTAGCAACAGAGACTATAAATCCAGAAGCTTGTAAAATTTTAAACAAACCTTTAACATTGATTGGGTTGTCATCAACAATTAAGATAGAAGCTTTCTGATTGAGATCGACCATTGTAGTAAATAGCTATGAGTAGCTAGCTATTAGCGGTTAACTTTGAGGATAGAAAAAATAACTAAATTTTTGTGAGTCGTGCTTTTATCGTGACTTAAGCAAGAGTAATTTAAGTATGTGTACGATGAAGAATTCGATGAAGATTTGAAAAATACGGATTTGTTTCACCCTTGAAACTTGGATAATTTTTTTAAAATTAAAATTAACTGACAAAGAAAATCGCGATCGCAAGGTACAGGTAGGAGCAAATGAGAGATGACGACCGACAGCAGCATGAAGAAATTCGGCTACGTGAAGCAGAACGGCGAGTGACACTGGCTAGCCGTAATGCTACTGTCAGCAAACTGGTACAAATTATTTACTTCCTCGCCGGAGCGCTAGGAATGCTGCTGTTGTTACGAATGATTTTGCGGCTGTTTGGGGCGAACCCAGATAATACATTCGCTCAATTTATCTATAATCTCTCCGAGCCTTTTTACGCTCCAGTTGCCAACCTATTCGGTACGCCCAAGTTTGGCAATTCCCAGGTGTTTGAAATTAACGCGCTTGTGGCAATTGCAGCTTACGCAATTCTTGGTTGGTTAGTAGGAAGATTAGTTTGGTTAATTGGCAGTAGGACAGAATAAGTCGGGAGTCGGGAGTCGGGAGTCGGAAGTCGGAAGTCGGACAAGGGGGACAAGGGGGATAAGGGGGAGAAGAGAGCGCAAGGTTGCTGAGGGAGCTGAAGAGGCTGAGGAGATAAAATAACTAACTGGTCACTGGTCACTGCTCCCTGCTCGTGCGCTCCCTGCTGAAGGAATAGACGCAATAGCGAGCGCGTCCCACTTTTTTAGCATGATAGAGAGTGCGATCGGCAGCATTAATGAGAGCATGGAATTGAAAATTAGCTTGAGGAATTTGGCTGCTGGCTCCTAAGCTGACTTATCCCTTACCCTTTAAAATAAATTTAGAGGATATTGCAAAAGAGAGCTGTCTGTAAATGCCTAAGACTGTTGCCGATGTCATGACCCGCGACCCAATTGTGGTGCGTCCAGAAACCTCACTGCATGATGCAATTAAGCTTTTGGCAGAAAAGCGTATTAGTGGTTTACCCGTGGTAGACGATGCGGGCAAGTTGATCGGTACAATTTCAGAGACAGATCTGATGTGGCAAGAAACGGGGGTCACTCCTCCGGCTTACATCATGTTTCTTGATAGCGTGATTTTCCTGAAAAATCCGGCTCAATACGAACGAGATTTGCATAAAGCTTTAGGGCAAACGGTGGGAGAGGTAATGAGTCAGGATGTGATTACCGTTGCTCCTGATAAACCATTGCGCGATGCAGCGCAACTGATGCACGATCGCAAGATCCAGCGTTTGCCTGTCGTCGATCCTAGCGGTAAGGTAATTGGAATTTTGACTCGCGGCGATATCGTGCGCGACTTAGCAGCCAGCGAGTAGGAGTCAGTTATCAGTTGTCAGTTGTCAGTTGTCAGTTATCAGCGATCGGTTATAACTTTTGACTTTTAACTTGTAACTTCTTGCCCCTAAAAAATGGTAAGAGTAAATACAAATTACCAAATACAAATAAAAAATTCAAAATGGCTGTTAGTCCAGAATCGGTAAAGCAATTACTCGATTCGCAGGATTTGGGCGATCGCTTGCGGGCGATGAATCAAGTTCGCGAATTAGAAGATAAAGGAGTCGCGCTTGAGTTGGCGCTCAAGGCAATTGATGACCCCAATGCCAGAGTGCGCTACTCGGCAGTGAGTCAGTTGGACACTTTGGGAGGACAAGATTTAAATACTAGTTTAAATGTATTGCGCGATCGCCTGCTCAACGACCCCGAACCAGATGTACAAGCTGCTGCGGCTGACTGTCTGGGAGCGCTGAAGTTAACTGATGCGTTTGCAGATTTAGCGCAAGTCTATCACAGTACGCCCGAGTGGTTGGTGCGGTTTAGTATTATTGCAACTTTGGGCGAATTAGGCGATCCGCGCTCTTTTGACTTATTAAAAGAAGCATTGGAATCAGGTAGCGAATTAGATAAAACTGCGGCAATTAGCTCTCTAGGAGATTTAGGCAATCCGCAAGCAATTGAATTACTAGTTCCTTTTGCTACCAACCCCGATTGGCAAATTCGCTATCGTGTCGTGCAAGCTTTAGCTAAATTGGGCGGCGAACAAGCTCGGACTCTGATCGAGCAGTTAGCCAAAGACGAAGTTGAAGCTGTATCCCAAGAAGCAAAAAATAGTTTGTAGTAAAATTTGTTTCTAGGAAGCTTGGCAAATAAAATTCGCAGCTATATAGGCAAAACTCCAATACATCTCGGTTAGTGATGCAAAGATCTTGGAAGATCCCCCCTAGCCCACGGACACTTTAACGCGACGTGCTTTAACGGAGGACACCTCCGCAACGCAGTCGCTCCTCAAGTCGGGAAACCCGCCCACGTAAGTGTCCTCCCCTGAAAAAGGGGGGAACTTAAAGCCCCCGATTTGGCGGGGGTTGGGGGATCTTACCTTAACCGAAAAGCATTGGGCAAAACCCGCTTAGCGGGTTAAGAGACTGAATATATGACAGTCCCCGCAAGCGGACTCTGTTTGTGTAGTCGCGAATTAGATTCGCTTAAAGAACTATACGGGAGGCAAGGCATATGGCGATCGCGACTCTACCTCGTCTGACTGAAGCACAAATTCGTAAACTAGCGACAGAGCAAAGTTTTCAGCGTGGCGATCGCTATTATCGCCAAGGCAGAATTCTCAACCCGATGCGCCAAGATTTAGTCTTATGGGCAGATTGTCAAGGTTCCGAACTTTACCAGCCGCGCATCAAATTGGGCAAACAGGGAGTTGTCAGTGCTGATTGTACTTGCCCCTACGATTGGGGCGGACTCTGCAAGCATCAGATAGCTTTGTTACTGGCTTACGTCCACCAGCCCGACACTTTTCACGTCATACCACCCCTAAGCGAAATGCTTGCTACTCGCAGTCGCGAAGATTTGATCGAGCTAGTTGAGTTAATGGTACAGCGTTATCCCAGTTTACTGTCATTGGTAGAACTTTCTACAGCTCAGCCGCAGCCAGGAAAAGCTCTAGATTTGTCAATCTATCGCCGTCAAGCGCAACGCGCCCTACGTCAAGAAGATATGGAGGCGATCGCCACAGATTTACAACTCTTAATTGATACGGCAAAACAACTTTTTCAGCAAAATAATTGGCTGTGGGCAGGGGCGCTTTACCAAATGCTGCTAGCAGAAATTACCGCAAGTTATGACGATAATTTACAAGCTATTGACTACGATGGCGATGTCTGCGTTGTTGCCCAAGATGCTGCCGAAGGGTTAGGAAAATGCTTAGCCCAAGCTCAATCCTTAGATGCAGAAACGAGGGCGATTTGGCTGCATACTTTACTCGATGCCGTACTGCAAGATATAGAATTAGGTGGCATTGACTTTGCATATTCAGCTAGGGATGCTTTATTAGAATGGGCGACGGATGCAGAGTGGGAATGGATAGAAGACCGAGTTCGCGGTGAAATTCAGCGCAGTAGTAGCAATCGCTGGACGCGAGATGCTTTAGTGAGATTATTAGCCGATCGCCAGAAACAGCAAGGCAGTAATGAAACAGCCAGCAAATTAATTCACGAATTGGGCAGCCCCGAACAACAAGCCTTTTTGTTGGTAGAAGAAGGTAAAATCGAAACCGCAATGGCGATCGCCCGTCAGCATTTTACTCATCTGCCTGGACTCATGTTACAGTTTGCCGATGCCTTGATAGCCGCCCATGCTACCACACAAGCAGTCGAGTTGGTCGCGCATCTAGCACAGCAAGAAAAATCACGAGGTCATTATCAGCAGTGGCTGACCAAATACTACCAAGAGTACGGCGATCCGCAGACTGCCCTCAACTGGCAACAACAAATATTTTGGGAATCACCATCTCTAGAAGGATACAAACAATTACAGGATCTGGGGCAAAAAGCTGAGGCGTGGGAACAACTGCGGGATGAGATACTACAAAAGCTCCAGCGGAACAAACAGCTGCTCTTACTGACACATATTGCCTTTTACGAGCAAAATATCGAGCGGGTGCTAGAATTATTTCCCCAGCTCAAACAATGGGAGCAGTCTAGATTTCGCCAACCCCTAGCCAAGGCAATCGAAACTACCCATCCCCAAATGGCGATCGCCCTTTACAAACACTTAGCTACGCAGGCGATCGAGCAAAAAAATCGCCCTGCTTATCGAGAAGCTGTCCAACACCTACAACGAATCAAGGCTGTCTGTGAATCGTGCAACACTCAATCTGATTGGACGGAATACATCATGCAACTGCGCTCGCAATACCCTACTTTACGGGCGTTACACGATGAGTTGTCCAAAGCAAAACTGTAATCAGTTATCAGTTATCAGTTATCAGTTATCAGTAAGCAGTGGCTGGTGGTTTGTGACTAGAGGCTTCTTAACTTACGACTTACGACTTACAACTTACGACTTACGACTTACGACTTACGACTTACGACTTATATTCACTTTTGCAACATGTATGTTGTTAAAATGCTAGAAACAATGCTTCAGATCTTGTAAACAAAACTTAAAGTTTCGTCAAGAAAGGTTATGAACACAACAGAAAACAACGCTCTATCGACTGAGAAAAGCCTAGAGGCAATGTGGCAGTTCTCTCAGACTTACGCCAAGCGCACGGGAACATATTTTTGCGCCGATCCTTCCGTGACAGCTGTAGTGGTGGAAGGGCTTGCCAAACACAAAGACGATCTTGGTGCGCCTTTATGTCCCTGTCGCCATTATGAAGACAAGGAAGCAGAAGTTCACGCAACTTTCTGGAATTGCCCTTGTGTACCAATGCGCGAACGTAAAGAGTGTCACTGTATGCTGTTCTTAACTCCAGACAACGACTTCGCTGGAGAACAACAGGACATCGATCTAGATTACATCAAAACCGTGCGAGAAAGCATGGGGTAGGGAATTCGGAATTCGGAATTCGGAATTCGGAATTGTAGAGGCGGGTTCACCAAAAATTCCTAACTCTAGTTGAAAAACTGGATGAACCCGCCCTTACCAAATATTTGTACAAGAGGCATGAAATCTTGAATCAAGAGGAACCAGAGGAGTTTTGGCAGGGTGTAGAACAGTTCAATCAAGGGCAGTTCTACGCCTGTCACGATACCTTAGAAGCCATATGGATGGAAGCAACCGAACCGGAAAAAACTTTCTATCAGGGAGTTTTGCAAGTTGCTGTAGGGCTTTATCATCTGGGTAATCAGAATTGGCACGGGGCAGTTATTTTATTAGGAGAAGGTATTAAGCGTTTGGATAAATACCCTAGTACTTATAGTGGGATTGATGTTGATGAATTGATAATTTCTAGCGCCGATTTATTAAAAACACTACAACAAGCGGGTGCAGAAAAGGTGGGTACTTGGCAATTGGGTAAAGAGGCGATCGCAACAGAGACTTCTACCTTGCCCCTGCCGAAAATCGTACCAGCTGAGCCAGAGATTTTGTAGGAAGACTTTGCTACTCGCTTCTACAAATATTGAAACAAGTCAGCAAAACCGTAGAGGCTGAGGATAAATAACAGTACGGCAATAACTTGGGTGGGACGCGCTTGGTAGGTAGGGGCGATCGCTTCACGTATCCACATGGAAGCTGATACCCCAATTAAGTAACTCCAGGCTAATGCTTGGTAAGACCAGTGGGGTGAAATCAGCCAAGCTCCCAGTAATATAGTTGCTAGCAATAACATCAGCATTTCGATCAGCTGAGGTGGATTGTGCTGACAAGAAAAAACTAGAGTGTTCCACCAAATTAGCCAAATTCTCATAGGCAAGTCAAAAGTCAAAAGTCAAAACTTGTAGGGGCGGGTTTTGACTAAAAATTACAGCTAAAGCTGTTAATCTATTTGATAAAGCCGCCCGTACACAAATTAAAATATTCGATCGTGGGGAATTTAAGGCTAGCGATAGCGTCCGCCCGCTTGTCCGATACCATTAGCTTGCGCTGTCTTCTCAGGCATTTCATCTGTCGTTGGTTCAATCCCAAACACGCGGCTAAATGCCTTTTCTACTTTATAGCCAGAATCGATCGCCTCTAAGGGGTCTTTCCGCAGCCTGTGACGCAGGCATAGAGTAATCACACGACGAATATCATCTACTGTGACTTCAGTACGACCTTCAAACGCCGCGATCGCTTTAGCTGCGCGGTTGGTTACAATGTCACCCCGCAAGCCATCAACATCGAGTTCGGAGCAAACTTCAGAAATTTTTACCCGCAGATCGTAATCCATTTGTACTGAAGGTAACAATTCTTGAGCCTTAATCAGCTGTTGTTGTAAAGCTTGTTGCTGTGGCTGATATTTGTCAGAAAATTGCAGTGGATTTTGGTCGAAATCCGACCTTTGTTCCACAATTTGTACCCGCAAGGCTGGTTCTTTTACAGTATGAATTTCCGCGTGCATCCCGAAGCGATCGAGCAGTTGGGGGCGCAATTCACCTTCTTCTGGGTTGCCAGAACCAACGAGAACAAAACGGGCGGGGTGACGGATCGAAATGCCTTCCCGTTCTACAGTGTTCCAACCACTGGCGGCGGAGTCTAGCAATACGTCTACAAGGTGATCGTCAAGTAGATTAACTTCATCGACGTAGAGAATACCGCGATTTGCCTTTGCCAGCAGTCCTGGTTCAAAAGCTTTGACACCTTCAGATAAGGCTTTTTCAATATCAATCGTGCCGCAAACTCGGTCTTCTGTCGCTCCTAGCGGCAGATCGACCATAGTAATTTTTTTCTTAGCGACGGGAATTTCTACACCTTGTTCTAATTTTTGCCGTGCTGCATCTCCCATCAGATCGGGATCGCTAGGATGGCTGTTGAACGGATCGTCCGCTACAACTTCAATCTCTGGCAATAGGTCAGCTAAAGCGCGGATCGTGGTGGATTTGCCAGTACCGCGATCGCCCATGATCATTACCCCGCCAATTTTCGGGTCGATAATGTTGAGTAAAAGGGCGAGTTTCATTTCGTCCTGACCCACAATAGCGGTGAAAGGAAACACGACACGACGAGCAGCGGTAGCAGTTGTCACGGGATTACCTATTAAAGTTTTTTCTTAACACCGTCTTTAATTTTGCCACATAATGCAGTGCCACCATTGACACATAATGCAGTAATGCCAGTGACACGTTATGCAGTACTAGAGCTTGCAGCAGGCAAATAAAATTCGCACGCCAGTTGCTACAACGGAGGAGACCTCCGCAACGCACTGGCTCAGCTATACAAAACAAAACCCGCCTGCGCGGGTTCAGACCTTGACTTTCCATCAATCCGTGCCGGCGGACTAGCCTACGGCAAGCCGCTATGCGTCTACGATTGTGTAGTTGCGACTTATAGTCGCCCAAATGACAAATGCAACGGTTTTGTGGAGTGTAACTCGTGACATTCCTCAGCAGATTTCTCGTGTCGGACTGTATAAGATACAGGCAGGCTATCTGCCTAAAAATAGCAGTATTGTCATTCTAAATAATTACGAAAAACAGATACTTTTCTGGTGAGTGGGAAACGCCTACCCTACTCTAATTTTCGGTTTCAGAAGTTTTTTTCAGCTCAATTGCATAATCTGGAATTACCAGACCTATGTAATAGATACAAGCAGTTCAGCTAACAAAATGAAACTCATCTACCGCGCTCAAATTTACGATGATACACCTGCTGCTATCCAACCCTACATCAAACCCCACGCTTTAAACTGGCGGTTTCATTCTCTTGGACAAAAGTTTGAACCCACGCCCTGTCTCAGAGTACGTACAGCTACGGGCAATGAACTGGCGCTTTCAACTTGCAGCTAGTCACAAAAATTCATAACTTAAAATCCGAAATTCAGAATTATTGAGAGGTAGTTAAGAGTAAGACAACGGTAATTCTGTTCGCTGGATTTCTTGCAATTCCATAATATCTGTATCGCGTTCAAAATCTTTTCAAAAACCAACTTTAGCAAGGAATCTACTGCATTCAAATTTGTTCTATTTCCACGTTTATCCGACACATTTTACCTAAAGGAGAAGTAACCAATGCAACTTTCTTATCGTGGTTTAGCTTATACCAAATCTAATCAATCACTTCAAGTAGTTACCAAACAAGTAGTAGGAAAATATCGGGGTGTAAGCTTCGGTTCTCGTCCAGCCGCGCCAGCGATCGCACCACAACCCACACGGCATCTGAAATATCGGGGGTTAGCATATTAATTAGTCATTGGTCATTGGTCATTTGTCATTGGTGAATAGTTAGTTTTGACTTTTAACTTTTAACTTTTGACTTAACTTATTGGCTAATAATTCCCGACCATTGAACTTTTTTCTGTTTGTCGCGACGATAGGAAAAGAAACGTTCTGGTTCTTGATAGGTACAGTGAGGAGCGATCGCCACTTGTTCGGGACTAATACCCAATTGCTCTAATTGCAAAGTAATCACCCGCCGGATATCCAACCGGACTCTCTCTGGATGAGAGTCGGGGAATAAAGGGGAGTTGGGTATTTCAGCTAAAAAGTCGAGAATTTCGGTTTTGGTTTCAGTTGCAGTGATGCTAGCTCCAACTTCAGCTGCTACCTGTTGAGAAACCTGATAGACACTCCCCGCGATCGCTGGACCCAAAGCGACGCGCAAATCTTGAATTTTGCTACCTTGTGCTTGCAAACGAGCGATCGCTTGCGGCACAATTTTCATCGCCGTTCCCCGCCAGCCTGCATGAACGGCTGCAACTTGTCCCGTATGGCGATCGGCAATTAATACAGGCGTACAATCGGCACTCGCAACCCAAACCGCCTGTAGCGGCTGTTCTGTGAGCAATCCATCTGCCTCAACTAGGAGTGAGGAGTTAGGAGTGAGGAGTGAGAGAGAATTTTGAATTGGTAGTTGGTAGTTGGTAGCTGGTAGTTGCGTGGTGCGTGGCTTCTCTCCCCCGGCTTCCCCAACTTCCCCAACTCCCTCAGCTCCCTCGCTCCTCGCTCCTCGCTCCACTCTCCGAGAAGCCGCTGTCGCGTCTACGCTCCTCACTTCAGATGGAGTCACGACAACATTCCCGTGTACCTGCTTGACGCGATAAGCCTCGGCTTCTGGGTGTAAGGCTGAGGTCAAATCGTGGGGAGCATGAGGGTGAAAATGTCGCGTGAAAAAACCGTGGGGAAATGCTTCTAACAAGCTACACGATAGATAGAGAAAACCTTCGCAACCGCGCCAATCCCAAGTATGCATGGATTAAATCTAAAAATTAGCAAACAATTAGCAAACAACTAGCAAACAAAATGAAACTAAATTCGCCGAACTGCCATCTATTGTAGAAGCAGACCATAACAGGTTTATTTGCAGCAAATTAATGCTAACTTAATTGACACAGTTTGCACTTGCCAGCGTGAGACTAGACAGACAAAAGCTATTAGCAACTCTTGCTCCAATGGCAGCAGAAGCGGATTTTGCTGTAGAAGTCTACGAAAGTATACCCTCGACCAACCAGAAAGCCTGGGATGCGATCGCGCAGGGAGCAAAACCAGGAACGGTCATCATTGCCGAACGACAAACATCTGGACGGGGACAATGGGGACGGCAGTGGGTTTCGCCAGCTGGAGGCTTATATTTATCTGTAGTTTTAGAACCAAACTTACCAGTTAACTGCGGTTATCAGTTGACTTTAGCCACTGCTTGGGGCATTGCAACAGCTTTAGGCGATCGCGGTGTTCCCGTAAAATTGAAATGGCACAACGACCTAATTTTGCTAGGACGTAAACTGGGTGGGATTCTGACAGAAACAAAAGTGCGACATGAAAAAATTATTCATGCTGTAGTCGGAGTTGGGATTAACTGGGCTAACCCTGTCCCAACCACAGGGATCGGTTTGCAATCTTTCTTATCTCAACAACCGTTGGCTGCAATTGACTGCTTAGAAACATTAGCGGCTGTGACACTACAAGGCACAATTTCAGGTTACAAGTTTTGCTCCCCAGGGGGAATCGATCCTCTTCTGCCGTCTTACCACAAACTATTTATAAATATGGGACAGCGCATCACCGTAGAAGGACAAAACGGTGTTGTAGTTGGTATTAGCGATCGCGGTGAACTACGAGTCAGGCTTGACTCTCAGTCATACAATTCCAGCCCCAATTCAGAAATTTATCTCCCCCCTGGTGCTGTGAGTCTGGGTTATGATGGCTAATTGTTTGACAAAGCATAAATATTTCGTTTGGATCGTAAGGAAGTCATAGGGAGCAGGGAGTAGGGAGTAGGGGGAAAAGAGCTGAGGAGGCTGAGGAAGCTGAGGGAGAAAAAACAACCAACTACCAATGACAAATGACCAATGACATGACAAATGACAAATGACAAATGACTAACTACTAATTACCAGTTACTATGCCTACTAACTCCAAACATATATTTCTGATAAGTTTTATTAGTATTTCTAGTTTGCTTGGTGGCAACTTAGTCTTGGCTCAGTCAGAAGCTGCGATCGACAATTCATTGAATACCTCTCCCAGTCCCGATGTACAAATCAACTCAAAGTCGGTCAAAACTGAGAGATGGCAAAAACTACAACAAAAGCTAAATACTGCACCTGTCAGGCGATCGCCGAACTTACCTGACAATCCTGCTCCAGATCCCAGTGGTGCGTACATCGACCCCACAGGATATAGTCTCGGTGCTACCACTGGCTACGAAGCACCAAGCTCAATAATATTAAAATCCAGAATATCCGGTTGTCGGGCTGTTGCTAGACCTGGTTTGAGTAGCCTTTGTCGTCCCAGCCTCCGCCAGCAGCGGATGAGACAACTAGCTCGTTCTAGAAACTTTGGTAGAAGCGTCGCCCCGCTCGATCGCCACTCGGTTGCTAACGGCATCAAACCAATTCAGCTTGGACCGATCGATATTACTGCTGAAGGCTTTCGCGTGGCGACCAACTTGAAAACCCAGCGTAGCGTTCTCAGCTATCAATACCGCGATCCCGAAGCCCAAGGACAGGGAAATTTCATGTTTCCACTGACAGTTCCCTCTCCCGTCACCTCAGTTTTTGGCTGGCGCGTCCATCCTCTGTTTGGTGATTTCAGCTTTCACTCTGGTACAGATATAGGTGCGCCCCTGGGAACGCCAGTGTTAGCGGCTTATCCAGGTACGGTAGAAGTTGCCGATTATGTCGGTGGCTACGGTTTAACTGTCGTTCTCAACCACAACAAAAATACGCTCCAAACCCTTTACGGTCATTTATCTGAGATTTTTGTCTCCCCAGGAGAAACAATTCTGCAGGGAACTGTCATCGGGCGGGTTGGCAGTACGGGTAATTCCACAGGTCCTCACCTCCACTTTGAGACGCGACAGTTAACTGCAAACGGTTGGATTGTTGCCAATCCTGAAGCATACTTGAAGACTGGGCTAGCACGATTGGATAAAGCTATCCGCTTAGCCAACTCCCAACCACGTCATCACGAAACGGCGATGCCTGCCACTGTTCGCGAAGCGATCGTCGCCAGCGCCAGCAGTACTCGATTCAACTTTGAAATTAAGCAAGTCGATTTGGATGGCTTAGTTGCCCGCGATCCTGGTGCAGAATTAGAATCTGCCGTAGTCCAGCTAGTTAATGCCCTTCGCGGCGATCGCAACGCTGTAAGCAGGAGCGAGGAGTTAGGAGTGAGGGGTTAGCTTCTCATAGATATCCGTGTTCGACTAAAAACGCTGGTGATAACTCTTCTCTGGCTTGGTGAGGAGAGTTGTAATTCAGCAGCTTTTCAACATATTTGCCTAAAATATCAGCTTCTAAATTAACTAGACTGCCAGGGCGGAGATCGCGCAAATTAGTGCAATCGTAGGTATGGGGAATAACGGCAACTTTAAACCAATTTCTAGTAGGGTCGAGATCGGCAATGGTAAGGCTGACACCGTTGATGGCAATACTACCTTTGGGAACGATGTAACGGGCGATCGCTTCTGTAGCGGTAAAGCTCATTTCCCATGAGGTAGCTGTTTCTTCTACCGTTTCCAAGCACCCCGTTCCATCTACGTGTCCCATGACAAAATGACCTCCCACTTTACCACCAACGCGCAAAGAAGTTTCTAGATTGACATATCCTGCATCCGCTTCGCGCTGTCCCAGAGTAGTACGGCGGAGGGTTTCCGGCGAGGCTGCGGCGATAAATCCTTGGGGTAGAATTTCCATGACCGTGAGGCAAACTCCATCCACCGCAACGCTATCTCCAAGCGCGAGATCTGGCAAAATTAAATTTTTCTCGTCGCTAGAGCAAGTAATTTGATAATAATAGTTGTCTAGCGCTTGAATCTGACCCAAAGCTTGTACTAATCCCGTAAACACAGTTTTTCTCCCAAAAATCGATAATTTTGCCCAATTTAGCTAGTTTGTCTCATCCGAGCGGTCTTGGATGCAATTTAGACAACTGATTCTGGCAAAATTTACTCACGCTAAATCCATAAATTCAGCTTACAATCAGGGCATACTTAGGATAGGCTATCGTACAGCAAAGAACTAAGGGCAATTCTCTGTCTTTGCTGACAGCAGATCGGAAAAGTTGTTATGTAAGGCTATAAAGTATGTTTATTTTTGCTATACAGAATCAAACACCTTCAACCCCATCTACCAATTACCCTTTGCCTAGAGAGTTTTAGAGGCTACGCAAATGATCGAAATGAAAGTCGCTGGCATTGCTTTAGATGCGGTCAACCGCAGTCCAATCGTGCTGTTGAAAGACGGTAAAGAGCGTAGAGCATTACCCATCTACATTAATCAAGATCAGGCAAAGGCGATTATTGGCGCTTTGGAAAATCAAAAACCGCCCAGACCTTTAACTCACGACCTCATAGTAAATATTCTAGAGGTCTGGGGTATGACCTTGGAAAAAGTAGTCATTCATTCAATTCAGGATGGGACGTTTTACGCAGTTTTGTGCGCCCGCCAGGGTGAGGTCAAAAAAGAAATTGATGCTCGTCCCAGCGATGCGATCGCGATCGCCCTACGCCTGAATAGCCCGATCTGGGTGATGGAGGAAGTGGTAGCTGATGCTTCAATTCCCGTCGATCGCGAAGCAGATGAAGCTGAGCTGAAAGCTTTTCGAGAGTTTCTCTCCAATATTAGACCAGAAGATTTGATTCAAGGAGGTGGCGAGTTTCGTACAGGCTGAAATCAGTTGTCAGTTGTCATTTGTCATTCGTCATTCGTCATTGGTAAATCTTCTAACTGTCTGATGACTGATAACTGATAACTGTCAAAACGTAATCCATTCTAAATGCTGCGGGTTCTCCATTAAGTCTTTGGCGACAATGTAAGCGGCGATCGTCCAGGTTTGATAGCGCATTGCCTTTTTACCGACTAAATTGCCTTTTCTGCCATCGTAGTATTCGGGCCAACGATCTTTATCTTTATACTCGCACCAACGTTTTTCGGCAATTCTAATTCCCCGTTCGGCTATACTTTTTCTCCCCACCTTTAAAGCTGCCGCGACTAAAAACCATAACAGAACGGGCCAACTTCCTCCATTATGATAAGACCAACTCACATTTTTTGGGTCGCAGCCTGTAATTAATTCCCACTCCTTGTCTTCTATAGCAGGAAAACAAAGCTTCATTGGCATATTTCCGACTAGATCGATCCATCGTTTACCGATCAGATTCATGATCTTTTGAGATTGCGTTTCATCTGCTAACGAGCAAATCACCGACATCAAATTCCCAATTGCAAAGAAGCGAAAATCCATCCGTCCTGGTCCCAGATTTCCAGCTAGATAGCCTCCTTCTTTAGGAACCCAATCGATCGCCCAGGCTTCCAAAGACTCTGGATATATATTGAATTTATTACAAATTTCTTCTCCAAACTGCTCGTTTTCGTAGCGATGAATTTCATTCACTTTTTCTAAATCGAGCCAATAATGTTCGCGAATGTGCGTTTTCAATCTTGCCAATCGCTGCTCGATTTCTGTATGAATGTCCTGCTTATTTTTGGCTAACAGCAATTCATCTGCTGCTAGTAGAGCCGCATAAAACAGCGCTTGAATTTCTAACGGACGCTCGTATACTCCCATGCGACGGTCAATCATAAATGCCCCTTCGGGAACCAACAGCGTCGGGTACATATCGAATTGCTTCAGCATGTAGAGATTGAGAATTAACCTAATTCCCCGCTGAAATCCTGCTTCTTGAACTAACTCTTCGTCGCCTGTAGCTCTTTGATAAATCCGTAGTAAAATCAGCCACCACAAACAAGAATCTACAGGTGTAACCCTACCGATTGCCCGTTCGCCAAAATCGGCTCTGACAACTTGTTTTCCTTCTTCTTCTACGATCTCAAAACTTGCTGGCATTAGACCCATACCTGGTCTTACGCCATCCATATGCGCCCTAACTTCATCGATATTTTTGTCATTAATCTGTAACTTCAGGGTTTGTCGTAAAAAATTGGCGACAATTTCACCCTGACCTCTAGTCAAAAATGCTATGGCTGAAGGCACAAAATCGCGAATAAAGCAATGCCCGTAATTGAACTGTTGGGTGCTTTTATCAATTGCAGCAGCTACTGTACCAATTGGTTCATTCTCAAACTTTAAAACCGATGCTTCTAATCTCGTCCACGCCTCACTCAGTAGCTCCTTTTCTGTATACATGAACCAGTTAGTCCCCGCAAATTTTTGAGCAACCTTTATTTTAAAGGGATGTGGAGTGAGGAGTGAGGGGTGAGGGCAAGAATGAGGAGGGATAAGGGGAATAAGCGAGATAGGGAAGACAACAGGGACAAGAAAGAGGTCAAAAGTAATTTTTCCTCCTCAACTGCCGATCGCTCCCTCAGCTCTCTTTCCCTATAAAGAGGGGGTTAGAGATTAGAATCCCTCACCCCTAACCCCTCACCCCTAGTTTTAGGCTTTTGCCGAGACTGCCATTTTGATTTCTTTGGCAGTGAGGCTTTCGTATACTGCCCGCATCTTCAAGCCTGTTAGGACTTGGAATAGACCAGTTCCGTTGTTGGAACCAGGATATTCGCGGTGCTGGAGCAACAAATGAGTCATTTCACCTTGGTATTTGGTAAAGGTATTGCTCAGGTGAGTTTCGATGTAAGCAACTTCCTCTAGGTTGTCAAATTGTCCGTCTACTTCTAATACGGAGACGTATTGACCGTAGTAAACGTCTGACCCGTAGAACATTTGCATTCCTGGGTAGGAACAGGTCAGTTTGCGTCCGCAAGGTGTCCACTGAATGGTAGAGCCTTCGTCGAACAGGTAGGTTGGTGTCATGCCGTGTACGTCTTCTTTTTGTAGCATCCGCACGCGCAATACCTTCCGCTCTTTGTCTTCTTTGATCAGGTTAGTTGGCAACACCTGAATCACAACATCGGCAAATTCTCTTTGCGGCTCGATGTAAGCGTCAAAGTCGGGTTTGCGAGAGTTAATTGCAGCAACCACGTCTTCATAGCGATGACCGCGTTCTGCCATGTCGCGTTGAATTTTCCAAGCGATTTTGACTTCATTGCTAATGTCAAGATAGACGCTGAAATCAAGTAGCGATCGCACCCGTTCGTCATATAGCGGATGCAAACCCTCAACTACAATAATATGATTTGGCTCGATGTGTTCCGGCGGGTCGATGCATCCGGTTTCGTGGTTGTAAATCGGCTTTTCAATTGCTTGACCGTTTTTCAGAGCTTTGATTTGCTCGTACATTAGGTCAAAATTATTTGCCTTGGGATTGAGGGCAGTGATTCCTGTTTCTTTGCGCTGTTTGCGATCCAGGCTGTGATAGTCATCTAAGCAGATAACGGTGACTAACTCTTCTCCAAACAAATCTGTTAAACGGCGCAAAAACGTGGATTTACCGCAACCGGAATCTCCGGCTACGCCAATCAAAACCACGCGATCCGGCTTACTGATCATAGGTTTCCTCTAACTGACAAGATGGGCTGTTTTTGTATGTTGTTTGTTTGGCTTACTTGGTAGCCTGGAACTTAATCTGGTAGTCTTAACTTGGATTGCTTGGGTTGCCTCCAAGCTTCAGCTGGTGCGATCGCGCTTCCCGATGGAAGAAATCGCGCCTGATAGCTGCTAAGTATTTAGTCCTACTGTTATAGTAGATCCTACCAGAAGGGGATCGCCCTTACAAGGCTACTTTTGGGCTATATCGTCTAGTGGCTTAGTACTTATGCTAAGGTTTTGTTGCACATTTTTATTAAAAAAAACAAAACTCGATCGCTCTTAACATTCTGCAAGTGACTAAATTTGTAGTCTGGTAGAGGAGTTAAGCAAGGAATTTGCCATCCCAGGCGCTCCTTTACGGGCGAGAATAATAAAAGTTCATCACAGCTAATTTTTGGAAGTATTTCTCGCGACTCTTTTTTGCAGAAGCAGAAATCTCTCTCTCAAGAGAGCTGTTTTAGAACACCAATTTTCAGTTTTCAGTAGTGATGTAGGGTTCGGAGAGAGTTAATCGATGTACAATTCCAACGCCGCTGATGCAGCCGCCAACACCGAAGCTGGTAGCCGCGTCTTTGTATACGAAGTGGTGGGCTTACGTCAGAATGAAACAACTGACCAAATGGGCTACCCGATTCGTCAAAGTGGCAGCGTATATATGAGAGTGCCTTACAACCGCATGAACCAAGAAATGCGGCGGATCGCCCGTATGGGAGGCAAAATTGTCAATATTCAACTTCTGACAGTTGATGGCAACGGTAACGGCAAAGCTCCTGCTGTGGCTCCAAAACAAGAAGCAGCAAAAGCTGCACCACAAGAGCAGAAAAAAGCAGAAAATAAAGGCAAGCCCATGACTCAAGCACAGCCAAAGCCTGAGAAAGCCAAACACGCAGATGTTCCCGTCAATATCTATCGTCCCAATGCTCCTTTTATTGGTAAGTGTCTTTCCAATGAAGAATTGGTTGGCGAAGGCGGAATTGGTACTGTTCGTCACTTAATTTTCGATCTTTCCGGTAGCGATCTGCGTTACCTGGAAGGTCAAAGTATTGGTATCATCCCTCCAGGGACAGATAAAAAAGGGAAGCCGGAAAAAATTCGGCTATACTCCATTGCCTCCACCCGCCACGGTGACAAAATGGATGACAAAACCGTTTCTCTTTGCGTGCGTCAGTTAGAGTACAAGCACCCTGAAACAGGTGAAACTGTTTATGGTGTCTGCTCGACTCACCTCTGTCACTTAGAAGCAGGGGCAGACGTGAAGATCACCGGACCCGTGGGTAAGGAAATGCTACTGCCAGAAGACCCCAACGCCAACATTATCATGTTGGCAACGGGTACGGGTATTGCTCCCTTCAGAGCTTACCTGTGGCGGATGTTTAAGGATGAAGAAAAAGCAGCCAACCCCGATTATCAATTTAAGGGTTTTGCTTGGTTGATCTTCGGTATTCCTCAAACTCCCAACATCCTTTACAAACAGGAACTAGAAGAGTTACAAGCGAAGTATCCCGATAACTTCCGTCTCACTTATGCCATCAGCCGCGAGCAGAAAAACGCTCAAGGTGGCAAAATGTACATCCAAGACCGAGTAGCCGAACAAGCAGCAGAACTGTGGAAGCTGATCCAGCAAGAGAATACCCACACCTACATTTGCGGCTTGAAAGGTATGGAAGGCGGGATCGACGAGGCACTAGCAGCGGAGGCGGCTAAATCTGGTATCAAGTGGTCGGACTATCAAAAAGAGATGAAGAAAGCCGGACGCTGGCACGTTGAAACTTACTAGTGACTAGTGGTTAGTGGCTAGTGGCTAGTAGGGTGGGCATTGCCCACCCTACAATTGTTTTTGGCGAACTAAGTGGAAAAGTTGTGGCTTTTAAGGTTGGTTTACTAGGATTAGGTACGGTAGGAACGGGGACGGTTCAGCTATTGCAGGATAGGGCTGGACGACATTCTCTCATGCAGGAGTTGGAAATTTATCGAGTGGGAGTCCGATCGCTCGATAAGTCCCGTGCGGTCAACCTACCAGATGGAATATTGACTACAGATTTACAGGCGATTGTCACCGATCCAGAAGTAGAGATTGTCATTGAGGTATTGGGGGGGCTGGAGCCAGCGCGATCGCTGATTATGGAGGCGATCGCTCATGGCAAGCATGTCGTTACTGCTAACAAGGCTGTTATCGCCCGTTACGGCAATGAAATTTTTGATGCTGCTAATGCGGCTGGGGTATATGTCATGTTAGAAGCCGCCGTAGGGGGTGGTATCCCAGTCATTCAACCGCTAAAACAATCTCTAGGTGTAAATCGGATTCACGCGATTACTGGCATTGTCAACGGTACGACAAACTACATTCTGACGCGGATGCAAGCAGAAGGTAGTAGCTTTGATGACGTGTTAGCAGACGCGCAAAAACTCGGTTACGCCGAAGCCGATCCCACTGCCGATGTAGACGGTTTAGATGCTGGCGATAAGATAGCGATTCTCGCCTCCTTAGCTTACGGTGGCAGGATCAAGCTACCCGATGTTTACTGTGAAGGTATTCGTCAAGTCAGCCAAACAGATATTACTTACGCCCAGAAACTCGGTTTTACAATCAAATTACTCGCGATCGCCCAACGAGAAAGGGCGGGTTTGTCAGGCAGATCTGTGGCACAACAGGCAAATGGGTTAAACTCGCCTCAAAGAGAAAGGGCGGGTTTGTCAGGCAGATCTGTGGCACAACAGGCAAATGGGTTAAACCCGCCCCTACTGTCTGTCCGCGTCCACCCTACCCTCGTACCTGAATCGCACCCGTTAGCCAGCATTCATGGGGTCTACAACGCGATTTTGGTAGAAGCCGAACCCCTCGGACAGGTGATGTTTTTTGGTCCCGGAGCGGGGGCAGGAGCAACCGCTAGCGCCGTTGTCTCGGATATCTTAAATGTTGCTGCCGTTTTGAAAACGGGACACTTGGAGACAGAAAGCGCCTCACTCCACCCGTTACTGGCTTGCACTCATCAAGATTACTGCGCGATCGCCCCAATGTCAGAACTCGTCACCCGATTTTACGCCCGCTTCCTCACCAAAGACCATCCTGGGGTAATTGGTAAGTTGGGGACCTGTTTTGGTTCCCACGGTGTCAGCTTAGAATCTGTCGTGCAGACGGGAATTCACAAACATTTAGCTGAAATTGTTGTTGTCACCCACAACGTGCGCGAAGGCGATTTTCATCAAGCTTTAGCAGAAATTCGCCAGCTCGAAGCAGTGGATAGCATTCCTAGTATTTTGCGCGTGCTGGAAGAGAGGAATGGAGAGGAGTGAGGAGTGAGGAGTGAGGAGTGAGGAGTGAGGTACAAGGCGGACAAGGAAGAATAATTACTGTCAACCGTCAACCGTCAACCGTCAACCAATGACAAATGACAAATGACAACCAATTGAAAAAATTAGCCTTAAGGTAGTAGATTGAGCGAATTAGTACAAGTAGATTGTCTTAGACACGAAATCCTGATTCGATGGGCGAAAATGCATGACTAATTCCCCACCTCCCGATCCTCGGTCTTCCAGAACTCCTTTAGGATTTGATGAATTTCTTGCAGTCGTGCTGGCTTTGGCTGCGCTCGGCGGAATACTATTTTGGTCGCTATCTCGTTCGGGGCGAGGTTTTCAGATTCCCAATATCTTACCGTTGGTGACTGCCCCAGAAGCGCGATCGCCTGTGGCTGTGTCTCCCCAACCGCAAGCTAGTCCCGAACCTAGAGCGGAACTAGCGCCGATCCCCAGTCCTGCCCCAGAAGCGATCGCTCCAGAAACGCCTGTCACGCCCCGCAGACAGCCCGTAGCTCCATTTCCGGCGATCGTCCCTGTTCCCACCAGACCAACCACTCCAGCATCTCCAGAACCATCTCCAGCGCCACAAGTTAAGTTTCAAGATGTGCCTGCTGATTATTGGGCATATCCATTTATTACTGCTCTTGCCGAGCGCGGCATCGTCAACGGTTTCCCTGGCGGCTATTTCAAACCCACCGATCCGGTAACAAGAGCTGAGTATGCTGCGATTTTGCAGGAAGCCTTCAATCAATTGCCTGGTGTCGATAACCAAACTAAATATATAGATGTGCCGGATACTTTCTGGGGAGTTCCAGCGATTAATCGTGCCATTCAAACTGGGTTTTTACGGGGATATCCTGATAATACATTTCAACCCCAGCAAGAAATTCCTAAAGCTCAAGTTTTAGTGTCTCTCGCTAGTGGCTTAAACCTCGCACCACCAGCCATACCAGAGCAAGTGCTGAAGGAATTGTACGTGGATGCAGACCAAATTCCTAACTATGCCAGAGAGAAAATTGCCGCAGCGACCACATCTGGGTTAGTTGTAAATTATCCCGATGCAAAACAGCTCAATCCTAATAGCAACGCTACCCGTGCTGATGTAGCAGCCATCGTTTACCAAGCTTTGGTAAAAGCAGGACGGCTCGACCCGATTCAATCTCCTTACATCGCTGGAGTTCAACCGCAATGAATGGGAAGTGAGTATTGATAACTGATAACTGATAACTGAAAAAGCGATCGCGCCAAGATATATTTGTTGATTTGGGCGATCGCTTTTATTTGTTTGTGTTTTTATTCAGCTCTCCGCTACTGCGGCGGGCTATTTTTTACTACCGACGACTTGACTGGTAATAGCTTGAATTTCTTGCCCCAATTCTTCCCGTGTCTCTACTTTGAGTAGGTAACGATAGACAAACCAAGCAGAATAACCGATCCCGATTAATTCAAAAGTTGGTGCAAGCAGAGGAATATCATTGAGAGCATCTAAGATTGCCAAAACGACTTTGACAGTGACAATTGTTGCCACAATCAAGAGGACAACAGTAATTGGCTTTTGGTTTTCGTTATAAAACTTGGCAATGTATTCTGGTAGTTCGTCCAGAAAGGCTCTGACTTGAGCGCCTAGTTTTTTCAATTGCGCGTTCGACTGAGGAGCGGGAGGAAGCGCCAAAGTGCCTGCGGGTTCGCTAGCTGGCATTCCTTCAGGCGTGGTGGTGTATTCTTGTTGCTGTATCTGAGATTCCATAGTTTTACCTTGTTTTTGATGATGACTACTTTAATATCGCTGATTTAGCAACTGTCTGCATATACTACTGAACTGATTAGTTTGAGAATCAAAAATTCAAAACAAGTTCTTGGTTATTGTTCAAATATACTTAACTTCCACGGACGACTCGATCGACTTCAAGATAGATAAATCAGATCGAGTTCGTCAGCACTCAGACTGTCATAAGTTGTAAATTAAGCTACTTGACATTGCTAGCAACCGCTTGAGGAGACTCTACTTTAATTTGATTAGGACAAGGTTTTCCGGTTTCAAAATCGCTAATATTAGCAAGCGTAGTCTGGGCAATACTAGTCAGTGCATCTTTGGTAAAGAAGGCTTGATGACCAGTAATCAGGACGTTGGGAAACGTCAGCAACCTCTGTAACACGTCATCTTGCACGATGGTGTTTGAGAGATCTTCAAAAAAAATATCTCCTTCTTGCTCGTAGACATCTAAACCAAGATATCCAATTTTACCGGATTTTAAGCCTTTAATAGCTGCTTTTGCATCGATCAACGCTCCACGACTGGTATTAATCAGCATTACACCTGTTTTCATCAAGGCGATCGCTTCAGAATTAACTAAATGGTATGTCTCTGGTGTGAGCGGACAGTGAAGGCTGATAATGTCAGTACGGGCAAATAATTCCTGAAGCGAGACATACTGCACGCCTAAAGCTTGACAGTCAGGGTTTTGATATTTGTCATACGCTAGCACATGACAGCCGCAAGCATGAAGAATTTGCGCGACGATCGCCCCAATCTTACCAGTACCAACGATCCCCGCTGTCTTGCCGTGTAAGTCAAAACCCATCAAACCTTCCAGCGAAAAATTCCCCTCGCGCACGCGATAATGAGTGCGGTAAATTTTACGATTCAGGGCAAGAATCATCCCTAGAGTATATTCTGCTACTGCATAGGGTGAGTAGGCTGGCACGCGCACGACTGGTAAACCTAATTCAGTAGCAGCGATGATATCTATGTTGTTATATCCGGCAGCACGCAAAGCAATTAACTTCGTACCGCGATCGGCTAGACAAGTCAAGGTTTTACGATCTAATTGGTCGTTGACAAAGACGCAAACTACTGGATAGCCTTTTGCTAAAATGCTCGTTTCGCAGGTCAGACGAGGTTCAAAAAATACCAGTTCGTGTTTGTATTCGGCATTTGCAGTTTCTAAAAAGGTGCGATCGTAGGATTTGGTGCTAAATACAGCAACTTTCATCCTTATTCCTCTACTCAGTAAGTCAACAGTGAAAAGTCAAAAGTGAAAAGTTAAAAGTCAAAAAAGCGAACTTTTAGCTGTTGTGCTGTTGTAAAGATGTCATCCTGATGTGGCAAAGCTGCTTTTCATTGTACTTGAACCAGTAGTCGTTACAGTTCTTTGCGAACAGTTATCAGTTGTCAGTGGTTCATTAATTGTGACTTGTGACTTCTTCCCCGACTTCTTGCCGTATGAAGATGAGTGCTGCGATCGCACCCGATGGATTGTATCGTTATTCCCTAACTAGGGTTTGGGAAACCGATCTACCATGCATTGGCTTTATTATGCTCAACCCCAGTACGGCAGATGCAACCAAAGACGATCCTACGATTCGTCGCTGTATCAATTTTGCTCGTAACTGGGGATACGGAGGCATAGAAGTAGGCAATTTATTTGCTTACCGCGCCACCGATTGGTTAGTGTTGCGAAGAGTCTTCGATCCGGTTGGCTGCGAGAATGACTCTTATTTAATGCGAATGCAGCAAAGTGTCGAGAAAATTGTCATTGCTTGGGGTAACTATGGTAGTTGGCAACAAAGAGATAAATCCGTACTAGGTCTCTTGAGTCAGGGTCGAGTCTTGTATTGTCTAGGAGTCACCCTACAAGGACAGCCACGTCATCCACTCTATGTTAGAGGGGGTGCAGTCTTAATACCATATCGGGAGTCGGGAGTCGTAGGGGCGGGTTTCATGAAAAATTCCTGCGAACAACTAGAAGATCTGCAATTAAACGCGCCCGTACGGGAATCGGGGGAAGAGAGCTGAGGGAGAGTCGCCCAGCTGAGGGAGCAATTCTAGTCACCAGTCACCAGCCACTAGCCACTGATAACTGATAACTGATTCAGCCTCCAGCAGCAAATGTAACCAGAATTATGACTGAAAGCAAAATCCCAGGAGTTAAAAGCATCACTAGCGTTAATAGATCGTGGGCGTTCATGATTTTGCTGTTTGATAGCCTTACTCTACTACTCTAATCATTGTGAGTGAAAAATGAATTCTCACCATTGTAAGAGCTATTGATTTAAGATTTCACGTTGTAGAGACGTTACATGTAGCGTCTCTACTTTAACCCCATCAAGGGCTGTGCTACTTCTACCTCAGTGAGTCCCCGGCTTTGAATCAAAACACCAAATCCGCCTAAACCCATAGGATCGAGCAGTTGATGTAGGGCATCACGCCGCCATAGGACTTGCTGTAGCGATTGGCTTGTGGTTTGAGATAGTGCTGCAAGGCGATCGCCCAATCCTAACGCCATCAAAAATAATCCTTGTTGGGTGAACCCTATGGTTCGGAGATCGCAGCGATCGCCCCATCGCTGTAGAGCTGTAAAATCAACGTGAGCGGTGATATCTTGTTGTCCGATATTGATATACGGATCGTTGTGATGGTGGTGTTGATAGTAACACTGTAACGTCCCTTGCGATCGCACTGGATTGTAGTATCGATTGGCAGGATAGCCATAATCAATTGTCAATACATATCCGCGTCGCAACTTCTGAGCTACTGCTTGCAACCAGTCTAAAGCAGCCAAATTTACCTCGCTGCGATATCCATCTGGATAGGTAGAAGAAGTTATATTGATGCCAACCAAGTCGAAATATTCTTGCAGTCTGGGTGTAGATATCTCATCTGTAATTTCTGTAAAAGGAGAGTGGCTAGTGGCTAGTGGCTGGTGACTAGAATTGCTGTTTCCTTGTCCCCCTTGTCTTCCTTGTCCAACGTACACCTCTCGCAGCACACCTCGTTCGATCGTAATTTGATGTACGGGTAGTGCGTCTACTAATTCATTGGAAAAGAAACAGCCAGCGATCGAATTATCTGGGATTTCTTCTAGACTGCACCAGCGGATAGATCCCCCCGCCTGCGGAGAACCCCTTAAAAAGGGGGTTGTAGAGGAAATCTTGCCCCCCTTCTCAAGGGGGGTTGGGGGGATCGCCTCGCCTTGCTCAAGGAGGGTTGTAGAGGAAATCTTACCCCCCTTCTCAAGGGGGGTTGGGGGGATCTTCTGCTGCTGTAACTCTCGCAAAGCAGGAGACTGCTCGACTATGATGTAGTCTAGTACGGCGAAAAACTCTGGATAATGTTGCTCGACGTAATTAATTAAATCTAAAGCCAGAAAACCTTGTCCTGCCCCCATTTCGACCAAAGTAAAGGGCTGAGGTTTTCCTAAAATCTGCCACATTTGAACGAACTGCTCTGCTAGCAACTCGCCAAAATCAGCACCCAGATGAGTAGACGTAAAAAAATCACCCTGCTTGCCCATTTGGACGGCTTTAGTCGTGTAATAGCCGTAAGTAGGGTGATATAGTGCTAAGTCCATAAACTCAGCAAAAGCGATCCGCTGCTGAGAACTTGAGGCGATTCGACGCGCGATCGCCTCCTTCAACTCTAAACTGGAGTCATCTGTCATTTGTCATTTGTATTGATTATTTTTGACTGACGACTTTTGTACGGGCGGGTTCACTAGTTTGCTCTAACTTTGACAAATATTTTAGGTAAACCCGCCCCTACGACTTACGACTTATTTATCGGTCTACCGATCCCATGATGATGTCAATACTACCCAGGATCGTGACGATATCAGCAACCTTCACGCCTCGGAGGATGTGAGGCAGAATTTGCACGTTGTTGAAATCAGCTGCGCGGATTTTCCACCGCCAAGGGAAGACATTATCATCGCCGATAATATAAATGCCTAATTCCCCTTTGCCACTCTCGACACGGACGTAGTGTTCGCCTTTGGGAATCTTGAATGTGGGGGCAACCTTCTTACTGATGTATTGGTAATCAAAACCACTCCATTCAGATTTTGGACCAGCTTGCATCCGCTTGGCTTCTAGGTTTTCGTAGGGTCCACCTGGTAGTCCGGCAATGGCTTGGCGCAGAATTTTCACCGATTCGCGCATTTCCCGAATTCGCACTAAGTAACGCGCAAAGCAATCTCCGGCGGTTTCCCAGTGAACATCCCAGTCGAAGTCGTCGTAGCATTCGTAGTGGTCAACTTTCCGCAAGTCCCACTTTACGCCACTTGCCCGCAGCATGGGACCGGAAAGCCCCCAGTTAATGGCTTCTTCTCTTGTAACCGTGCCTACACCCTCGACACGACGACGGAAAATCGGGTTGTTGGTGATCAGGCGCTCGTATTCGTCTACTTTGAGCATGAAGTAGTCGCAAAAATCGAGACACTTATCGATCCAGCCGTAAGGTAAATCGACGGCTACACCACCAATGCGGAAGTAGTTGTTATTCACCATCCGGTAGCCTGTAGCCGCTTCCCAGAGGTCGTAGATCATCTCGCGTTCGCGGAAGATGTAAAAGAAAGGAGTTTGAGCGCCAACATCAGCCATAAACGGTCCCAACCAAAGTAGGTGGTTGGCGATCCGGTTCAGTTCCAGCATGATGACGCGGATGTAGCTGGCGCGTTTGGGAACGGGAATATCGGCTAATTTTTCGGGGGCGTTGACAGTAACAGCCTCGTTGAACATCCCCGCCGCATAATCCCACCGACTCACGTAAGGAACGTACATGATGTTGGTGCGGTTTTCGGCGATTTTTTCCATTCCTCGGTGCAGGTAGCCGATGACGGGTTCGCAATCGACCACATCTTCGCCATCCAGAGTCACGATCAACCGCATCACGCCATGCATGGAGGGGTGATGTGGTCCCATGTTGAGTACCATGGGTTCTGTTCTGGTTTCTATCCTTGCCATATGTTTAGCGATCGCTCCTTGAGCAGACAGTTATCAGTTATCAGTTATCAGTTATCAGTGACCGCTAACCGCTAACGACTCACCGCTTTTATTGCGTTTCTTTAATAATTATAAGAATTGACGGCTCCGAAAAAGTTTTATAAACCACTGATATTCATAAACTTTGGCAACTGTTGGTATAGATGGTTTAGCTGCCGATCTCCACTTGCTGCTCGTCGGTCTGTCGCAGGCAAATCCGTAAATGACTTGCCGTTCCTTCGCGATCGCGCACGACAGTTGCCGTCAAGAGTGCGTCATAGGGTTCGCAATTGTGGGGTTGGATGCGGACTTGCCAGTTTTGCAGTCGGTCAATTTGATAGCACAGTCGATTGAGTTGAGAACGAAAGGATGAGCGATCGCCTCGTTCGACAAACAAGACAAGTGGTTTGCCAACTAAATATTCTGGCGCTGCATTCAGTAGACTAACAGCAGCACGGTTAGCTTCGAGAATAACTCCCGCAGCATTGGTGACAAAATAGCCATCTGGAGCCAATTCAAATAAATCTTGGTAGCGTTGGCGCTCCTGCTCGACTAAAAATCTAGCTGCTGCCAATTCTTCATTTTGCTGCCGCAGCTCCTCAATAGCAACATAAATCTCTTCTAGAGAACAACTGAGTTCTCTAAAAGATTCTGCCAGTAACTCGGCTGGCGACCAAGCTGGTTCTTTTGCACGAATATACAAATTTTCTAAGCGACGGCACATTGCTTCTAACTGCATCGTTAGCTCGCCCGTGTTCTCAGCAAACTTATTTGGATTGATGGGCATAGTCTGCAAGAATAGCAATTTTTCTACAACACTTTAACTCTCAAGTATGACATTTGCTATGGAAAGCAAAAAAAACAACAACTTCTGACTTCCTATCTCAATACTTTTCGGTTAAAACAAGATCCCCCTAACCCTTCCTGATAAAGGGAGAATGAGAGAAAGTTGCACATTGGACAAAAATCTCCAGAAACCCGCCCTTTCCATGCAGCAAAATCATGAAAATCAAAGTCATCAACCCTAATACCACAGCTAGCATGACCCAAAAAATCGCGTTAGCAGCAAAAGCCGTCGCCAGTCCTGACACTGAGATTATTGCTTGCAACCCAACTATGGGACCAGTTTCAATCGAAGGACATTATGATGAAGCACTCAGCGTAGTTGGCTTGCTTGAAGAAATTCACCAAGGAGAAGCGACGGGGGTAGATGGTTATGTCATCGCTTGTTTTGGCGATCCTGGCTTGTTGGCTGCCCGCGAACTGGCAAGGGGTCCCGTCCTCGGGATTGCGGAAGCGGCGATGCACGCTGCGAGTTTTGTGGCTACTGGATTTTCCATCGTTACCACCCTCAAACGCACGCGAGTCATTGCTCAGCAATTAGCAGAAAACTACGGTATGAGTCGCTTTTGTCGTAATATTCGCGCGATCGATCTCCCCGTGTTGGAATTGGAAATTGTAGGATCTCTAGCTCGTAAGGCAATTATTCAAGAGTGTAAATCTGCCCTAGCTGAAGATGACTGCGGGGCGATCGTTTTAGGATGTGGTGGTATGGCTGATTTATCTGCTGAAATCAGCGGCGAGATTGGTATTCCCGTCATTGATGGTGTTACTGCTGCTGTCAAATTTGTAGAAGCTTTGGTAAGTTTGGGTTTAAGGACTAGCAAAGTTGGCGATCTAGCATATCCCATTCCTAAGCCTTATACTGGTATGCTTGCCCCTTTTGCTCCCAAACAGTAACAGCGATCGCATTTAATTTTAACTTTCAGTCAAACTAGCCTTGTAAGCAGCCCACCCACCAAGATGCGAAATATCAGTCCAATTGTATTTTTCAATTAATTCTTGCGGATAAAGAAATGCTGTCAAGACTTCTCCATCCTCTAGAACAATATCGCTTGCATACATATTCGGTGGCTCATTTGCCGACAAATATTCAAACTGCTCTTTCGTCATTTCATAGACTTCCCCAGGAATAGAAATTCCACCTTCTGCTACTTCATAAATCGCCGGATGCCAACCGTCACCAGCAGCATGAAGGCGATAGCGGGGTTGAGTTGCTGTTGTTTTGACAAACTTTGCTGACTGAAGATTTTGATGATCTGGTTGTCCGCGCAATGCCGAACCACAAATAAAAACTTTCTTCATACCTGAGTTAGTCATAGTTGGTAGTTGGTAGTTGGTAGTTGGTAGTTGGTAGTTGGTTATTGTTGGTCAGAGATTCCCTGTTCCCTGTTCCCTGTTCCCTGTTCCTTGTTCCCTGATAACTGTCAACTGTCAACTGTCAACTGATTTCTGTAATTGCTCGACTTCCTGTACGACTCGCGCTTTACTTGCTTTTAAGTGGGCAACCATTGCCTCAACTGCTGCTTTTTCATCTCGCTGCTGTATGGGTTGGTAAATTTGTCGATGTTCTGTACGAATTTCTAATACATCGGGGTTATGTTTGGTTGTTTGAATTCTCAACAGTTGCATTTGATCGAAGACTCGATCTAACAGGGAGACAAGCCAGGGATTGCCGGAACTCTGCGCTAATAACCGATGAAAACGGTAGTCAATATCTAATAAGCGAAAGCTAGTCAGTTGTGTAGGTTTACTATTCACTAACTTTTCTGCTTGCTCAACCATGCTTTCAAGTTCTTGCAGTTGCATTTCTGTCGCATGGTGACAGGCTCCTCTGACAGATAATTCTTCTAATGCAATTCGACAATCATATAATTGCATTGCGTCCACAATTGAGATCGTCGCAACCCGCAGGACTCCATCTAGGTCGCTTGTCGCTAGATTTTCATGCTGAAGTAAGCGAATTGCTTCTCGGATCGGCGTTCGACTTACCTGAAGCTTGTTCGCTAATTTGGTTTCTACTAGTCGCTCTCCTGGTGCTAGTTCCCCTGAGAGTATGGCATTCCGCAACGCCTGATATGCTTGTTCTTGTAGCGATCGCTGTCGCTGGAGCGACTGAGGAGACAGGGACAAAGCGGGACTCCTTAGCATCTGTCTGAAGAGGGATATTTGAGCTATTCCTATTTTATGTTTTTGACGGCACGATCTCCCTTAACTGTCGTTGTATATGTCATTAAGATGGAAGTCAGGGGATTGGAGCCAGAATGAATTTTGTGCGGCTAGCTCCTGACCTCTTCCTTATTTCTGCATACAGTATACAATTTTTCTCTGAGCGAGCGCGAGTTTTTGCTAGCGATCGCCACCCTCAATGATTAAATAGACATCTTCGATTGTCGAGATCCTTTGCCTGAGATAGACATACCCTTTCTATTAGGGAAGATTGTAGTCCAACATACAGTTTATTTTTTCAATTTATTCTTATATATCATCGTATACAGCATACACGGTTTTTAGCTCGGCTTCTGAGTCCAAACATGCATACCTGCTGACGAGTAAAGCGCACTGTCAGAGCAAAATTATCAGAGCGACCTAATGTTATAGCTTTCCTATATTCGCCCGTTCGCAGCAGATTTAAGTCAAGCTAGCAATTGCAATACAGAACTAATCATGACAACAACTGGAGTTAGACAAGAATTCCTCCAAACGAGTTCAGCAACGCAACAAGCCTTAGCTGATGCGGCAGCTGGCGTATCGTTGCGATCGGTGACGAAGAAATACGGCTCGTTTACAGCAGTTGAAAATTTGACTTTAGATATTCCTGCCGGAAACTACTGCTGTTTATTAGGTCCGAGTGGATGTGGCAAAACTACGGCACTGAGAACGATCGCCGGACATGAAGAAGTAACCAGTGGAGATATTTTAATTGGCGATCGCCGCGTCAACGACATTCCAGCAGCGAAACGCAATACTTCGATGATGTTCCAAAGCTATGCCTTGTTTCCACATAAAAGCATTTGGGAAAACGTCGAATTTGGCTTGAAAATGCGGAAACTCCCAGAACAAGAACGCCGTACCAGAGTGGGGGAAATGCTAGAAATGGTGGGTTTAAGCCATGTAGCCGAGCGTAAGCCAAATATGCTCAGCGGTGGACAACAGCAACGAATTGCACTAGCGAGAGCTTTAGCCACCCGTCCCCAAGTGTTAATGTTGGACGAACCTTTAAGCGCCTTGGATGAAAACTTAAGAGTCAGGATGCGGACGGAGTTACGCCGAATTCAGAAACAATTTGGCATGACCTTCATTCAGGTAACTCACCACGTCGAAGAAGCTTTTTCTCTCTCTGATATGGTGGTGGTGATGACCCACGGACGCATAGATCAAGTTGCCACACCTTCAGAACTTTTCAACACTCCCGCTTCTCAATTTGTGGCTAAATTTATGGGAGACAACAATATCTTTACAGGTAAAGTTGTCAACAGCGTTACAGATACGAGTTTGGATTTAATTCAACTAGAAGTAGAAGGAATTGGTTCGCTATTTTGTCGCGGTTATGCTGCACCAGTAGGCTCTACAGCAGCGTGTTCGATCCGTCCCGATTTAATGCAGATCGAGCCTCATTCACCTACTGTTCCTATTCAGTCTTCTCTCGCTGCCAATCAAATTACGGCTCGGATTGTCGCTGTAGAAATGACGGGTTTTGTGACGCGAGTTTCCTTGATGGCAGAAGCTACAGGGCAAGAAATATTATACAAAGCCCGTACAACTGATTGGGATGCAAACGCACTTGCAGAAGGGCAATTAGTTGTACTCAGTTGGTCGAAAGATAACTGCGTTTTCTTGGCTGCATAAAAAAAGTCAAAAGTCAAAAGTCAAAAGTCAAAAGGGCTTTTTTCTATTGGCTTTGGACTTGATGATGATGGCAGCGATGATGTTCATTAGTTCATTTACCTCATTTAGTAAAGATAACAATCTTCTTTCGGGGACAATGGCAGTAGCAATAATTAGTTTGAGCCAATACCTAGTTTCTCTAGCTTCTTTTAAGGCGATTTCTAGTTTGTGGACGAAATCAGCAGTACTCTGTGCTGCTCTGGATTCCTCAACATTTGCTCCTACAGAAGTTCCCGATCGAATAAGTTGCTTTGATATCTCCCTTGCTCCTCCCGATTTTTTATTCAAAAAACTGCAAAGCTTAACTCTCCGAACAGCGAACTGAAAAGCGCGATCGCAAATATCAACAGGCGGTGTCATATCATGCAAAAAGTGGCGATCGCGCCATCTTAACTTTTGACTTTTAACTTTTGACTTTTGACTTTGTAAAGTTATGGCGAAAATTAGTCGGCGCAAGCTGCTTAAAACAGGTTTGGCAGCAGGAGGAACTGCGATCGCGGCTGCTAGTTGTTCCAACCGTGGTCCAACAGTTATTACTAACAAACTTCAAGATGTGACGCTGCGATTAATTGGCACGGGTGCGGCACAAATTAATGATATTCGCGTCCAAGCCGAGAAAGATTTGGGTTTTAAAATTCAAATGCGGGCGTTGAGTACGGCAGAAAATATTCAAATTGCCATTACTCAACCCAAACAATACGATATTTTTGACGGTGAATATTTTGCCCTACCATTAGTCGCTCCTTCTGGCAATCTTCAGGCAATTGATACTAGAAAAATCAAAGAATTCGATAAAATTACACCGATCTTCACGACTGGAGAATTGTATCCAGGGGCAAGGGTTAACGCCTCTCAGGGAACGGCTCCACGCAAAGTCATGTTTTTAAAGGGAAAAGATTCGACTGAGTTTGCTTCAGAACCGACTGACTGGGCGACGATGATTCCATTTCAGTACAACGCCGATACGTTGGGATATCGTCCTGATTTAGTCGGTAAGAAAATTGAATCTTGGGCAGATTTATTTGACCCTCAATTTAAAGGAAAAACATCTCTGCTCGATATTCCTTCCATTGGCATTATGGATGCAGCAATGGTAATGGAAGCAACGGGACAGATGAAGTTTGGCGACAAAGGTAACATGACCAGGGAAGAACTCGACAAGGTGACAAACCTATTAATCGAGCAAAAGCAAGCAGGTCAATTTCGTGCCTTTTGGAAGACCTTTGATGAGTCTGTCAACTTGATGTCATCTGGGGAAGTGGTGCTGCAATCGATGTGGTCGCCTGCGGTAACTGCTGTGAGAGCAAGGGGAATCCCTTGCGTTTATGCACCCTTGAAGGAAGGCTATCGCGGTTGGGGTGGTGGTTTGGGTTTGTCGAAGAATCTTTCGGGAATCAAATTAGACGCTGCTTACGAATATCTCAACTGGATGTTAGACGGTTGGGTAGGGGGATTCCTCTCGCGTCAAGGTTACTACAGTGCTGCTCCCCAAAACGCCAGAAAGTTTATGAAGCCAGAAGAATGGAACTTTTGGTATGAAGGAAAACCTGCCGCGATCGACATTATCGATCCCTTTGGTAAAAAGATCGAGTCTAAAGGTGCGGTGCGCGATGGTGGTTCGTTTACAGAACGGATGGGTAACGTCGTCTGCTGGAACTCCTTCATGCAGCAGCAAGTTTATCTCGTCTACAAGTGGACTGAGTTTATTGTGGCGTAATCAGTTATCAGTTATCAGTGACCAGTTATCAGTTATCACGCACCACTTCCTATGAATAGCTCAAAAACTTTCCGCAATTATTTGTTGGTAGCTCCGCAAACTCTGGTGTTTGTCTTGTTTCTGGTGCTGCCAATTATCGCGATCGCAATTGTCAGTTTTTGGAATTTTAATGGCTTTGCGATGACCCCAGGATTCACTTTAAATAACTATCTGGGGATTTTTAGTTCGAGAGTTTACTTGTCAACTTATCTGAATACTTTTAAGTTTGCCTTTCTGGTTTGGCTATTTTGTTTACTGATTAGCTATCCGGTTGCTTACTTTTTGGCTTTTCACGTTAAAAGTCCCAAGTGGCAAACAATTTTATTTTTAATTTGTACCGTTCCCTTTCTGACCTCAAATATTATTCGGATGATTTCTTGGATTCCGTTTTTAGGTAGAGAAGGATTGATTAATCAGGCATTAATGGGATTAGGTATCACTAATCAGCCAGTGGAGATTTTTCTGTTTTCCGATTTTTCTGTCATTCTGGCAATGGTGCATCTCTACTGCTTATTTATGGTTGCACCAATCTTTAATAGCATGATGCGGATCGATCGCTCTTTAGTGACGGCTGCTGAGGATCTGGGGTCTTCTCCATTTCAAATTCAAAAGGAAATTATTCTACCTTTATCTGCTTCGGGAATTGCGATCGGTTCGATTTTTGTGGTGACGTTAGTGATGGGAGAATTTGCCACAATGCGGATTATGAGTGGTGGTAAGTCTTCTTCTGTGGGCTATTTAATTAAGAACCAACTCGATAGCTTGCAGTATCCCCTAGCAGCAGCAAATGCGGTTGTTTTGTTGATTGTTACGCTGATAATTGTCTTTGCAATTTTGCGCGTAGTTGATATTCGCAAAGAGTTATAAAAGGTTAGGTATTCGTAGGGGCGGGTTTGTTTTCAAATGTCACCGAGCTAGGGCAGAATTTGTTGTTTAAACCCGCCCCTACATCCGTCAGTTAATCGTAGGGGCGGGTTTAGCCGAAATCTGAGTCAGAGCCAAAATTTATTGGTGAACCCGCCCGTACACAAGTCAAAATTGAAAGCAGCACTTGAGTTATAAGTATGGCAGAAAAAAAACGATCGCTTTCATATTATCTGCTAGCAGGATTTTTCGGATTATTTGTTTTATTCCTTTATGGTCCGATGTCTGCTATTTTTCTCTTATCTTTGCAGGGACCCGAAGGACAGTTAACTTTCCCGATGCGGGGTTTTAGTTTTCATTGGCTCAAAGCAGTATTTGAACCGCAGCGGGTAGGGAATTTTGTGGATGGATTCGGGCGATCGCTTTGGCTGGGATTAATTGTCATGCTAATCACAGTTGTCTTTAGCGTGATGGCGGGGCTAGCGTTTCGTCGGAAGTTTTTTGGCTCAAATTTGATTTTTTACCTGACAATTTCTAGCTTGATAGTTCCTAGTATTTTAGTCTCATTAGGGATTGGCATTTTGTTTAGTATAGTTGGGTTAGATAATCAGTGGTATTCTTCAGCGCTTGCCGGACATTTAACCTGGACGTTACCTTTTGCCTTCTTAATTATGCTAGGAATATTCGGTCGTTTTAACCCCTCCTATGAAGAAGCTGCCCGCGATTTAGGAGCGAGTGACACGACAACATTTTGGCAAATTGTCTTTCCTCTGATTGCCTCTAGCGTCATTGGTGTAGGGTTGCTAGGATTTACACTTTCCTACGATGAATTTACCCGCACGTCATTGATTTCTGGGGAGACTAACACCTTACCATTGGAAATTTTTGGCATGACAACAAATGTCACTTCTCCCGCACTCTATGCCTTGGGAACATTGACAACTTTATTTTCTTTTGGTTTGATTGCGATCGCGTTAGTGGCAATTAATTCCCTATCTCGACAGCAAACAAGGTAAATTCAGAATCGCAAATCGGGCAAGATAATATTACAACCAGCGAGATCCGCAAATGTTTCGGTCATTTTTAGCTTGGACTCCCGAAAGCACCACTTGCAGGTTACGATTAAACGTAGCGATTCCCACAACGGGTATCGATGTTGAATTGCTCCAATTTTATGGACACGGATCGAAGTCCATCCCCCCACAGTACCATGCTCCTCTGAGCTGAGCGCACTAGTCTCTCAGAGCAGGGGAGACTAAGGAGGCGTTTTATGCTCACTCAAGAAGGACGTGTTGCCCTCACTGATATTACCGATCTCAATTTACTTAAAGCAGAATTGAACCGTTTGCCCCCTGTTGATGCAGGGGATTATATTGCGGAACTTTCGCCTCAACAACAGGCGATCGCTTTTCGGTTACTGAATAAGAATCAGGCGATCGCTGTATTTGAATACTTACCTCAAGAAGTGCAGGAAGAATTAATCGGTTCTCTGCACGATGCCCAGGTATTTCACCTGGTAGAATCAATGAGTCCTGACGACAGGGCAGAATTGTTTGACGAGTTACCTGCTGGTGTTGTCAAGCGGTTGTTACAGCAACTCAGCACCGAAGAACGACAGGCAACAGCAACGATTTTAGGCTATCCCGAAGGTACGGCGGGACGGGTGATGACGACGGAATACGTCCGCCTGCGTCAAGGTTTAACTGTAGGAGAAGCCTTAAATAAGATTCGACGCAATGACGAAGACAAGGAAACGATTTACTACGCTTACGTTACAGACGACAATCGCAAACTGGTGAGCGTGGTTTCCTTACGACAATTATTATTTACTATTCCTGATGTTCTCATTCGCGAGATTGCCAGTCAGCGTGTCGTGCGAGTCAGAACTGATACACCTCAAGCAGAAGCCGCCCAGTTGATGAAACGCTACGACTTGATCGCCATACCTGTTGTAGATCGGGAGGATCGCTTGGTCGGAATTATTACCGTTGATGACGTGGTAGATATTTTAGAAGAAGAAGCTACGGCAGATATTCAAAAATTAGCAGGGGTTAGCGGTGGTGACGAAGCGGCTTTGTCTCCTCCCCAGGTGACGATCCGCAAGCGATTGCCTTGGCTGTTGGCGAATATTGGGTTGTACGTAGGGGCTGCTAGTGCGATCGCGCCTTTTCAACAGGTGATTTCTGTTGTTCCCGTATTAGCCGTAATTATGCCGATTTTGTCTAACACTAGCGGCAATGTGGCGATACAAGCTTTGTCGGTGACGGTACGCGGGTTGGGTGTAGGCGAAGTGACACCTCTAGATACGTTAAAAATTCTCCGTAAAGAGATCTTGGCTGGGCTAGGAACAGCCTTAGCTTTGGCGATCGCTTTGGGGATTCTTTCCTTAATTTGGTCGCCACCCCAAGAACGCTGGGTAGCAATTGTAGCTGCTTCGGTGATGGCAATTAACGTATTTGTAGCGGCAAGTTTAGGAACAATGCTACCGATGGGATTAAAGCGATTGAAACTCGATCCGGCATTGATCAGCGGTCCCCTACTCACGACTATCCTCGATGCCGTTGGGTTCTTAACCTTCCTCTCACTAATTTCTCTCGCCTTGAAAATAGCAAGCAAACAGGCGTAGGATAGGCTTAAATTCGATCGCGCAGTCCAGCGAGTTACTATTAGTATTGTCGATACTTCCTACCTGCTGCGGTTGATTCTAATAGATTTTGCGGTGACTAACCGCTATGAGAATCTTACTAATTGAGGATGATGAACTTGTTGCCAAGGCTTTAGCTAAAGCTCTCGCCGGTCAACACTACGCTATCGATCTCGCCACCGACGGTCAGGCAGGGTGGGAACTATTAGTCGCATGTAAGTACGACTTAATTCTATTGGATGTCATGTTGCCCAAGCTAGATGGCATTACCCTTTGTCGGCGGTTGCGATCGCAAGGCGATCGCACTCCAATTATCTTAGTCACTGCTAAAGATAACAGCACGAGTAAAGTTCATGGTTTAGATGCTGGGGCAGATGACTACATTACTAAACCCGTTGACTTAGCAGAATTATCGGCTCGGATTCGGGCTTTACTGCGACGAGGTGATTTTGCCGCACCCCCTGTATTGGAGTGGGGCGACCTACGCCTCGATCCGAGTATATGTAAAGTCAGCTACAGTAACCAGCCAATCGATTTGACTCCAAAAGAATACGGACTACTAGAACTTTTCCTCCGCAATCGCCATCGCGTATTTAGTTGTGGGGTAATTCTCGATCGCCTGTGGTCTTATGACGAAGAAACTCCAAGTGAGGATACAGTGAGGTCTCACATCAAGGGGTTAAGGATGAAACTGCGAGCGGCAGGAGTGCTAGACGATCCAGTTGAGACTGTCTACGGCATTGGTTACCGCCTCAAATCGGCAGAACAGACAAAAGCTAAAAACACAAGCAAAGTTAGGAAAAAAGCAGCTCGTCTCTCACCGGAACAAGAACAGCAGACGCTTACAGGGGTGGCAAGAGTTTGGGAACGAGTCAAAGAAAAGTTTATTCGGCGAGTCGCCACAATCGAGCAAGCGATCGCTTTACTGCAACAGCGATCGCTGGACGAGCAATTGCGGCATCAGGCAGAGCAGGAGGCGCACAAGCTAGCAGGTTCGCTGGGAATGTACGGCTTTGCCTTGGGTTCTCGTCTCGCTCGGCAAATCGAAAACTTGCTGCAAGCTGGGGTCTCGATCGCTCCAGAGCAAGCGCGGCAGTTGTCCGAACTCGTTGCGGCACTGCACCGAGAATTGCAACGTTCAACCGTGCAGACTCCAGAACTACAGTCGATAGATGAATCCCCCTGGCTATTGATCGTAGAGCCAGACCGCTCGTTGTCTGAAGGTTTGGTCATGGAGGCAACTAGTAGGGGAATGCGCGGCGAAATAGCGACAGACCTAGTTGCAATCGAGGAGCGACTCAAAGCGCGATCGCGTCCTGATGCGGTGCTACTAGACTTTTCCGCTGATACGGCTCAAGCGGGCGTAAAATTGCTAACAGAGCTGAATGCTTTTACTCCACCCGTGCCAGCGCTAATTCTCACAGACCGAGATAGCTTACTCGATCGCGTTACTGTGGCTCGCTTGGGCGGACGCGGGTTTTTACACAAGTTCTTGCCTCCAGCACGGGTTCTCGATGCCGTGACGCAAATGTTGCAGCGCTGTCGTACTGCCACAGCAAGGATTCTAGCTGTAGACGATGACCCGCAGGTATTGCAAGCCCTACACGCTTTACTAGAGCCTTGGGGCATCAAACTCTCGACCGTCAACAATCCCATGCAGTTCTGGGACACTTTGGAAGCTGTAGCACCAGATTTACTCATACTTGATGTAGAAATGCCGCAGATTAGTGGAATTGAGCTTTGCCAAGTTGCCCGCAACGACCCGCGCTGGAGCGGTCTGCCAATTCTGTTTCTGACCGCGCACGCGGATGCTGAAACAATGCAACGCATATTTGCCGCAGGTGCTGACGATTATGTTAACAAACCGATAGTTGGCCCGGAACTGATCGGCCGCATTCTCAATCGGCTAGAGCGATCGCGTTTATTACAGAATCTCGCTCAAACCGATGCTCTGACTAAGGTTGCCAATCGCCGCCAGTCAACCCAAGAGTTATCCCAACTGCTGCGCTTAGCCCAGTTGCACGATCGCCCGTTGTGCTTCGCTATTCTAGACTTAGATCGTCTCAAGCAGATTAACGACCGCTACGGTCATGCAGTCGGAGACGAAATACTGTCTCGCTTGGGAGAGCTGCTGCGACGAACTTTCCAAAGTGAAGATGTTGTAGGTCGATGGGGGGGCGCAGAGTTCGTTGTCGGGATGTATGGGATGACGGCGAGCGATGGAGTGCGGCGGCTGGTTGAAGTCCTGGTTAACTTGCGTCAGCAACAATTTACCGTTCCCGATCGCGAGCAATTGACCGTGACTTTTAGTGCTGGTGTCGTCCAGTATCCCCAGGACGGTTCCGACTTGCAAGCGCTATATCAAGCCGCTGGTATTGTCTTACAGCAAGCTAAAATCGCGGGAGGCGATCGCGTACTCAGTTGTTGAGTAAGTTTACCCGTTGGGGCAAGCTGAAGAAGCTGGGAGAGTCAAGAGAAGTCGGGGAAGGAATGTTATGAAAGCTCCATTACCTGAAGATGAAGCGGCAAGACTGGAAGCTCTACGCCAATACCAAATTCTGGACACTGCCCCAGAAGTGGCTTTTGATGACATTACTCGGCTAGCAGCACAGATCTGCAACACTCCTATTGCCCTGGTTAGCCTAATTGACGATTGCCGCCAGTGGTTCAAGTCAAGAGTGGGATTGGAGGCAACGGAAACACCTCGCGATCTCGCATTTTGCGCCCATGCTATTTTGCAACCTAACGATGTTTTAATTGTCCCAGACACGCTAGAAGATGAACGATTTGCCATAAATCCCCTAGTGACTTCCGTGCCTCACATTCGATTTTATGCTGGCGCGCCGTTGCTTACCCCTGAGGGGTATCCACTGGGAACCCTATGTGTTATCGATCGCGTTCCACGACGGTTGAGCGATGCTCAGGTAGAGGCACTAAGCATTCTAAGTCACCAAATCATCGCTCAGCTAGAACTGCGACGGAATTTAGCAGGATCGACGAAACTCAATGCTCGATTGCGAGCTGAAATCAGCGATCGCCAGCGGGTTGAAGCGGAACGAGAGCAACTTTTGGTTCGCGAACAAACAGCACGGACTGAAGCAGAAACAGCCCGCAACAGAGTGACAAACATTCTAGAAAGTATCACCGATGCGTTTTTTGCTTTGGATAGTGAGTGGCGATTTACCTACTTGAACGATCGAGCAGAGCAACTTTTACAGCGATCGCGCGATCGCTTGCTAGGACAAAATATTTGGTCAGAGTTTCCTGAAGCCGTAAATTCTAATTTTTACCAAAAGTATCACCAAGCAAGAACGCAGCAAGTTAGTGTCGAATTTGAAGAGTTCTATCCGCCGCTTCACACATGGTTTGCCGTCCACGCCTATCCTTCTGAAGACGGATTGTCTGTTTATTTCAATGACATTACAGGGCCCAAAGCAGCAGAGGATAAGCTAAAACAGACAACATTGCTGCAACAGGCAATTTTAGAGAGCGCCAACTACACGATTATTTCTACCAGTGCTGACGGTACAATTTGCACCTTCAACTCCACTGCCGAGCGCTGGTTGGGATATGCTGCCTCTGAAGTTGTTAACAAAACCACGCCCGCACTCATTCACGACTGGAACGAAATCGTCCAACGGGCGCAGGAATTATCGCAGGAGATGGGAGTACCGATTGAGCCTGGATTTGAGGTTTTTGTTGCCAAGGCACGGCGCGGAGAGCCAGACGAGTGCGAATGGACTTACATCCGCAAAGACGGCAGCCGCTTTCCAGTACTTCTATCGGTGACGCGCTTGGTAGATGCAGCAGGTAATCTTACCGGATTTCTCGGCATTGGCAGCGACATTACAGAACGCAAGCGCTCGGAAAGGGAATTACAACGCCAGAATTTGCGCTTGCAACTGTTTGCCGAAGTCTCGCTGAAGATCCGTCAGTCTTTGCAGTTGGAAGAAATTCTCCAAACTGCCGTTACAGAAGTGCAAAGAATTCTCCAGGTAGATCGAGTACTAGTCTATCAGTTACGGTCGGATGGCTCTGGCACCGTCGTGCAAGAAGCGGTAGTACTTGGCTGCATGGCAATTTTGGGACGGAAGATTGTTGACCATTGCTTTCAACAAGAGTATTTGGAACTTTACCGACGCGGGCGGATTAGCGCGATCGCTGATATCGAACAGGCTGACATCCAACTTTGCCATGTGGAATTTTTGCGGCAGTTTGATGTCAAGGCAAACTTGGTAGTACCGATTCTGCTGCGGGAAGACCTTTGGGGTTTATTAATTGCACATCATTGTACTGCCCCCCGACAGTGGACGAGTTTTGAACTGGAGCTGCTGCAACATCTAGCCAACCAAATCGGCATTGCGATCGCCCAATCTCAACTCCTAGAACAAGAAATCCGGCAACGCCAAGAACTGCACGCCATGAGTCGGGCGCTGGAAAGTGCAGTCGAGGGCATCTCGCGACTGGATACACAGGGACGCTATATCATGGTTAACCCAGCCTATGCCAGCATGGTGGGCTACCAACCAGAAGAAATAATTGGTATGGAGTGGCAGATGACCGTCCACCCCGAAGACCGAGAAAAAATGCAGGCTGCTTATCAAAAGATGCTGCTACAAGGCAAGGTAGAAGTTGAAGCCAGGGCGCTGCGTAAAGATGGCTCGGTCTTCGACAAGCAACTCGTCATGGTTACAGAATACGACCAACAGCAGCAATTCATCGGTCATTACTGCTTTATGAAAGACATTAGCGATCGCCGAGAAATCGAGCGGATCAAAGATGAGTTCGTCTCGGTGGTGAGCCACGAACTGCGGACACCTCTAACTTCGATTCGCGGCGCTTTAGGTCTTTTAGCTAGTGGCGTACTGCACCTCAATCCTGAAAAGGCGCAACGCATGTTAGATATTGCCGTCAATAATACCGATCGGTTAATCCGCCTGATCAATGACATCTTGGATATCGAGCGCATCGAGTCAGGCAAAGTTACCATGAACAAACAAGCTTGCGATGCTGCTTCCCTAATGAGCCAGGCGATCGAAATCGTGCGTCCCCTGGCAGAGAAAGCAGAAATCCGTTTATCCGTCTCTCCAATCTCTGCTCAACTATGGGCTGACGGCGATCGCATCATTCAAGTCTTCACCAACCTACTCAGCAATGCGATTAAATTCTCACCCCCAGGATCTACCGTATGGCTCAGCGCCGAATTATGGAGTCGGGAGTCGGGAGCAGAGGAGCAGAACCAGCAATTCAATTCACTCACCACGCACCACTTACCACGCACCACTCCCGACATCACCTTCCAAGTCAAAGACACGGGACGAGGTATTCCAGAGGATAAGCTCGAAATTATCTTTGGACGCTTTCAGCAGGTAGATGCCTCTGACTCGCGGAAAAAAGGAGGAACTGGCTTGGGTTTAGCCATCTGTCGCAATATCGTGCAGCGTCATGGGGGGCAAATTTGGGTGACTAGCACTCTTGGCGCAGGCAGTACTTTTTACTTTACCCTGCCTATTTTCCAGGCTACACCACATGCTGGAGCGGAAATCTCAACCGCTACCTCACTCCATACCCCTTACTCCCCACCCTTGATTTTGGTATGCGATGACGATCCCTCTGTCCGCACTGTAGTGCAAGCCATACTCGAACAGGGAGGATACCGAGCGATAACAGTAGCTTCTGGACAGGAGGCAGTCTTGGAGGCAGCTCAACAGCATCCTGATGCGATCCTCCTCAACTTAATGATGCCAGAGATGAACGGCTGGGAAACTTTAGCAGCGCTAAAAGCACAAGCAAAGACAAAAGATATTCCGGTCACGATCCTCAGCGGCTTATTGCCAGATGCATCACCTCATCCAGGGGTGAGCGATTGGATTGTTAAACCTCCAGATGAGCGATCGCTGTTCCAAGCTTTGGGTCGAGCCTTAACTGGACGCGATCGCAGTATCAAAGTCTTGATAGTAGAGGATGAAATCGATCTGGCACGAGTGCTAATTGCTATGTTTGAACGCTATGGCATTGAAACTTTCCATGCCCAGACAGGTAGAGAAGCGATTCAACTCAGTCAAGATATTATTCCTGACTTGCTGGTACTCGATCTGTTCGTGCCGGAAGGCGATGGCTTTGTCATAGTAGATTGGCTGCGACAGCATAACCGTTTGTGCCAAGTACCCCTAGTTGTCTACAGCGCTAAAGATCTGAACGATACCGATCGCGAACGATTGAAGCTAGGACAAACTCTATTCCTCACCAAAGGACGAATTCAACCAGAGGAATTTGAGCGGCGAGTCATTGGCTTGCTTAATCGCATTATTTACCATCGGGAGGGAAATAGCGATGGTGGCAGCTAAGCGTATCCTGATTATTGATGACGAAGACGATATTCGAGAGGTAGCCCAACTCAGTTTGGAAGCAGTAGGTGGCTGGGAAGTTGCAACCGCAGCTTCAGGAATGGAAGGATTGGAGAAAGCGGCAGCCGAACAGCCAGATGCTATTCTCTTGGATGTCATGATGCCCGATATGGATGGCATTGCTACTTTTCAACAACTGCAAGCTAACCCTGCAACTGGGCATATTCCAGTCATTTTACTTACGGCGAAGGTACAATCTGCCGATCGGCAGCGCTTCGCCCAACTCGGCATGACAGCAGCGATCGACAAACCTTTCGATCCAATGGAATTAGCCGATCGAGTGACAGAAATCTTGGGCTGGAATTGTTAAAAAAATCTTTTCCCTCTCCACGAGTTCTCCATTTTTTCACTCTAACTTCAAGATAGAGCTAACCGATCCTGACTCGATCTCAGATTGAATGACTCAATCGGGTACAAAGATCGTTCGCAGCTCCTACTGACTGAAAATTTCAAACTCTAGTGCAGTGCTGGTAGCAAGCCGGAGAGATAGATAACTCAGATGGAGGGATATTTATCGTGTACAACATCGATCGCACAGAAGAATTTGATTCAAGCGTTGCTTTACTCGTTGATATTTTCAAACTAAAAAACAAGACAATTGTAGAATCTTGCCGCAAGACTTTTATTGCTCTATTTGGTTCTGACTACACAACAGACTTGATGACAGCAGCAGTCTTTCAATTAGCTGCAACTGATGCCGATACTTGCCACTGGACTTTACACACTTTTTACGAGTTAGATGCTTGTCTCAAATTAATAGAAGGAGTTTTTGAGTTCGCCATTCAAAAATTGATTGGCTTGGGTTTTATTCTAGGTCGAGATTTCAGCGCCAATGCCAACGGAGAACTTTTGCTTAATCGAGTAGCTAAGATAGCTTTGTTAGAGAATATTTCAGATGCAGATTGGAACTTTCTAAAAGAGATTCTGCAAGTTATTGAATAGCTATAATAAAAATATTAACCAATAAAAATCAAAGTTCAAGGCTAGTTATTTGAAGTATGAACGTTTCAAGATTACATCGCTCTCAAATCGATTTATTCCTACCAATTCGCCAGTGGCTTGAATCGATACAAATTGTTGACTCTGGCATAGCGCGCCTAGTGTGTCAAGTTATTCCTGCTCGTTGTCCGTTCGAGCGCAAAATTCAACTATTTAACCGCACCTTACTGTATATTCCACCGCTGTGCAAGCTAAATCCTCTCTACGAGCAATTAGTTGAACTGCGCTACAAATCCTTATGTTATTTAGCAGATGAATGCGGTGAAGATGTCACTAGTTACTGCTAAAGATTAGAGTTCGAGCTGCTTTGCGATCGCAACGGTTTGCCATTTGGACAAATCGCCTGTGCCAAAACTAAATTGAACGAAAAATTAGAGTTAGTTTCTCTAGAATTAGATGCCAATGATTCGTTAAAACGAGGGAAAAATTAAATGACTAACACTCTGGTAAAAACTCGAGACAAGGCGAGCAAAAAACAGGCGATCGCACCTCAATCACAGCCAATACAACCCGCTAGCAATCGCTACAGAAAACGCATAGATAAGAAAATTGCTGCCCGCACTGAAGAAATTTCGTTGAACTTATCAAGCTCGATCTCCATGGCAATACCGAAGTTTTGCAAACACCAAATAGTTCATTTCATCGGTGGTACAGGCACGATTAAGGGTCGTAGAGCCAGTGCTGGAGCATGGTTGTATACCATAGAAATGGCTCAAGGTCCAGAGCCAGAAATGGGAGGAATTGGCAGTGAAACGATTATCTTGCTATACGAAGCAGATCTCCAGAGCTAGAGAACTAGATAATGCTGCTGGCGCTAACTATAAGCAGCCTCCAAACGGGACAAGTCCCCCTGAACCAAAGCCTCCACTGCTTCCGCTTCAGTCGGTAATTCCGCTGTCAAGACTTCCCTACCCGTTTCGGTAACTAACACGTCGTCCTCGATCCGAATGCCGCGCACGTCGGTAAATTGAGCTAAACGTTCCCAATTCACAACATCGCGATACTTCTCAGCGCGATCGCGATCGGTTAAAATTGCCGGGACTTGATAAAACCCTGGTTCGATCGTCACTAACATCCCAGGACGGAGAGGACGATTCAACCGTAAATAATTTAACCCAAAGCGATCGCTACGTTTGCGCCCTTCCTCATATCCAGCAATATCGCCTAAATCTTCCATATCGTGGACATCTAAACCCAATAAATGCCCGATACCGTGGGGAAAAAATAGGGCATGAGCATCCATTTCGACTAAATCTTCCGGCTGACCGCGCAAAATGCCTAAATCGACCAAACCTTGAGCAATAACTATCGCCGCTAATAAATGTATGTCTCGATACTCTACGCCGGGACAAATTTTTGCAATACAAGCATCGTGCGCCGCCAACACCACATCGTAAATCGCCCGTTGAGTGGCTGAGAATTGCCCAGATACAGCCCAAGTGCGGGTGACATCCGCCGCCCAACCCGTAGATGTTTCTGCCCCTACATCCACTAGTAACAAGTCTCCCAACTGCAACGGGTGATGATAGCGATCGTTATGTAACACCTCTCCATGCACCGTCACAATACTGGTATAGGCACAGCTCATGTTATTGGCAAGAATGACGTGTTCCATCGTTGCCCGCACGTCCGCTTCCCATGAAGCGTTAGTTGTCACTGCCATACCAGCAATATGAGCTTGTACCGTCACGTCAGCAGCTTGCCGTAATTGAGTTAAGGCAGCGCGATCGTGATTGAGCCGCAGTGCTACAATTGCTTGAGCTAAATCCAAATCAATGCCTTGCAATACCTTAGCTGGTGAAATTGGACGGTTAAGGATGCGAGACTGTTGGAGAGCCGTCATAGTATCTTGTGCGGCAATAGTTGCTGCCCCCACAGCGCGAGATTCCAACTCGCTCATGGGTAAAGCTGCATCTGCACCAATCTGAGTCGCAATATCCTTTCTGCTGGGCATTTCTCCATGCCAGAGGGCGCTTTCTGGTTTGGGATCGTCTACAAATAAGGTCATTTTTCCCCCTTCTAGACGAATCGCAGCCATTTCCAGGGGAATGCCAGCAAAATAGAGAAAGTGACTGCTGGCACGAAAAGGAAAGCAATTAGCAGGAAAATTACGCGCGCTACTGCGTCCCGACCATAATACAACTGGTACATCAAGGCGATCTGCTAGTTGCTGTCGCCGCTGCCGCAGAGTTTCAACTTCAGTGTCATGAGTCATTGAAAAGTGAGTCGTAAGTCGTAAGTCGTAAGTCGTAAGTCGTAAGTCAAAACAAATGACAAATGACTAATGACGAATAACCAATGACAAATTCAGTCATCATCTTGGTTATCTGCGTTGGGCGCTTCGTTGTCCTCATCATCGCCGTCTGCTTCATTCTCGTTGTCTTCTTCTACATCCTCGTTCGTGTCTCTGACTCTTTCATCTCCACTAGGAGTACAGCTAACAAGTCCGCCTGCTACGCTCAGCAAAACAATAACACTTAGTAAACTTCCGATCGCCGCTCTAGGGTTCAACCATTTACTTAGGTCTTTCATTCGCAACCTCCGAGGCGTAGAACACATCAATATTTAATTATTAACAAGATTTTAATATCTTGCGTTCATCTATGGAACTGGTTAACAGTTGACGGTTAACTGTCAACTGTTAACCGTCAACTGTCAACCAACAACTAACAACTATCCATGACCCTTCACTAAAACCCCGTTGAGAAAAATATCTGCGAGTCCTTCCGCCATTTCTTTCATTTGTTGGGGTGAGGCATTGGGTTCCATTAACGTGTTGTGACTAAAACCAGAGATGGCAAACATGCCTAAAAATACTTGGGCGACAAGCCGAGGATTCATCGGGCGGTAAATACCGCGCTCCATCGCTGTTTGAAAGAAAGCCTCGGCTACATCCGTCATTTTGGCAATTACCTCAGATTGGACGCGATCGCGCAAATCTGGGTGAAATTGGGCTTCCATGAAGCAAACCCGCATCAAATCGGCATTTTTCTGAAAATTCCACATTCGCCGCTGCATCACTTGTGCTACAGCCTTGTAGCTACCCATTTCGCTCAGTTCTGTCAGCAGATCGGTGAGAATTTCTACCCAACCTTGGGTTGCTACTTCTACCAAAATTGCTTTTTTATTAGAAAAGTGACGAAACAGCGTACCTTCCGCCACACCAGCAGCTTGTGCTAAGTCGCGGGTTGTCGTACCGTCGAACCCTTGACGCGCGAACAATCGCTGCGCCGCTTGTAAAATGCGATCGCGAGAAGAATCTGCTGGCTGTGAAGCACGGTTGAAAACTTGCATAGAAGGTAATTATGGTTGTATCGATGTTAATACAACTTGTAGGGACATTCTCTTACATCCAGCTGCACAACTGGCAAACTTTAATAGATCGTTAATAGATCTATCTCGTACGCACAATTGAGTCCAATATATGATGCATCAGATCGTACATTTTATCCGCTCAATTTTATCTGCATTTAAGATCTGGCAACGCTTGCTTGCCATATTAACAATTGTAACTATCTTGTTTTGGGTTGTTTGTTCGGAAACAGCTTTAGCTGATTCAGTTATCAGTTATCAGTTATCAGTTATCAGTGAGAAAGGCGAGAGGCAAGAGGCGAGAGGCGATTTCTCTGCCACTCTCCCACTCTCCCACTCTTCCTTGTCTTTTTTGTCCCCCTTGTCCCTTCTTACCCCGACTCCCGACTCCCGACTCCCGACTCCCCCTTCTAAGTCAATCCAACCTTATTACCAGCGGGTGAGCCAGGATTTAACTGAATTTCGTCTCAGTAATGGGATGAAGTTTATTGTCTTGGAACGCCATCAAGCCCCAGTCGTATCTTTTCTGACCTATGCTGATGTGGGTGGAGTTGACGAACCAGTAGGTAAGACGGGTGTGGCTCACTTTTTGGAGCATTTGGCATTTAAAGGCACGACGCGGATCGGTACGCGAGACTACACCGTAGAAAAACCACTGTTAGAACAATTAGACAAATTAGCAGCAGAAATTACCGCAGCTAAAGTAGCGAAAAAAGAGGCAGAAGTTACCAAATTACAAGCGCAATTTGAGCGAGTAGAAGCTGAAGCAGCCCAGTTAGTCAAACAAAATGAGTTAGGGCAAATTGTCGAACAAGCTGGTGGCGTAGGTTTAAATGCCAACACTTCGACAGAAGCAACGCGGTATTTTTACAGCTTTCCCGCTAACAAACTAGAAATGTGGATGTCGTTGGAGTCAGAACGTTTTCTCGAACCCGTATTTCGCGAATTTTACAAAGAAAAAGATGTCATTTTAGAAGAACGACGGCTGCGGGTAGAAAATTCACCCATCGGACAAATGGTGGAAAAGTTTCTCGATACTGCTTATCAAGTCCATCCTTACAAGCGTCCTGTTATCGGTTACGAACAAGATATTCGCAACTTAACACGGGATGACGTACAGCAGTTTTTCGATACTTATTACATACCAAGTCAATTAACGATCGCAATTGTCGGTGATGTGAATCCCCAACAGGTAAAACAGCTAGCTCAAGTTTATTTTGGACGCTATCGCGCCAAGGCTGCTCCTCCCAAGTTGACAACAGTAGAACCAAAACAGCAAAAAACGCGAGAAGTAACGCTCAAACTAACGACTCAACCTTGGTATTTAGAAGGCTATCACTGCCCCGCGATTAACGATCCAGATTATGTGGTTTATGAAACGATTGGCAGATTGTTGAGTAACGGACGGACATCGCGGCTCTATCAATCTTTAGTAGAGAAGCAACGTTTAGCTTTGTCAGCTCAAGGTAGCAGTGGATTTCCCGGTAATAAGTATGAAAATTTAATGCTATTTTATGTTTTAACAGCTCCAGGGCATACAGTTGATGAAGTGGGAACAGCAATGAGAAAAGAAATCGATCGCCTTAAAACCGAACCAGTTTCAGCGATGGAATTGGAGCGAGTCAAAACACAAGCTAAAGCAGATTTATTGCGATCGCTCGACTCAAATATGGGGATGGCACAGTTGTTGTTAGAGTACGAAGTCAAAACAGGTTCCTGGCAAAATTTATTTAAAGAACTAGAAGCGATCGCTCAGGTATCGTCAGCCGATATTCAACGAGTTGCACGACAAACTTTCATCCCCAAAAATCGCACGGTCGGGCGGTTATTATCTTCTTAAAAAAGTGGTGCGTGGTGCGTGGTACGTGGTGCGTGAAAATACTGCCGACCTTACTTCTCACCAACTACCAACTACCAACTACCAACTACCAACTACCAACTACCAACTACCAATTTACATGGACAAACTACAAAAATTACTGCAAGATGACCTTCCCCGCCTGGGTACGTACTTTTTAGATATGACAGCGGTACAGGGAGATGGGGTGTTACTCGTCAATTACTACCCTAATGATGCGATCGCCCAAATGGAGGCAAAATTTCTGAAAGCAAGTGTTATTCCCAAATATTCAAGGCAAATGGGATTAGCCGATCTAGTAACGCAATTTGAAGCACACGATCGCCAAACTCAAATGGTGGTGGCTGTGGTTACGCCAGAGACGAAAGGTACGGTAACTATAGAAGTATCGTCTACGCCCCCACCAGCAGCAGAACCCGAAACAGCTAAACCCTCAGCTAAATCAACTACCAAATCCCCAGCTAAATCGACTACCAAGTCTCAAGCCAAGGGGAAAACTTCAACTCGGACAACTGCTAAATCTCCAGCACCAGAACCCGCACCGGAACCAGAAACAGCCAAACCCGAAACAGCTAAACCCTCAGCTAAATCAACTACCAAATCCCCAGCTAAATCGACTACTAAGTCTCAAGCCAAGGGGAAAACTTCAACTCGGACAACTGCTAAATCTCCAGCACCAGAACCCGCGCCAGAACCCGCACCGGAACCAGAAACAGCCAAACCCGAAACAGCCCCACCCCCAGCTAAACCAGCTAAACCAGCTACTAGACACAAAGCAAGGCGCACTCCGCCTCGGACGGCTGCAAGGCGAAGAAAGGCAACTTAGAGTCAACATCCATTTGCTAAACATTCGGCAAATGTTTCCAAAAATTAGCACAAGAACCTGTAAATTTAGCGCTGTAGGATCGTTTGCATAGCTGTAAGCCAGGATGCAAATGACTCTTCACTCATATACGGTAAAGCTGATTTCAGTCGCTTTCGCATTGGCTAGCGTGGGACTGGATACGACAAGAGCGATCGCGCAGACGATATATCCATTTAACGGTAACTATGATACAAAAATTGATATCGTACCGATTGACGAGGAGCTATCTCAATCAATTGAGCTAGCTACGAGTTCCGATCCTGAAGCCCCTTACGGTCTAACTCAGTATGAAGGATTAATCTACGCGCGAACCGATCCTGCAACTGGTGCGCTTAACTTTGATACCAATCCCGCTACGTTTGGCTTACCAGATCTGCCACCAGGTTACATCGTATTTGAGGGAGAAGGAACTGATAACAAGTTGCGGGGAACCGCCACGGCTACGGCTACACTTGACCGTGAAAATCTGACGGGATTTGGTTCCGGTACGCTGACGATTACAGGCGGTGAGGGCATATTTACAGGCGCGACTGGGACGTTAAATTTCACTCAAGTCGATCGCCTCAACCCAGATCCGAACGCTCTTTCGCTTGAGGGTGATGCTGTCATTACTGGCTCAATAGAGACAGTTCCAGAACCAGGAGGTGTTGGAACGCTGGCTGGTGTCGGTGCAATTGGCGCTGGTTTGCTACTGCACCGCCAACGCCAAAAGTTGACCAAAAACACTTAAGACGATCGCCGCCGTCCCTGACCGAATAAAATCGCTCTAGATTCTTCCGTGACAGTTGGCGTAGCGCTGCTAATTTCGTCAGCCCTAGCATAGGCACGTTGCACGGCAGGACGTGCTTTTATGCTCTCAAACCAACGTTTGAGATTGGGAAAGTCATCTAAATTTTGCTGCTGCGTTTCGTAGGGTACGATCCAGGGATAAGCTGCCATATCTGCGATCGAGTAGCTGCCCGTGATAAAAGGTAGATTTGTCAGCCGTTCGTCAAGTACGCCATACAATCGCTCGGTTTCTTTGACATAGCGAGCGATCGCATAAGGAATTTTCTCCGGTGCGTAAGTGACAAAGTGATGGTTTTGTCCCAGCATGGGACCCAATCCACCCATTTGCCAGAACAGCCATTGCATTGTCTCGTAGCGATCGCGTAGGTTATCTGGTAGGAATTTTCCGGTTTTTTCTGCCAAATATTGCAGAATTGCCCCCGACTCAAAGACGCTTATCGGTTCGCCACCATCAGGGGGGTCGCGATCGATAATCGCTGGAATTTTATTATTAGGTGAGATCTTGAGAAATTCTGGGTCGAACTGTTCGCCTTTAGCAATATTGACAGGTTTGATTTCGTAAGGTAGCTCTGCTTCTTCAAGAAAGATGGTAATTTTATGTCCGTTTGGAGTTGTCCAATAGTAGAGTTCGATCGTCATGGCAATTCGCTCGGAATGCATAAACTCTTCGATCGTAACTGGAATTAGTGAGTGGTTGGTAGTTGGTAGTTGGTAGTTGGTAATGGGTAATCGGGTGGTGCGTGGTGCGTGTTGATAGGGTGTGGTGTGTGGGGTGTGGGGTGACAGTGACCAGTGACTCCTGACCAGTGACCAGTTAGTTATTTTATCTCCCCCATCCTCCTCAGCTCCCGATCTCTCCCGATCGCTCCCTCAGCAACCTTGCGCTCTCTTCTCTCCCTTGTCCCCCTTATCCCCCTTGTCCCCCTTGTCCCCTTATCCCCCTTGTCCCCTCAGCTCTCCTCTGGAGGCAAATCCACGCTGTAGAGGGTGTCCCCGGCTAAATTGTGTAGGGTGACGGTCATCACTTCACTGTCGCAATCGATTTTGACCATACCAAAAAACTGTAACCCTTCTGAAGGGGGTCGATTCGGCTTTGTTCCCTCTGGCAAGCTGTTAAATTTCACCTGTGGTCCAAAAGTATTATCTAGCTCGTTAGGTCCAAACGTGCCTGAGTTTAAAGGACCCGCGACAAACTCCCAAAAAGGTTTGAAATCAGTAAATTGAGCTTTGCTAGGGTCGTAGTAGTGAGCGGCAGCATAATGTACGTCCGCTGTCAACCAAACGACATTGCGGATATTTTGCCGTTGGATGAACTGAAACAAATCTGCAAACTCTAGTTCTCTCCCTAGAGGAACGCCATTATCGCCATTTGATAGCGCTTCATAGGCTGTCGTCCCATCTGGAATGACTAACCCGATTGGCATATCGCTAGCAATAACTTTCCAGGTGGCGGTTGAAGTGAGTAATTGTTGCTTTAACCAACTGACTTGAGCTTTACCTAAAAATGCCGTCTCGTCGCTTGCCTCAGTTTGGCGATTTGCCGAGTTTGCGCCTCGATAGCTGCGCTTGTCGAGCATGAAAATGTCGAGCATCGCTCCATACTGAAACGAACGATAAATCCGCTCTGAATCGTTAGGATCGAAGCGAATTGGTTGGTATTCTAGAAAGGCTTGTCTCGCCCGTTCTGCCAGAAGATTCACATCTTTAAGCTGATAACGAGCATCTGTACCGATATCTGTAAGAATCTCGCCTGGATACCAGTTGTTCGTGGTTTCGTGGTCGTCCCACTGAACGAGTTGAGGGACTTCGGCATTGAAGCGGCGGACGTTTTCATCGAGTAGGTTGTAAATATAATTGCCGCGAAACTCAGTCAGCGTTTCTGCTACCTTTGCTTTTTCTGGTGTAGTGATGTTTTTCCAAATGCTACCATCGTCGAGTTTGACTTCAGACAAGATCGGGTTATCAGCGTAAATTGTATCGCCAGAGTGGATGAAAAAGTCTGGATTGAGTTGTCGCATAGTTTCATAGATCTTCATGCCACCAAATTCTGGATTAATTCCCCAGCCTTGTCCGGCTGTATCTCCCCCCCAGACAAATTTAATGTCGCGTTTTTTCGCTGAAGGCGTGCGAAAAGTTCCCGTGACCGGAACGCTAGAAATACTGGAGTTGTTCAAATCCTGAAAAGTGAATCGGTAGAAGATTTGCTCGTCGGTTGGCAGTCCTGATAGGTCAACGCGGACTGTAAAGTCAGTTGCTTCTAAAGCTGGCGCTCCGATAACTCGTCGGACATGGCGAAAATTTTCACTCGTACTGTATTCTACGATCGCGCGGGCGGGGCGATCGCAACGACTCCAAACTACGGCGCGATTGCCTGTAAGATCGCCACTAGCAACTCCATAAGGGATTGTCGGGCGCATTTTGTCTGAGGTCACAATTCCTGGGGCTTGCGCTTTCACTTGTCGAGATGGCGACAACAAACTGGCAGCTACAGCCCCGCTGGTGAAAGCCGAACCAAGCAGAAATGAGCGACGGTTAATGTGTCGCGAGTTGAAATTCATAAATATGTCCTCAATCTCTACAGGAAAAAACAGAAAAATTTTGAAAATCTTAATTTTTGACAAGTCAAAATAGGCTGTTGAACAGATGTAATTCAGCTGCCTTTAAATTTGACGCGATCGCTATTCTGCTAGTAGTTAATGATGAGAAAGTAACTTTGAGAAAAAAAGTTTACGGCAATAATTTATACAAATCTCGCTTCTCAGTCAAGCAGCAAAAATTAACCTTGACTTAACTATTTGATGACGTTAATCATCTATGTGTCAACACAACTCATACTTATGCTCTGCCTTCTCGCGATCGAACTTCTAGCTGTCAAATTTATCTAGAACTCATATTTAATTGAAATCTACGTAGGATGCGTTACGCGATCGTGCTAACGCATCACTCTCAGTTTTTGGTGCGTTACTGTAAATTTTGTCATCCAGTCGGGCATCTTAACTATAGAAGCTATACCAATCGCTCGTACTAGCTTTATCTTTGCTTTCTCATACGCCTGAGAATTTATTAATCTAAGCAAAATTACTCAGAGGATTTTCACATGAATTTGACTGGACTGAAATGGACTAAAAATGTTAAAACCCAAGATGGTAGATATTGGGCTTATAAGGATAAATCTGAATATATTGAACCAGCAGAAAATATTTTTGGTTTAAATTGGAAGTTCAATCAATATGAAAATGCTTGCAAGCCTCAAAAAGACGATTTTATTATTTTAAGACAGCACGCCAGGATAACTCACGTAGTTCGAGTTTTAGATAACGAATTGTACAAAGACTTGACAGCAACAGAATTTAGCCTTTATCGGATGGTAAAAACGGTTTGGATAGCTAATGATTGGCACAATCCACCAACTTACGAGCAAGTCTTCGATCAAAAAATCTTTTTTCCGAGAGATGGAAGAGTTATCAACTTAGAGAGTATGAATGTTTTTCAAGAAAACTGGAATTCAAAATCAGGATTATTAGGTTTTCAAAAACACGTTCAACAATTCCTTCAAATTAATTAGTTATCCTAGAGCTTGCACTGAAGGCAATCGCCGTCAGTGAATGAACTCGCTGGTTTATAGCCCAAGTCGAATAAAGCTGACTAGAATATAATTTGACTGAATTGTCCGCTCGTCTTAAGTGTAGGCAATAAAACGTCCACAAATAACAATCCCCATCCAAGCAAGTAAGGAGATAATGGCAATTGCTTTTACAAAAATTAATTGTTTTACTTGACGTGATGGGGAAAATTTCCAGTGGAATATGACTGCATTTAATAGGGCGATCGCAAGTAGCAGCAGCTTAAATCGAAATGCAGGGTTTACAGCTAATAAAGTTGCTTGCGCCGCAAAAAGCAACAATCCTGACAAGGCTACGATAATAAAACTCATCCGTGCTAACCGCAATAGGTAGCGCACGCTATCAGCAATAGAAAGGCGACGATAATATCCCAGCAATCGCAGATCGAAAATGGCGACGCAGCCAATTAATACGGAAAATCCGAGAATGTGCATCACCTCTAGCCAGGGATAAAACTGTCGTGCGGTTTCGCCAATTGCAGAATACTCCAGCCATTCTAGAATATTCATAGACTCAACTGGAACATCCATTGACTTGATTGGCGGTTTTTGCCCGTGCAACTGTCGTGCCATCAGTTAGACGCGCTAGCAGTACCCTGAGTTGATTTGGCGGTTGGCAATTACGCAACACTACCAACTGAATTGAGTCTCCCACTTGCAAGCGGTCTTGCAAAGGAGCGACCATTGAGGATACAGGAGGAAATTCTACCCGCGATCGCGTGCCCAACAAGTCAGGGGAAACTGTCAATTGCTTTTGAGTATCCGATCCTAATTCACTGGTGGATAACTGGCGAAACTCTGGTGGTACTTCTAGATTTTTGGGCAATTCCACAATTAACGTACTGTGGGGAGATTGCCAACGCACTTGCTGCACGGTTCCTTGTATGTACAGCGGGCGACTGGCATCGTATTCTCCTGTAAAGCCGTGATGGGCTGCGACTTTGGTCACGCTTCCGGCTGAGAATAGCACAATTACAGTAGTTATTCCCAACCGCATCCACTTTTGAGAAAATAGCATGGATTCCTCCTTGACAATTTTTAGGGAATTAACTTGACAATGTGAGCGCCACGCATCACGGGTACTTTGACATCCAGTTGCACTAGCTTGGGTTCTACACCGTCCACCACACGCCAGAAGTCGATCGTTGTCTGTTCTACAAGTCGTTGTGGGTTGAATTGGGCGAAATTTGCTACGGCAAGAAATTGACCGGAAGCATCAAAAGTAATTCCTTCGGGTAAAATGCCTTCAAACGAATACGTGCCTCTAGGGGTAAGAATTCCAGTTTGGCGATCGAAATCGAGTAACGTCAGCGAAGAGTAGTAAGTCAAGCGCGGGTCTTTAGGTGGTAAAAACGAATTTTCCATATTCAGCGATACAACTCGCTGCCCATCGGGACTAATCGCAAATTCCTCCGCCGAAGCGCCTACAGGGGCGGTTGATAAGATGGTATGCGCGACTTTTCCAGCTTGCGGCGTATCGTTAAATGCAATAACTGTTAGTGTCGAATTACCCACGCCGACGTAGAGATCTGCAGTTCCGCCAAACCAATACAAGTTTGTGACGATGAAGTGACGACCATCGGGAGTCCAATGCCCGACAGAGGGAAATTTTCCGGTAATCAGTGGTTCGCCCCAAGCCTCTAGTTTGATGCTGTTGCCTGTAACTCGATACCGCGCAAATCGGGCTGCGTTTTGCATGGCAAAGGTTGCAGCCAAAAAGTTACCACGGGGAGAAAATTCAATATGCAATGGTGCTTCAGTTGCACCAGGAAATTTCATAATCGAGGGTTGACCTAGTTGCCCGTTGCTTTGAATTGGATAGATATAAATATGCTCGTTTTCGTTGCGCGACACACTGACGGCGAGTAACCTACCATCAGGGGATAATGTTGTGGCTTGAGTTCGTCCTCGTACTTGTACTGTTTGCACGATTCGAGGCGAGGAAGGATTAGAAAGATCGATCGCATTGATATTCTGCCCTGGTTGTAGTTGTGTCCTTTGCGTTGCCCCTGGTGGCGGTGGGCGATCGACTTCTGTGACGTAGGCAAAGCGCCCATCTTGAGAAATAGCCAAGTTTGAGGGCCAAGCCGTAACTGCATTAGATACGGGTAAGCGAATTGGATTTAACTCTCGTAAACCATTAGTCAGGGGAATCAGCGATAGTTCGTCTCTCATCTGGGGCGATCGCGCCCCCAAATTATTATCTATGTAAGCCGAAGCTACCATATCGGCATCAGAAAGTACGGCAAGATAGCGCCCTTTAAATTGAAAATAGCTAGGAAAGATTTGACCTGTAAATGCTGAGGCGGTTGTTTTTTGCTCGAAATTGGGACGTTCTTGAGCAATTCCAGTTTTAGCAAATAATCCGATCGCCAAAAGAACAACACAGGCGATCGCCCAAACTTTTCTTCTCATCGACGTATTTCACTTAAATTCTCAATTCGTCAACTTTTTTGATGCTAGCTTGAGAATTAGTAAAAATTAATACAGATATTCGTCAAGATTGATTCACTATTAGTATCAATCGGTAAATTAGATGAAAAAAGAAAAGCGATCGCCACTATTAATGCTATGAACACAGAATGGTTGCGTTGCTTTGTCGTCCTAGCAAAAACCTTAAATTTCAGACGCGCTGCCGAACAACTACACATGGCGCAACCATCCTTATCGCGGGCGATCGCTCAACTGGAAACAGAACTGGGAGTTCAACTTGTCAAGCGCACCACGCGCCAAGTCCAACTGACAACGGCGGGACAAGTTTTCTTGACGGAAGCGCAAGCAATTTTGCTACGCACAGAGCAAGCAATTCGTGCGGTGCGTCAAACTGCCATCCAAGCATCGGGAAGATTGGGTGTAGGATTTACAGAAATGGCACTACAGACAATCGTGCCGAAAGTCCTATCTGTATTTCGCGATCGCTTCCCCCAGATCGAACTCGACATTTTTGAAGCCTGTACGGAAAATCAAGTAGAAGCACTACAACTTGCCAAAATCGATGTTGGATTTCTACATCCACCGCTTCGCACGTCATTTTTGACAGTACTACCAATCGATCGAGAACCCCTGATGTTTGCCTTACCTGTAGGGCATCCACTGTCACTACAAGAGGCGATCGCTTGGTCGGAACTGGCTAATGAAACACTCATACTACACCAACGGCAGGATGGACCTGTATTATACGACTACATCATCCATTGCTGCGAACGAGCGGGATTTACTCCCAAAATCGCTCACAGAGCCACAGGACAAACTTTTATCGGCTTGGTGACAGCTCAACTAGGAATTAGCCTGTTAGCACCGAGTATGCAGCAGGTCAAAAACCCAGGAGTGGTATTTGTAGCGATCGCGGACGACGCACCAACTTTGGAGTATGCTTTTGTATGGCGGCGCGAGGACGCATCGCCCATAGTTGAAGCATTTCGTCAAGTGGTTGAAGAAGTTGCTGTTGAGTGGTGACGAGTTCTTGGTTGTTGGTTGTCGATCGGAGCATAGTGCGTGTGGTGTTGGGGGCGGTTGCGTCTGGTTGGTGAGTCCAATGTATGACCTATTTTTGATCTGGGAAACAGTCAATCTACGACTGAAACCGTTGAATCCGAGCTAAACCTGCCCGCACAAGTACTTGGTTTGTTAGAGATCTCATGCCACAGATTCCTGACCAGATTTTTGACTGAGTTCTTCAACTACATGGAGAAACTGCTGCACGATGGGCGAGAAATTATCGCGACGACGAGCGATCGCCAGTTGTAATTTTGGTGCAGTTCCCTTTAATCGTCGATAAATCACCTCTGTGTCACCGACGTTTTGCAGATATTCTGGCACAAATGTAATTCCCATCCCTGCGGCAACTAAACCGACTCTCGTTTGGCTGGTTTCGACTTCTTGCACTACATTGGGATAAAAACCTGCCTGTTCGCATAATCCAACGATTCGATCGTAGAATTTCGCACCTGACTGACGCGGATGCAGAATAAACGCTTCGTTGGCCAGCATACTTAAAGTTAAGTGTTTTCGATCGCTCAAATGATGTCCTTTCGGTAAGGCAACAATCCAGACTTCTTCAGCAATCGGTTGCAGGGTAAGCAATTTCTCGTCAACGGGGAGATAGAGGAAGCCCACATCTACCTGATGACTGTGAAAGGCAGCGACCTGATCGTGCGTACAACGTTCGTTCATCGTCAGTTGCACGTCGGGATAGCGTTCGCGAAATACTCGCACAATTTCTGGGAGAACGCTTCGCAGCGCCGAGGCAGTAAAACTCAATCGCAATTGTCCGACTTCTCCTCGCGCCACCCGTTTGGTTGTTTGGATCGCTTGTTCTGTATGACGAAGAATCTGCTTGGCTTCCTCAAAAAAGGTTTGTCCGGCGATCGTCAGTTGCACGCTGCGTTTGCTGCGCCGAAACAACTGTACGTCCAATTCTGCTTCTAAAGCCTGAATCTGCCGACTCAAAGCAGGCTGAGTCATGTGCAATCGCTGGGCTGCACGACCAAAATGCAAGTCTTCTGCCACCGCAACAAAGTACCGAAGATCGTGGAGTTCCATAGCGGATTAATAACTTCAAAACATTAATAACAGGACAAAGAAGCATTGGACAGTATTAATTATCGCCTCTTATGTTAAAAGGTGTACGCGATTTTTAAGTTCTGCATCATTTAATAACTAATTCGTCACCTTTCTCGACTCAATTCCTTTGTTACCTATTCATCAGGAGGTTATGGTATGGATCGCAAAGGCTCGATTCAGCGTCGCAATTTTTTACTCGGTGCAGCTGCTTCTGCAACAGCGGCGATCGCAATCGGCAGTCAGACGCATCAAACGGCAAAGGCTCAGTCAGCCGAATTTCGCTGGCGCATGGTGTCTCGTTGGGATAAAACCTTTCCCGATCAACTGGCTGCCGGACAGCGATTAGCCGATCGCATTGCTGCCATGAGCGGAGGGCGATTGGTCATAGAGGTATTGCCACCAGATACAGTTGTTCCCTCTTCTGAGGCGTTGAAGGCAGTGAGCAATGGCACTGTAGAAATGAGCCGCAGTCTGGCATACGATTGGCGAACTCAGTCTCCGGTTTTAGAGTTTTTCTTTGTCGTTCCCTATGGGTTCACTCAAAATGAAATTAGCGTCTGGCTGCACTACTTTGGCGGACAGGAGTTGTGGGATGCGGCGTATGCTCCATTTGGCGTGAAAGCCTTTCCTGCGGGTTCATTAGGCGCACAGTCCTTCGGTTGGTTCCGCAATGAAATTAATACGTTGAACGATTTAAAAGGTATGCGATTTCGCACGACAGGCGTAGCCGCAGATGTCATATCTAAGTTGGGAGTCCGCCCAGTATCGATGGATTTAGAGGAAATTCGTCAAGCCATGCCAGCGGGAAAGCTAGACGGATTTGAGCTTGTCGGTCCGCTGGTCGATCTGCATTATGGTTTGCACAAAATCGCGCCGTATTATTACTTCCCATCCTATAATCAACCCTCCGGCTTAGTTGAGTTAGTTGTGAATCGGGAAAAGTATGAAGCATTACCGACCGACTTACAGCAGATTGTGGCGATCGCTGCCCAAGCGGAACACGACCAGGGTTTCGCAGAAGCTAATGCAGGGAATGCCAGGGCGCTCCAGACGTTGAGCCGCGATTATAATATCCAGGTTCGGCAGTTGCCACCGGATGTCATGAAGGCGTTAGGAAATGCTTCTGGTGAAGTCATTGCAGAAATGCGATCGCGTGGCGATCGCTTGACGAAACGAACTATCGATTCATTTCTATCCACTCGTCAAGTCCTGATGCAATGGAGTCAGGTAACTGAGCAAAGCTTTTTAACCGCACGAACGTTACCATTTACGTATGGTTAACTGACTTGTATCGCGATCGTGCTTCACCTCGTAGCTCTCGTCGGGCTGCCTAAAAATCGGTGTAGGTCCTCTACCAGATATAGGGGCGTACATTCGAGCAGCCATTTTTTGCTAGATCTCTCAAACCTACATTTCGTAGGTTCATGCAGGAGGTCTACTACTCACTCCTCACTCTACAATGACTTGGCAAACTCTTGGATTGGAACCACATTTATACAATTACTTATTATCTGTTTCCTTGCGAGAACCAGAAATTTTGATGCAACTACGTCAAGAAACTGCTCGTCATCCATTAGGTAAAATGCAAATTGCCCCGGAACAGGGTCAATTTATTGCCTTATTGTTGCAATTAATCGGAGCAAAAAAAACTTTAGATATTGGTGTATTTATGGGCTATAGTTCTTTATTAATGGCATTAACATTACCCATTGATGGTATAGTAGTATCTTGTGAAAAAAGTGAAGAATATGCTGCGATCGCGCGTCACTGGTGGCAACAGGCAGGCGTAGCAAATAAAATTGACTTGCACGTTGCACCAGCCAAGGAAACTCTTCACCATCTCATAGAAACAGGTGGAACTGAAACATTTGATTTTGCTTTAATTGATGCAGACAAGAGTAATTACGAGATTTACTACGAACAAGCACTTCAGCTGATACGTCCAGGCGGATTAATTGCAATTGATAACGTGTTATGGTCGGGACGAGTTGCCGATCCACAAATTCAGGATAATCGCACTAAGAAATTACGCACCTTAAATCAAAAACTTCATCAAGATCGGCGGATTACTCTCAGCCTTGTACCAATTGGAGACGGTTTAACTTTGGCAAGAAAGGTAATGAATGCTAATTGCTAATTGCTTCCTTATCTCTCTTGTCCCCCTTGTCCCTTCTTCTCCGACTCCCGACTCCCGACTCCCTGTTTTAATTTTTCTTGCTGGCGGCTTCTTTTCTCCTCGGTAAGCGTATCAAAGCAATCAGGACAAGAAATTCCCTCTTCGTACTTTTCGGATTGTTTATCTAATTCCGAAATTGGGTGTCCGCAACTACGACACATTTCATAATTGCCTGGCGCTAAACCTTGTTGCACGGCTACCCGTTCGTCAAATACAAAACACTCTCCTTGCCACAAACTTTCTTCAGATGGAACTTCCTCTAAATATTTCAAAATTCCACCTTTGAGGTGATAAACTTCCTGAAATCCTTGAGACAGCATGAAAGATGAAGCTTTTTCACAGCGAATTCCTCCCGTACAAAACATTGCTACCTTTTTATGTTTGTCGGGATTGAGATGTTGACGCACGTATTCAGGAAATTGGCGAAAAGACTGGGTTTGGGGATTTTGCGCTCTTTGGAAACTCCCAATTTTTACTTCATAATCATTGCGGGTGTCAATCACAACGACTTCAGGATCGCTAATAATTGCGTTCCAGTCTTGAGGATTGACATAAGTACCGACTTGCTGACTCGGATCTGCTTCTGGTATTCCAATGGTGACAATTTCCCGCTTCAACTTCACCTTCATTCGCTCGAATGGAGGTGCTTCCGCATGAGATAACTTATACTCTAAATCTGCAAAACGCGGATCGGAGCCAAGAAAAGCAAATAGGGAATCAATTACCGTTCGGGAAGCAGCGGCAATTGTGCCATTAATTCCCTCCTCTGCGAGTAGAATCGTCCCTTTCACCCCTTGAGACAGGCAGTAAGACAATAGCGGTTCGCGTATTTCGGCGCAGTCTGGTAAGCTGACAAACTTGTAAAACGTGGCAACAACCTGAGTCATGGCTTGGAACTGGTAGAAATTTCTGGAATATTTTTGGTGATTTTGCTCGTTTAGCTCTTGACCATATTGTTTTAGAGTAGCTATAATAACAAAGTTGTCGAAAAAACGACAGCAAACTCATGACTCGCGGGGGTTTAGCTCAGTTGGTAGAGCGCCTGCTTTGCAAGCAGGATGTCAGCGGTTCGAGTCCGCTAACCTCCATATTTGATGATTAATTATTTAACCCCAACTACCTAATTGACTCGACGCTTCTGATTTGCTTGTCAAATAGATCGGTCAAAATACTCATAACCGATCGCTTGCGGATAATAATCCCAGCATTGACTCCCATCCCAGATTGTAAGGAAATTGGTCTGCCATTCACCGATAAATTTTGCGATTCTAATTGAATTTTGGCAGGAAAAGCGTAGTATTGTCGCTCTTGAGTTGGTGCTAAAGCATCGGAACCAACCCAAATAATTTTTCCTTTGAGTGTACCGAATTCTGTTGAGGGAAAAGAATCGACGCGCACGTCTACTTTCATTCCCTCGCGCACGAAGCCAATATCTCGATTTGTCAGATATACCGAAGCAACCAAATTATCGTTGGGAACGATCTTTAAAATCGGTTTCGTATCACCTATCACAAAACCCGCAGCACGGGGTTGCAAGTCAAATACAGTTCCATTTACTGGAGATTTGAGTTGCTGATATTTGACAGATTGTACGGCTTTACTAATTTGCGCGTCAATTTCTGCTAACTTTGTCTTATTTTCCAATCGCTTCTGGCTTAATTGACTATCAATTTCCGCTATTTTTTTGTGATTCTCAGCAATTTTACTATGAACTTCTTTCGCTGATGCGGCAATTGTATTCTGTAATTCTTCCTTAGCTCGATCGATAGAAATTGCCAACTTTTGTTGTTCGGCTGTTAAGCGATCGACCTCTCCTTGTTTGGTAATAACTTCTTGTTGTTGGCGCTCGTATTGAATTTGAGAAATTGCCCCTTCTCCGGTTGCTAAGGGAGTAATCCGCTTTAAAATTTGATTGTTGACCTTGAGAATTTGCTTTGCCGTTGCTAGCTCTTTTGTAGTTTGCGATCGCTGTTTTTCTAATTCTTGAACTTGCTTTCGCGCTGCCTGAACTCTCGATTGAATTTCATTTTGGCTGGCTGTCAATAATTGACTTTGATTATTTGCAAAATCTGTCGTTTCTCCAGAAGTAATATTACCCCCCTTGAGAACATTTTGAAAATAGCGATTTTCCGACATCAAATCGGCGCGTAATTTCAACAGAGAAACTAAATCGGCACTTCCAGAAACCACAGGTTTACTACTATTAATCGCCTGGTCGTACAACTGATTTTCTTGCACTAAACTAGAGCGAACTTTTGTGAGAGAATCTAAGTCAGCTTGAGGTGAAGTCGGGTCTAAAGTGACTAAAAGCTGATCTTTTTTCACGCTCTGACCGTCTTGAACGTGAATTTCTCGTACCACTCCCCCAGTGGGAGCTTGAATTTCTTTAACTGCCCCTAGCGGCTCTAATTTACCCGTTGCGACTACAGTTTGATCGAGTTTAGCAAATGTCGCCCAGGCGATCGCCGAAGTTGTCGCACCGACAATCAACCAAATAAACAAATGCGACCACAAAGCAGGACGGTTTAATACTACCGATGAATTCAGAAATTGTTCTTCAGATTTTGCTAGCGGTTCGGTATTCACAGTTGCGACTCCTGTTCTAGATAATTTAGGTATCTGTAGGGGCGCACAGCTGTGCGCCTCTACAAGGGAATTCACAGTTGTGACTCCTGTTGTTGATAGAGGCAGAAATAACGCCCCTTGAGTGCCATTAATTGTTGGTGAGTGCCTTGTTCTACCACCAGCCCTTTATCCATTACCAAGATCGCATCGGCGTTTTTTACCGTGGCGAGGCGGTGGGTAATGAAAAATACGGTGCGCGAGTGAAATGCTTCTGCCAAATTCTGACAAACCTGCCGTTCCGAATCGTAATCGAGAGCGCTGGTGGCTTCGTCTAAAATCAGCAGTTTGGGGTTCTGCAATACCGTGCGGGCGATCGCAATCCGTTGTCTTTGTCCCCCCGACAGCGCCGAACCCCGTTCCCCAACGTTGGTGTTGTAACCGTTGGGTAGAGACATGATAAAGTCGTGGGCGACGGCAATTTTAGCAGCGGCAATAATTTGTTCTGGACTCGCTTCTGGATTCGTCAGGGCAATATTTTCCTGCACCGTGCCGTTGAATAACAAAGTGTCCTGCAACACCATGCCGATTTGTCGCCGCAGGGAATACAACTCAACTTTGCTAATGTCGTAATTATCAATTTGAATCGTCCCTGTCGTCGGTTCGTACAGACGCGGTAACAACTTCGTCAGCGTACTCTTACCCGAACCACTCTGCCCGACAATCCCGACAAACGTACCTGCGGGAAATTCTAGATTTACATTAGTCAGTTGAAACACACCGCTGTTGCCAAAGCGGAAAGACACGCCATCAAATTTGACTGCCCCTTCAATTTCTGGCATTGGCAGTTGCGCCCGGTTTGCCTCGTCTACTTCTGGGTGTGCGTCGAGAATATCACCTAAACGCTCGATTGATAAAGCAGTTTCTTGGAAGTTTTGCCACAGTTGGATCAACCGCAACAAAGGACTGGTGGTGTAGCTAGAAATGATCCGAAAGGCGATTAATTGTCCCAGGGTTAATTGTTGGGCAATCACCAGATATGCCCCAACCCACAGTAATAATAGCCCGGAAAACTTATTGAAAAATCCGCTCACCGAACTTGCCGTAGTCGAAGTCACCACGGTATTAAACCCAGCGCTGATGTAACGGGCGTAGCGTTCGTACCAGTGCCAGCGCGATTTGAGTTCGATGTTTTGCGCTTTGACTGTTTGAATTCCCGAAACAACTTCTACTAAATAGGATTGGGTATCGGCGTAGCGTTCTGCTTTCACCCGCAGTTGCTTGCGGACGATCGGCGCGACGAAAATTGTCAATATGGCAAAGATCGGAACTGTTGCCAGGGCTACGAGTGTCAGTATCCAACTGTAAAAGAGCATCACGGCGATGTAAATCACCGAGAACACGGCATCTAATACCACTGTCAGAGCAGTACCCGTGAGGAATTGCCGAATATTTTCTAACTCGTTGATCCGAGAAGCTAATTCCCCGACGCGGCGGCGATCGAAATAACTTAACGGTAGCCGTAGCAGGCGATCGATCACTTCCGAGCCTAAAGCAATGTCGATGCGGTTCGTAGTATCGACAAATAAATAAGTTCTGACTCCCGTGAGTAAGGCTTCAAATAGCGCTACCCCTAGCAACAGAATGCCCAGGACGTTTAATGTATCCAAAGCGCCGTTAACCAAAACTTGGTCGATGATGACTTGGGTAACGAGGGGATTGGCTAAACCAAATAGCTGCACGAAAAATGATGCGATCAAAACTTCGATCAATACACCGCGATGGTGGGCGATCGCAGGTAAAAACCAGCGCAGGCTAAATCTTTCCGTCTTTTCCCCCGGACGTGCTTGCAGGAGCAACACTTGTCCTCCCTCGCCCCAAGCGCGAGCAAAATCAGCAGGAGTTTGACGGTGAATCCCGATTTCGGGAACGGCAAGTGTCAGTTCTTTGTCGTCGCAAGCGTAGAGAATTGCCAAACTATCGTGGTAGCGAATTAAAGCAGGAGTCTTGAGACGCGCGATCGCTTTACTGGGGACTTGAATTAATTGGGCGCTCATGCCTAACATTTCGGCGATCGCGCCGCAGCTTTGCAAAGAAATTGTTCCGAGAGATTTCTGCTGATTTTCCAATACCCGTCGCACCGTGTCCCGTCGCCACGATACGCCCAAATACTGACACAACATTTGGAAGCAAGCCATTGCTGCGCCAATTTCTCCCTGTCCGCGCACAAAGGGATATTTTACAGGTTTGGTGTTGGTTGCTGGGGCTACTGGGGGTTGTTCAGGGGCGTAGGGAACTTCTAGATCGGTAGGAGCAAGTACGACGGGCATAGTTCGTTCGACTTCCTGGGGTAATTTCACGCCCAGCAGCCGCACACCTGGCTCTGTAATTGTGGGGGCTGAACCGTTCAGCTCGAAACGGCTGCCGACGATCGCCTCTTCACCACTACTAATCAGCCAAGTGCGATCGCTCTTTAATTGCGTCCCATCTGCTTGTCCTGCGAATAAATTCACCACCTGAACAGATTGACTCAGTTGAAATACCAAGTCTTTCAGTTTTGTGGCACTGTCGGCGCGACGTTGGAGTTCTACACTCAGGAGTTCGCACAATTCACATGGAGAAAATTGCGCTTTGACGTGTTGGGCAAAAGTCGGTTCGGCTTCTAGACTTGCTAAAAAGTCGGCGGCGGGAATCGCGATACAAACAACTTCTGTAGAGGCGATCGCGGTTTCACAGGGAGTATTGCGAATCAAACTCGCCCACCCCAAGACGGTTTTTGGTTCGACTAAACCCAAACTTACCGGGCTTTGCTGGCGGCGATCGTAGCCGATTAATCTAGCAGTACCCTGGTAGATCACTAACACCTGCGTCGGCATTTTTTCCCGCACGAGTAGCGGTTGCCCGATCCGATAGCGCCACAATTGACATTTCGTTGCTAATTCCTGTAGAGTCGTTGCTGGCAGCGGATGGAATAAATTGGTTTGAGCGAGAAATGCCTGAAATTGAGAGCTAGAAATAGTAGCTGTCATGACGAATTCAAAAGTTAAAAGTCAAAATATGCCAAAATCAGAATTTGCAGAGCGATCGGCTCGATCCTGTGCGGGGTCTGACTTGGCTACGGGCAAATGCTAAGACCAAGAAAATTGCAATGGTTCGAGCTGCTGAATTTGTTCGTTCAGCCAGGTTTCAAACATTTCGTTGAGCAAACGCTGCCGCATATTTGCGTCTAATTGAGCTGGTAGCAACTTTTCCAACCGGACGATCGTAAACCAGTTTTCGATCCGAGTCGGTCGCCAAAGCTGCCCTGGTTGACCGATGGAAAGAATTTTGGCAAGAGTTGGATTGAGTTGACTGAGTGGCACGGGTCCGATGACTCCGGCTGTATTTGCCTCCGATCCTTTAGAGTATTGTTGTGCCATTTCAGCAAAGGTTTGCTCCCCTTCGAGGATGCGAAAGTAAATTTCTTGTGCCAGCAAACCGTCTGTTGTCCGCAGTAAGGAAAAAATAGCTTGGTCGAAAGCTGCTTTGCGACTCATAAAATAGGACTCGACCTTTGCACCCCAAGTATCTTGTTTGAACTTCTCAATCAGGAGCGATCGCACGGCGACTTCTGCCATCTGTGCCTCACTCATGCCAGCTCTTTTTAACCAAGCTTCTCTTGACTCTGGATCGTTTATGTGATACTGTCTCTCAAACTGCTCGATTGCTTGTTGGCGTTCGGCTTCGGTACAAAAATAAGGAGCGATCGCGCGATCGATAACGATTCCCCGCATCAACTGCGGTAACAATTGATAGCGACTCAACAGAGACGGAATTTCTTGAGTGGGAATGATGCTGTTTAATTGAAACTCTGGTGCCATATCAATATATAGATATATAAATTTACAGCCCTAGCTGGAAAACGCATAACATAATTTGTGTTCGACTAGGGTTGCTCATAATTGTCCTTGCGAATACTAATACTAATCTCGATCTAGCCGATCTCGCGGTAAAAGGTAAAAAGTCTTTATTCTTTACTCAATTGACTTCCCTACTAATTTTTGATTAGCGCTGTATAGGTAAAAATTCCCCACATTAGCTGCATACTAAATTTACTCCCATCTCATCTTATCCATGTCATCTTTAGCGGAATTCGCTTTTCTTTAGCAATCTTTGATTTTTCTTATGACGTTGTACTCCAGCTAGGGAAAATTAAATGACAAAACAACTAAAGTTACAAGAATTTCGGATTTCTTGATAAAAGTTTATTTTTAGTGATTAACGCTCGGCGATCGATTGTCAGCGTCCGCTCGCTGCTCGATCGCAATTCTCGATTGCGTGTGTGACATTTGTAGGGGCGCACAGCTGTGCGCCTCTACTCGTGTGTTTTATCCAATTGAAAAACGCTATCAAACCTTTTGTACCTGAATTAACAATCTCAGGGCAAAAAACAGAGTATACTGTATACAAAAATGTCTGGGAATAAATATTCTAATCTGAGATATTGCCAAATGGTAGATACTTTATCCCAACTGTCGATAAACAGCGATCGCCTCATCCAAAGCATCGAACAGTTAGCGCAAATTGGCGCTTTGCCTGGTGGAGGAGTGCGGCGGATTGCCTACAGTGCCACAGATATGCAAGCTCGCGATCGGGTGCAACAATGGATGCAAGCCGCAGGGATGAGCGTGAAGATCGATCCGGCTGGCAATATTATCGGTAGATATCCAGGCAAATATCCCGATGCAGCAGCTTTAGCAACGGGTTCCCACATCGATACCGTACCGAATGGCGGACGTTATGATGGTGCGTTTGGAGTCTTGGCAGGATTGGAAGTGGTAAGAGTCCTGCAAGAACAGCAAATTCAACTGAATCGCTCTCTAGAAGTCATTGTCTTCACTGATGAAGAGGGGACGATGATTGGCAGTAAAGCAATGTCCGGTAGAGTCATTCTCGATCCGGCGACATATCCCCGTGTTGATGGCATCGACATTCAAACTTGTTTGACGCGGGTTGGCGGCGATTGGAACCGACTGACAGAAGCACGTCGCACCGCCGCAGACATAGCAGCTTTTATCGAGTTGCACGTCGAGCAAGGTCCCGTTTTAGAATGTCTTGGCAAGCAGATCGGTGTTGTAGAAGGAATTGTCGGGCAAAGACGCTATATTATTACCGTTAAAGGTAGTTCCAGCCACGCGGGTTCTACACCAATGCAAATGCGGCAAGATGCCTTGGTAGCTGCCTCAAGAGTTGTACTGGCAGTGAATAAAATTGCGCATACCCCAGGCGGGCAACAGGTAGCAACCGTAGGCTGGATGGAAGTTTTACCCAATGCGGCAAATGTCATTCCTGGGTTAGTAAAGATGAGCTTAGATATTCGGGATTTATCCAGCCAGCATCTCGATAATTTAATGGCAGAGTTGAATGCAGAGATAGAAACGATCGCCGTTGAAACTCAGACTTATATCGATTTACAACCCCGTTTGCGAAACGAGCCAGCTTTAGCAAAACCGCAGATCCAACAAGCGATCGCGCAAGTGTGCGAAGATTTGAGATTGAGTTACACCCATCTACCCAGTCGCGCCAGCCACGACGCGCAAGAACTCGCCACTTTCACCGATATGGGGATGATTTTTGTGCCGAGTAAAGCGGGTGTCAGTCATGCTGAAACGGAGTTTACTTCGCCAGAACAGTGTGCTGAAGGAACGAATGTTTTATTGCACACGTTTTTGGAATTGGATCGGCAATATATCTAATTCGCATTGCATACAGGCAGTAATCAAGAGTCTTCCCAGAGATATACTTTCCCTTTTTGACTTTTGACTTTTAACTTTTGACTTGCTTACCAAGGCAAAACTTCGCCATTGCTGTGCCAAAAAGTCCCCGTATTATCTAATGACAATTCATTAATTCGGGCTAGCAATCCTTGCACTGAGACTTCCGGGGTAATGCCAGAGGCACTAAAGTTTGTCATGCGGGTTTGGACTAACCCTGGATGGAGAATCGCCACGGCAATTCCCATCGGTTTGAGATCGTGCGCTAGAGATTTACCCGCCATCGATAATGCAGTTTTAGACATCCGGTAGCCGTAGGAACCGCCAGAAGTATTATCGCCGATCGAACCCATGCGGCTAGTCATCATCACGACTTTAGAACCCGCTTTGAGATGAGGTAGTAGTGTATGCGTCACACGCAAAGCACCGAGGGCGTTTACTTCAAATTGTCTTCGGATACTGTCAAAGTCCAGGTTTTCTAATGTGATGCGTTCTACGATCGCCGCATTGTTAATTAACACATCAATCGGCATTTGTTGCAGGCGATCGCGTAGTTGGGTGACAGATGCATCTGAGGTAATATCGATACCAGCTTCGATTTGTACGCCTAATTCTTTTAATTCATCCGACACATTACGACAAACCGCAATGACGTTTTCCCCTCGCGCTTGGAGTTGACGGCAGTATTCGTACCCAATCCCGCGATTTGCCCCCGTGATTAAATATGTTGCCATGTTGTTCTCCTCGTCATTCTGTCTTAGAAGCAATTCTTCTCGGTTGGGATGCATAGTTCTCGATCCCCCAACCCCCTTTTTAAGGGGGCTTTATTCCCCCCTTAAAAAGGGGGGTTAGGGGGGATCGAATCTTAACCAAGAAGTCTTGGTGGTCTTAGAAGACGGTAACGTAAAATGGCGGATGAAAAAGCGATCGGGAACGGCAGCTTCTTTTCCTGGGATGAGACGATGGCGAATACGCGATTCTGTCACCCAAATTTGCCGACCTGCTACAGTTAAATTCACGGGCGATTCCATTTTGTCCGCCAAAACTTCGATCGCTTTCGGTTTCGATGCAGGTGCAAGAATGTCACGAATGCGGAGCAGGCGACCGTTACCACTGGCGATCGCACCTTCTAAGACTAAGAGCGAACCGTCTGGAGCAAATACCATGCCATCAGGGTTTTCAATCGAGCGTTGCAGCGAAATTGCTGCTACTTGCGGTTTTCCTTGTGGTGATGGAGTCACTTTGAAGAGTCTGCCACCGGAAAACAGCCCCACAACTACGATGCCATTAGTTGCTCTAGCAATGCCAGCTAAACCGATTGGCTGAGAGCGCAATCGCTCATCTTCAGCCCAAACCTGAAGTTGCTTAGCTCCAGGCGCAAGATAGTGAATGCGAGGACGATTGCTATCGGTGAGGTAAACTCCACCCGTGGGGTCGATCGCCATATCATTACCGAAACCGCCATCTGGCATCAAAATCACCCGCAACACTTTACCAGTACGAATATCGAGTGCAAAGATCCGATGGGGACGGCGAGTGACTTTGCCATCAGCACCGCGCACGCCTAAAAAGTCTGATGATGCTCCCCACAAAATACCGCGTTGCTCGTCGAGCCGCAGACTATTAGCGGCAAATATTTCATGACTTCCAGGGAAGAGAGTTTCAATTCTACCATTTGGTCGAACTTGGAGAATTTTGCCGCTCGTGACTGAACCCACGTATAGCGTCCCATTGCTGGCGCGAGCAATCCCGTTTGGGTATTGAAACCCATTCGGTAAGCCAATGCGAGTTTCTTCGCGCGCTGGAGTTAAACTTGCAATAGTTAACTCAGGAGATGCGATCGCCCTGGTATTAGAAAGCAGCACAGCAGCGAGTGCAATTGTACGGAAAAGCGTTCTCAGCATAACCAAGCATCAGCAAGTCAAAAGTTAAAAGTTAAAAGTCAAAATAGCTGCTTTGATGCCAAGGTTGCAAGCTGTTTTGATGTCCTCTACTCTTGAGTATTGACTTTCTGCGGTAGTAGCCAGTTGAGTAACAATGCTGTCAGTCCCCCGGTGGAAGTAGCAGAAGAGAAAATGTTTTTCACTAAAGCAGGCTTATCGTCGAAAATTTCTGGTACGTAAACCACACCCAAACCTAAGACGAGAGAAACAGCAACAATTATCAGAGCGCGGCGATCCAATTTTACAGAAGTAATAATATCCATTCCCGCTACCGCGATCGCGCCAAACATCACCACGGTAGCACCGCCCAAAACAGGCTGAGGTAGCGATTGAAACAAGCCGCCAACAATTGGCAATAAGCCTAGTACAGCGAGAATTCCGGCAATGAAGAAGCCGACATAACGGCTACCTACCCCAGTCATTTGAATCACGCCATTATTCTGACTAAATGTGGTCACGGGAAAAGTATTAAATACTGCCGCAGTTACGCAATTAATTCCATCTCCCAAAATTCCGCCTTTGATCCGCCGCATATACAAACTACCTGAAACGGGTTGTTTGGTAATTGCCGAAGTAGCAGTCAAGTCACCAATTGTTTCAATTGAAGTGAGGATGTAGAGAAATATGAAAGGAATGAAAGAAGCAAAATCAAAACTCATACCGTAGCGCAAGGGTATCGGCACGCTAAGCAAAGGCAACTTACCAAAAATACTGAAATCTACTAGTCCTAAAAAGATTGAGATAATATAGCCTACTGCCAAACCAATTGCGATCGCCCCCATTCTTAAATAGCGATTGCTACTGACACTGAAGAAGACAATCACAGCAAGTACCAATCCCGATAATGCGAGATTCTGCACGCTGCCAAACGTACCATTCTTTTGTGCTGCCAAACCTCCCGCCATGCTAATAATTCCAGCTTTGATCAGACTCAGACCGATAATCATCACTACCGTACCGGAGACGATTGGCGAAATAATTTTCTGAGCTAGATGCAAAAAACGGCTGAAGATAATTTGCACGAATGCGCCAAAAAAGCAGACTCCAAAAATTCGTGCTAGCGCTGCTTGTGGTGTTCCGCCTGCTTGTACTACTGCCGTACCAATGCCAACAATCGAACCTAAAAAAGCGAAACTCGTTCCTTGCAAACTCAGCAATCCCGAACCAACTGGACCGAACCTTTTTACCTGAAGAAAGGTAGCAATACCGGAAACAAACAGCGACATACTGATGATGTAACTTGTTTCGGTCGGAGACAGACCCAAGGTAGTAGAAATAATCAGTGGTGGTGTAATAATGCCGACAAAGGCAGCCAGTACGTGTTGTAAAGCTACAAAAACTGCTTCACCGACAGGTGGGCGATCGTTTAAGCCGTAAATCAATTCCGCAGCAACTTCAGGTTGTGTTGCTTCTAACTGCTGGTCTTCTACAATCGTTTGTGATTCCATTATTTAGCTATCAGTTATCAGTTATCAGTTATCAGGGAGTAGTAAGTGGTGAGTCGTAAGAGATAAGAGATTTCTGATTTACGACTTACGATTTACGACTTAACGCAATGGTCCAGCTAAAATCACTTTAGCGATCGCGCCTCTGACATCTGCTGGTTCTTCTTCGGCAAGTTGCTGATACCATTTTTGGGTAATTTCTGGCTCTTTACCGTGAATCATTTCGGCGCGTTTGCGGGCTTTTTCAACTACTGCGCTAGTCCGTTCTTTCCGGTCTGCTTCGTAGCGTTTTAAGGCATATTCCATACTAATATTTGTTGTGAGCAGGTATTGAGTTAACACCAACCCATCTTCCATTGCTTGACAACCACCCTGTCCCAAATCTGGACAAGTAGCGTGTGCGGCATCTCCGAGTAAAGCAACTCTACCGCGCACCATTCGGTCAATTGGTCCCACGTCGTGAATTTCTAAACGATTTGTTTTGTATGGATCGAGACGCTGAATTAAATTTTGGACGGGTTGCGCCCAGCCTTGAAAATGTTCTGTCAATTCGGCGCGGTAATGTTCGGGACTGGAAACAGTACCTTTAGGCAAGGGAACATCAAAAAAGAAGTAGAAGCGATCGCCTGATACTGGCATCATTGAAGCCCGTTTGTGTTCGCCAACAAAAATTACCCAAGAATTTTTTGCGGCTAAATCTTCACTAGCGGGAACTAAACCGTTCCAGTTCACGTAATGACCGTACTTCGGTTGCACTTCTTGTCCCAAGACATACGTGCGCAGAAGCGATCGCACTCCATCTGCTGCTATAAGTAGATCGCCTGTAGTACGATGTCCGTTCTCAAAAATTGCCGTAACGCTATTCTCATCTTGTTCGACTGCAATACATTTATGTTCTAGCTTGACTTCGCCGGGATAAGCCTCCAAGAGCATTTGTTGCAAGTCAGTACGGGCGACTGGATAGGGACGCTGCCCGACTTCCTCAACTAAGGGACGCAGATCGATATCGTTTAATACATCCCCCTTGAGGGTAAGATACTGCATCCGATCCATCAAGCCGCCGATCGCTGCCATCTTTTCCCCTAACCCCAGGCGGTTGAGGACTTTTACACCATTCGACCACAATGAAATCCCCGCACCCGCCGGACGCAGTTCTTTTACTCTGTCATAAATCTCAACTTCATACCCTGCCTGACGCAGAGCGATACCTGCGGTTAAACCGCCAATTCCCGCACCGATGATGACAACCTTGAGGTTATACATTGTAACTTTGCCCCTGCGTAACTTGCCCCTATGTAACTTGCCTCTACGTAACTTGCCTCTACGTAACTTGCCTCTACGTAACTTGTCCCTACTCAGCGACCAAAACAATTCAAAATTTTGAATTTTGAATTTTGAATTTTAACTTTTGAATTTTGCTCATGCTTCTAACTCTGCAAGTTCGTCAGCATTAGTATCGTCCTGCTCGGTAGCTCCTGCTTTTTGGTCATATGGTAACAACCAATTTAATAAGATAGCCGTCAGTCCACCAGCAGAAATTCCAGAAGAGAGAACGTTTTTAATTGCTAGTGGTAATGCATCAACAATTTCCGGCGTATAAGTCACCCCTAACCCCATTGCCAAGGATGTACCGACAATTACCATCGCACGGCGATCGAGTTCTACTGACGAAAGAATGTTAATTCCTGCAACTACAATTGAGCCGAACATGATAATTGTGGAACCACCCAAAACAGCTTGCGGTAGAGTTTGAAAGATACCACCGACAATTGGAAATAGACCTAAAAGGGCAAGAATTGCCGCAATGTAGTAGCCAATATACCGACTGCCCACACCCGTAATTTGAATCACGCCATTATTCTGACTGAATGTCGTGTTGGGGAATGTATTGAATAATGCCGCAATCAGAGAATTTACACCATCTCCTAAAATTCCTCCTTTGATGCGCCGCATGTAAGTCGCCCCTTTAATTGGCTCTCCAGATACCGCTGATGTGGCTGTGAGGTCGCCAATTGATTCTACTGTGGTGATGATATAGAGCAGAATGAACGGCACGAAAGCAGCAAAGTCAAAGCTCAGTCCGTAACGGAATGGAATTGGCAAGGCGATTAACGGCAAATTTCCCAAACCGCTAAAGTTAACCATGCCTAACACGCTAGCCGCAGCGTAACCGACTAACAGTCCAATGACGACTGAAGCCATCCTCAGCATTGGTTTCTGGCTCACGTTTAGCAAGATGATGGTTAGCAGCACCAATGCAGCAACACCTATATTTTGCAGACTACCGAAGGTTCCGTTCTTTTGCGCTACTACCCCTCCACCCATACTGATAATTCCGGTTTTGATCAGGGTTAAACCGATAACGCAAACGATTGTACCCGTGACGAGAGGGGAAATAATTTTTCTGACTAGGTGTAAGAAGCGGCTCAAGAAAATCTCAATAAATGCTCCAAAAAAACACAAGCCAAAAATTAAGCTCAGCGCTCTTTCTGGCGTTCCTCCGGCTGCGACTACTGCTGTTCCTGCGGAGATAATTGGCACTAAAAAAGAGAAGCTAGTTCCCTGAATGCTGAGCAATCCCGAACCAATAGGTCCAATTCTTTTTGCTTGAATAAATGTCGAGACTCCCGAAATAAACAGTGACATACTGACAACGTAGCTAGTGTCAGTTGGGTTCAGCTTCAAAGCGTTAGCAATCAACAGTGGGGGCGTAATAATACCGACAAAGATTGCTAAGACATGCTGCATAGCTGCTAGCACTGCTTCCACAAATGGAGGCTTATCGTTCAGTCCATAGATTAGCTTGTTAACAGGGGTTACGGCGTTGCGCTCCTTAGTTGGCGAAGTCGATTCAACACTTATTTTTGTCATTAGAATTCCTCAAATTCAGCGCTTATTTGTGAGGTTTATAAAACTATTTTCATTATTGTCATGCAAGAGCGATCGCCTCTTAATTTCCCAACAATCGCCTGCTGGAGTTCAGTTGATTTTTACTACTAAATTGTCATTAAATCTCAGAGGGTTGAGATTGTTTTGCATCATTTAATACAATTTACTATGGTTTTTCTTTCCTCTCTTGACTTGCTAACTCGAAATATTTAGCAATCGAAAATACAAATTATCTCCAACTTCAATATTCTGTATTTTGAGATACAAAATATCGATTCCAAAAAACGCTCGTTGTCGATTGGTCGCTGTCTAAAATTTGTTAAATTACTTCTAGAATTGTCGCGTAGTCAGGAAATTGCAGGCATCGAGCATTGCCGTCTAAACCTAAACTCGATAGATATGGTATACAGTATACTAAATCTTCTAACAACACAAGCCTGTTGCGGATCTGAAATATTAAGTGGTGCGATCGAAGCGTGATGAATACGGTTGATTATTTGGACAACTGCTCAAATAATATTGCCATTTGAGAAAAACAGCTGAGTTGAGCATTAGCTAGTTGGAAGAGTAGAAAATCGTGCCATATTTCAAACTAGCATTTTTGACTAAAATTCTTTCCCAGAATGGTTTTGAGCTAGCTGAATACAGCTTTTATCTCTGCTCTCTCTTTGAGCAGAGAGCCGACAGAGCAAAAATGTTTCTAAAAACAGATATGTAATAAGAGTTCATCATGTTATATAATAAAAATGTATCTTAAGGCACGGAAAAAGATTCGGACATACGCTTACAGACCGGACAACTGTAACTTGGGTAATTGTCAAGCGTTGTGGTGACAGGTTTAGAAGTGCCTCCTGCAATGACTTTAATTGAGGAGGACGATTGTGAAAACTCTCAGCCAAACAAGCAACTCTCAGTGGGAAAACTACCAACAATTAGAACTCATTCCTAGCCGAATTCCTAATCCAGATGGTAAAGCTTCTACATTTAAGTTTGGATTGGACTTTGCTTGGCGAGTACTGATTTCCTTACTTGTCGATGAATTAGTCGATCGCGAACAACAAGTAGAGTATATTGAACGGTGCTGGGCTAACAAGGAATTCGAGCAACCAGATAATTCCACCAGTTCGCTGCAAAAACTTTGGCTGCTGATGAATTAACATCTGCAAGTGTCTGCCAAATGAAATTTTTTGAGTTAGCAATTCTGGAATAACAATTGCGTCTAGATTGAAAGTTCGTACTGCGATCTAGACTTTTTTGTAGTTGGAATTACAATTTTTTCACTCAAGTTCCACTAGCGTATACAGTATGCTTACAACCCGATAAGGTCTTGAAAGCTAAAAGTAAGGATGTGTACTAGGCATTGGAGCGAGTCTAATTCTAGAGTGCGATCGCCACTCTCAAGCTATTTTTTTTCAATTTTAATTGTGGTCATAGCAAGACAGGATACTATCTGTCATTGCTAAGTTTGTGTGTGTGAGGAGTTATGAATTCAGCTTGTGTTTGTCAAGTCAAAGCGACAGCTAAAATTTCATTATGGGTGAATTTATTAGTAGTAGGTCTTTCAATTGGCGTGCTACCAGTAGAGGCAAATGAGAATAATTTAGAATTATCTCAGACCGATACAGATACAATGGCACAAGTCACATCTGTATCTCAGCTTTCAGACGTACAGCCTACAGATTGGGCATTTCAAGCATTACAATCTTTAGTAGAAAGATACGGTTGCATTGCTGGCTATCCCGATGGAACTTATCGCGGTAATCGCGCTTTAACTAGATATGAATTTGCGGCTGGGTTGAGTGCTTGTTTAGACAGAGTTAACGAGCTGATTGCTACAGCCAGCGCCGATGTAGACAAACAGGACTTAGACACTTTGCAAGCTCTGCAAGCAGAATTTGCGGCAGAAATTGCTACTATGCGCCGTCGCGTCGATGCTTTGGAAACACAAACAGCAGAATTAGAAGCAAATCAATTTTCCACGACGACAAAACTCACTGCTAATATTTTCCTCAACGTGACTGGAGCTTTTGCTGATGAAGATATAACGGCAGAGGGAACCAGTGTTTTTGTTCCGGCGCGGGGAGCCGATGGTAGACCTGTACGCCGGACGATTACTGACGACCCTAATGTTACCTTCAGTGACTACCTTTTCCTCAATTTCAATACTTCATTTACAGGTAAAGATAGCCTCGTCACTCAACTCGTAGCCGGGAATGGGAATTCTCCTGCAAATACATTTGCTTCCGCTGGTTTATTTAATACCTTTGGCGTACCTTACACGGATCAAAAAGGTGTCACGGGTGCGGATAATAATGTCGTCGTGCGCGAATTATTTTATAGTTTTCCTGTTGGGAAAAGTCTACAATTTACAGTTGGTCCTCGCGTTAACTGGTTTCGTCATTTTGATAATAACCGCTTCACTTTTTATTTAAACGGAGCAAGTAGCTACAACTCGATTGGTAGTACTTTACTCAATTCTGTCGATCGCGGTTCGGGAGCAGTCGTAGCCTGGGAAATTAACGACCAATTTAAGTTAACTACTGGTTATTTAGGCGAGAATACAGAATTTCTTTCCGGTTCTGCGTTCAATACTTCTAGTAATCCTAGCCAAGGTTTATTTAAACCAACTAATACAATTACAGCAGAATTAGCCTTTGCTCCTAGCAAAAATCTGAACTTGAGATTTCTCTACAACCGTTCCCATATTCAAGCAGTAAACGGACGAGTAGGTGGCGCAATTGGCGAACCGATTTATGGTTTTGTCGATGATGGGTTTGGCGGTTCAATTGAAGATGCCACAGCTGACACTTTGAACTTTAACTTTGACTGGTTAGTAACTCAAGGCATTGGTTTATTTGGACGTTATACCTATGCCAGCACTGATATTAAACCCACAACTGCCGGACGACCGGATGGAGAAGTTGACGTACAAGCAATTCAAGCAGGGTTAGCATTTCCCGATTTAGGTAAAGAAGGAGCGCTGTTAACATTTTCATATCTCAGACCATTTGCTGTTTTAGACGGTCGAAACTTTTTAGTTTCTGGTGGTGGCGATGGCGGCATACAATATGAGTTTGAGGCAACTTACTATTATCCAATTACGGATAATATTGCTCTGGTTCCTGCGTTTTATTTGATTGCCAATCCGAATAATTTCAGCGACAACCCTAATATTTATGTAGGGAATTTACGCGCTCAATTTAAGTTTTAAAAAATCAAACATTGGTAGGGGCGCACAGATGTGCGCCCCTACTGTGATACGATCGCGTCTAAACGAAATTTAGCGATTTGAAATATTTCTGCTAGTGCTTGGTTTCTTTCTATGTCACTAGAATTCTGCAACCGTTGTTCAAAAGTGTCGAGAATGCTATCTTTTGTGTGGTTTTTAACAGCAATAATAAACGGAAAATCAAACTTCTTTTTATAAGCGTGGTTTAGAGATAAAAAGCGATCGTATTCTTCAGGTGTAAGACGGTCTAATCCTACACCAGCCTGTTCTTGTACCGATGTCATCGCCATTTTTGCTTTACTACCTAAGTCAGGATGTGCCTGAATGAGTTCTATTTGTGCGTCTTGACTGGCAGTTCTGACAACATCTACCATTTTCTGATGTAACTGAGCTATATTTTGAAAAGGTCGCTCGTACCAAGCATGATAAGCGATCGCAGGTGTATCTTCAAACACCGCTCCCAAGGTTTTTACAAACTCATCTTGGCTCATTTGGTTCAGTTCTGCCAGAGATTTCATCATCAAGTTACCTAGAAAAGAATTGTCACGCAAAGACACATACGCGAAGCGTTCTCGAAAAGTATTCTTTGCGCCTTCGCGCGGACACTTTCCTCAACGGGGGGAACCCCCGCACGGAAGTGTCCTTGTCTTTGCGTGACCCAAATTAAGCTTAGCTACCTCGATACGTACTATAAGACCAAGGAGAAACGAGTAAGGGAACGTGATAGTGAGAATTAGGATCGGCGATTCCGAATTGTAGCGGTATGCGATCGAGAAAAGCTGGCTGAGGTAGGTTATCTATATGTTTGGTAAAATAATCACCGACTGAAAAGATGAGTTCGTAAACACCAGTTTTCAGTTCTTCATCAGCTAATAATGGTGCGTCTGTACGACCATCGTTATTCGTATGAATGGTTTTCAATAGTTGTCTTTTTCCGTCTGAGCTAATCGACCACAATTCAATTGTCATTTGTCTAGCGGGACAACCTTGAGCTGTGTCTAAGACATGAGTAGTAAGTTTGCCTGCCATAGTTATAAATATAAATATAAATTGCGATCGCGCCAACTACGTGTAACAGCTTGGCTATAAGAATATTAATTTTCACTCAGTTACATAATTTTGAATACTGTATACACTTCTCGCATTTTGTTCTGTGTAGATCGATACACGTTGCTCTTGAAAACAGAATAAATGTAGATAAATCTGAAAATGCGAAGAGTAATATCGTACTTATTTGCTATTGTGTCAAGTTTTCCTGACTATTTAGTCGATATTTCGACCGATTTGAAGAAGATTTAGTTACAATAGATACAGAAAACAAATCGTTCATCTCTCTAAAAAACACTCTTCATTAGATGCTGAGAGAGACGGAAGTAAGGAGATATCCAGAAGGAACGCACGCGAAGTTATTACCTGATTCCTTCAGGAGGCGAGATTGTAATGAATTATCACCAAAACATTCAAAAACTAGAACAAATTTACAACTACAAACCAGAACCGCAGCACAATCGACCAACTTGCAAATCGTGGTTGAAAAAGATATGGCGATCGCTCGTTACAGCTTTAAGTCAGAATGCAGAAATGCGAGTATGGAAAACCGAAGATAAAACAGGTCGTTTGTTGTGGAAGCTTTACGACCCGATAACAGGCGAAACGTTTGATTTTAACTCAGAGAATGAAGTTAGAACTTGGATTGAAGAATCATACAATCGTCCGCCAGTGGCAGAAAGATGCTTCCGACCCTTTTGCAGCTAGATAGGCGGTGGGAGCGCAGGCTGTGCGTTCCTACTACCCTAATTTGGTAAAGCGGCTGAAGTGCAAGCCGACAATCGACTGGAACGTAGCAAACAATCTAATCCTTCCGATAAACTCGGTGGAGCATCGCGCAGTTGACGATGCATTCGTAATATAACCTCTTCAGGCACTTGGCGATCGCGTCGTCGATTCCGCGCCAGACACAACCATACAGGAGTATCGACCCACAGTCCTACAATCTGCTCGAACCCCGCAGCACGGGCGTAAACGATAACTTCTCGCCGATGTCTGCGTTGGGCATTAGTCGCATCGTAAATTGCTGCACCGATCTCGCCGCGAGAGATTTGAATCGTAGCTTGGTGAAATTGTCGTTGCACCTCGCGCCAAACTAGCATCCACTCGCCCTGAATTATCTCATCACCGAATAGGCTTTTTCTAATTTTGTCAGTCGAGATGAGTTTTAGTTTTGGGTTTGCTACGACAAACTGTCGTGCCAACGTTGATTTCCCACTCCCTGGTAAACCAACGAGCAAAATGAGGGAGCGGGGAGTAGAGAGTAAACCCGCGTACGACTTATCTACTGCCCCCGAGCTTGCGGGGGTTGGGGGATCGTGCTTCCACTCACCACTCACCACTCACCACTAAATCACAGTTCCATCGGAAATCACGGCGTTTTTCAGCACGACTACGATGCCACTGCGGATATAGAAACCTTCGCTTTCTCGATCTGCTTCTTCGATCCGGTCTTTATTGATGATGCGGACATCACAACCGATCCGGGCATTTTTGTCAATAATTGCCCGCCGGATAATGGTGTTAGCACCAATTCCCAGGGGAACGTTCTCGATTTCGCCATCTGCACAGACTGTCTGTCTTTCTTCTATATGGGGATCGTAGAAATCTGCCCCCATGAGTAGCGCATCTTCTACAATTGAGCCAGCTTGGATGATCGATCGCACGCCCAAGACTGAATGATGTACGCGACAGTTTTTCAAAATACAACCGTCACCGACGATTGATTCTGTCACCTGACAATCCATCATTTTAGTAGGAGGCAAGTAACGAGCGCGAGTGTAAATGGGCGCTTCTTCCTCGTAGAAGCTAAAAGCCGGATAGGGTTGTTTTGTTAACGATAAGTTAGCATCGTAGAACGCCTCAATCGTTCCGATGTCTTCCCAGTAATCGTTAAATAAGTAAGCTTGAATGTTGTACTCTTTTGCACAAGCTGGCAGAATTTCCTTTCCGAAATCAGTTTGTTCTGGCGCTTCTTTCAGCAACTTGATTAAGACATCGCGCTTGAAAACATAAATTCCCATCGAAGCAATGTATGGTTTTTGCTTCGCCTCTTCTGGATCTAGCCCCAATACTGTAGTATCGACCTGCATGTTCAGCAGTGCATCACCTTTGGGTTTTTCGCTAAAGTCGATTACCCGTCCCGCACTGTCAATTTTCATCAAGCCAAAGTCAGAAGCGCGACGTTGTTCGATTGGGATGACGGAGAGAGTCACATCAGCACCAGTTTCGCGGTGACGCTCGACAAATTGGCGATAGTCCATGCGATAAAGGTGATCTCCCGATAAGATCAAATATTCGTCCACGTTCCACTCTTCCATCAACCAGAGATACTGACGCACTGCATCTGCCGTACCCTGGAACCAGTTAGTGCTGTACTGCGTTTGTTGAGCCGCCAGGACTTCTACAAAGCCTTCAGTAAAACCAGAAAAGGTGTATGCACGGGCGATGTGGCGATTGAGTGAAGCCGAGTTGAATTGTGTTAATACGTATATCTTGTAGATCTCTGAGTTAATACAATTACTGACAGGAATATCGATTAAGCGGTACTTCCCTGCTAATGGTACGGCTGGCTTAGCTCGCAGCTTAGTCAGCGGATAAAGACGAGTTCCGGCACCGCCACCGAGAATAATTCCTAGTACTTTTTTCACAAATTCCTCCCGACTGCCTTTCGTTCCCAAAATTAGTGTAGAGGACTAGGTGTAAAAGTTGTTAAGAATCTAGAGGCAGAAATTTGTCAGCACTACAAATAAAGAATTCCTGGGAGTCTGGGGCGATCGCATCAACTCGGCTTTGGCAGGCATAGAGTAGATGAGTAGCAGCGATCGCACTTCCCAAACCCCAAAATCATCGTAAAATTTGGTGTGGTGTTACCGCTAGTCGTAGTTTTCCCCATCTTTAGGGAGCGGGGAGCCGGGAGCAGGGAGCTGAGGGAGCTGAGGGAGCTGAGGGAGCTGAGGGAGAGAGCGATGACCAACTACCAACTACCAACTACCATTGACAACCGATAACGGTCAAAAAGCGATCGCGACATTCACCCCCTGGTTAGAGCCGCAGAATGGAGAGTATTTGTACCTTGTCAATGAAGGGCTAGAAAGTGACTATGGAGATTACCACCCCAGACTGGGTAAAACACGCTGTTTTCTATCAAATTTTTCCCGATCGCTTTGCTAAGAGTCAACAACCCCGCAAGCGGCTGTTAAAGAACGCTACTTGGGAAGAATGGGAAGAAATGCCCACTCTCCAAGGCTACAAGGGTGGCGATCTCTGGGGTGTGATGGAGCAATTAGATTATTTGCAAACATTAGGCATTAACGCCATCTACTTCACCCCGATCTTTCAATCTGCTAGCAATCACCGCTATCACACCCACGACTACTATCGAGTCGATCCGATGTTAGGCGGAGATGAAGCTTTTCAAGAATTGCTAGAAGCCTGTCACAGTCGCGATATTAAGGTGGTTTTGGATGGAGTATTCAATCATGCCAGTCGGGGCTTTTTCTTTTTTCACGACATTCTCGAAAATGGTTCCTACTCTCCTTGGGTAGATTGGTTCAAGATTGAAAAATGGCCCCTGTGTCCCTATGATGGCGATCGCCCCGCTAATTACGAAGGCTGGGCAGGAAATCGCGCTTTACCCGTGTTCAATCACGATCATCCAGAAGTGCGAGAATACATTATGGAGATTGCCGAATATTGGCTGAAATTCGGCATCGACGGCTGGCGGTTAGATGTGCCGTTTGAAATTAGAACACCTGGTTTTTGGCAAGAGTTTCGCGATCGCGTCAAAGCCATCAACCCCGATGCTTATATTGTTGGCGAAGTGTGGGAAGATTCGCGCGAGTGGCTGGACGGCACGCAATTTGACGGTGTGATGAATTACTTGTTTGCCGCACCGACAATCGCTTTTACGGCTGGCGATCGCGTGGATATGACACAAGTACAAGACCGTTCCTACTATCCCTATCCACCCTTGTTTGCGGCTGAATATGCCACAAAAATGCAAGAATTACTGCAATTGTATCCTTGGGAAATTCAGTTAACGCAGTTGAATTTACTCGCCAGCCACGACACGGCGAGGCTAATCTCTATTGCTGGGGGCGATCGCCCTAGTGTTGAACTTGCTACCCTATTGCTACTAACATTTCCTGGCGCTCCCAGCATCTACTATGGTGATGAAGTTGGTTTACCAGGCAAGATCGATCCAGACTCTCGACGCGGTTTTCCCCTCGAAGCCACTTGGGATCGGGAAATTCTCGAATACCACCGTCAATTGATCGCCTTACGCCATGAATTCCCGGCTTTGCGTACGGGAGATTATCAAGTGTTATACGCACAGGGTTTGGTCTATGTTTTTGCGAGAACTTTAGGCTCAGAAGAAATTGTCGTAGCTGTCAATGCTGGTACTGACTCGGCACAAGTTAACTTGGACACAAGTAAGTTGCGATCGCACCCCAGCAAGTTGTTATTCGGTAGTGCAGAAATCGAGTCGGTTGCCGATGGATCGCAGGTGAATTTGAATCTATCTCCAAGGACAGGTTGCATTTTGAAGTAAAAATTTCGCTCTAAAAATGTAGAGACGTTACATGTAATGTCTCTATATTTTTTCATTGAAATAAACTTGGTAATAGACTAGAACCTCGCCAGAAAGCATAAATTAAAAAGGCAAACACTAAAGTAATTAAAATAGTATATATGTAACTAACACACATCAATAATCCGTCATCTTCTAGCGTTGCTACTGCTAGTACTAAAATGCCAATCGTCGGAAAAGAGTTGGTCAGCGGAATTGGTAACATTAATAAAACAGCCAACCAAGCAATGCAAAGACCGTTAAACTGCCAAATATAAGGATTTCCCGCTATCTTTAACATGCGAGGACGAACGATTCTTTCTAGCAATCTGGTACACCTTTTCAAATTTTGTAACAATTGCTGAGCGAACCAACGAGGAAATTTGAATTGAGCGACTTTTTTCGGCAACCAAGGCGATCGCCTACCTAATGCCATTTGCAACGATAAAATTAAGCAGGCTGTTCCAGGTATGCCGGTGAAACCAGGCGGATGAGGAAATAAAAATGGTAATACAAGTAAGGCAATAACAAGGCTAAACCCTCGTTCTGAAGTTCCTGCCAAAATATCGCTTAAAGTTAAAGGTTGTTGAGATAGTTTTTCTAGTAAAGATTTAATATCTTGCGAAAATTTTAAATGCATGTTAACTAAGTCGTAATTCGTAATTCGTAAGTCGTAAGTTGGAAAGAAAAAACTCTACATTTGTCATTATCTCCTCACCCCCTCAGCTCTCTTCTATTCCCTTGTCCTCTTATCCTGAAAACCCCTTACTCCTCACTCCTCGCTCCTCTTCTGGTACTAAAACTGCTACGGCTTGGGGAATGACGCGAAATTCGGCAGGGGTGTAAGCGGTGATTTCTCCATCGGTATTAATGGGGCGGGGTTTTCTAGTCGAAATGCGGATTTTTTGACCGTGTAAGGTACGAACTCCAGGTAAAGCTGTATGCCTACCTTGACGCATTGCGGGTAATAAACGAATCATCTGCCACCAGTGACGCAATTCCAGACTGTATAAGTCTAGCCTGCGATCGTCGATCGCCGCATCGTGAGTGACTGCCATGCCACCACCGTAGTAGCGTCCGTTCCCAACAGCAATTTGTACGGTTTTGACTCGAATCGCATCTTGGTTATTTATCCGAATTTCAGCTCTGAAGGGTCGAGATTGCCAGAGAACCTGAATTGCTGCCATTGCATAGGCTAAAACTCCCCAACGACGTTTAGACTCTTTTGTTAGTTTTTGAGCAATTTGGACGCTCAGACCGAGGCTAGCAACGTTAAAAAAATGCTTGCCATTCACCCAACCTAAGTCAATCCAACGGACTTTTTGACTCGCAATAATCTCGCACGCTTCAGGTAGAGAATTGGGAATTTCTAACGTCCGAGCTAAGTCATTAGCCGTCCCTAAAGGTAATATTCCTAAAGGTAATCTCGTCTCGACTAAGGCATCTACTGCCGCGTTGAGCGTTCCATCTCCACCACCAATGATGACTAAGTCTACTTGATGGCGATAGTAACGGATAAGTTCGGGTAATTGCCGAGGATGTTCTATCGGCTTTTCTAATAACTCTAAATCTAACTGCTGTAACTGTTCTATGGCAGCAGCAATCCGCTGCTGTCCGTGACGGGCATGACGATTGACTAGCAGTAAGGCTCGCTGTTTCACGATCGCTTGCAGGTGAAGGTTGCTGCCATGCCTTTGAACGCGCATTGAAAGGCGATCGCGGGTAAGGCTTAATACTAATTTTATCTAAATTAAATCTTTTGATAAATTTATTTTGCTCCGTGACAAGTTAAAAGCAATTTAATTCACAATATCTGACATAAAAATGGTAGGGCAAGCATTGCCCACCCTACTATACTTCTGACTTCTTATAGATATATAAACACTTGAAAGATTTAGATGAAACTGCATTCATGCTAATTTTCGAGAGTCATGCCGTTGTCTGCTTTAGATAACTTGGCAAAATCTCTTGATTAACAAGATAAATCGATAGAATTAAGTACAGTAGGGTGCGTTATTAACGCACCCTACACAACTAGTCACAACAACCCGCGATAACGAATAAAAACTAATATAACCGCCCAAGAACCCAAGGCGACTTTGACTGCTACTAAAAAGTTGAGTATGGGGAGAACTCCACCACTGACAAGTGCGCCCATTTCTCCGTGCGGTAGTTCAAATCCAGACAGAGTTATCGCCGCTAGGACAACGAAAATCAGCACCGAAACTTTCTCCCATGTAGCAGCGTGCCAGCGCTTGTAAATACTTTGCATCTTCTCTGGTGATGAAGTGATTGCCACTAGACCGATCGCCGTTCCGCCCGCTACCCCAGCCGCAAAACCCCCACCTGGGCTGAGATGACCCCGAATCGCCAGTTCAATCCCCACCAAAGCTGCAATTGTCGCTCCTAATCGTGCCAGCACAATTGATGGTTGATCTATAAAACGATAGACTTTGGTGGATGGTTGTTCGTTCGCTAGCAAATAATGAGCGCCCATAATGGCGATCGTAAATACCACCACCTCAAAAATGGTGTCGTACAGCCGATTTCTAAAAATAATCCCTGAAACCGCATTGGGTACTCCACTATCTTGAACGACCGATTCGACAATTGACAGTGACAAGTCTGGTGCTGGATTGGACATGACAAGCATTTTGACAAATAGCGCTAGCCCAGCTGCAATATAGACCCATTTCATGAATGCTTCTCCTCTGACGCGCTGACATAGGTAAGGCTTGTTGCAGGTGATGAAAGTTCGGCTTGCATGATGTCATAGATCCGCCGCACTCTGGTGACGGTATGGTAGGGGTATTTTTCAGGATCGGGCGTTGTGCAATCTACGTCTTCGGGTCGCGTACAAGTTGCATGAACTTCTTTCTCCATCAGCGCTTGGTGCAAGTCCTGTCGATCTTTGTATGTCACTAACTCAAGTCGCATGTGACGTTTGCCCAAAATTGCCCGTAAGTCATCTAGCAGTTGCCCATAATGGCGATCGCCTTCGCTATCCGTCGCGATCGCTCCTTCTGCAAGTACGCCCAGACGCATCACCATTGACGATCGCACCGCCACTGCATAGAGAGTAATTGCTAGCATCGTACCGACTAATGCTTCGGTCAAAGACACATCCGCCGCCCCCAAAACTGCATAGACCATTGCTGCCACAGCTCCCAAAATGCCACGAATCACTAGGGCATGATATGGATTGACTTGAAACACTACCATCGACGCGGACAGCGGAAGCAGAGCAACTATGACGTAGATATAGCTATCCATCGTTGCTCCCCCCACTCGTGGAACAGTATGCCAACACGTAACCCAGTACTGTATTCCAAATCGCTAGGGAAATAATGGCAAGGATCAGTAACGGTGATTCGTTGGGTCGTTGCAGCAGCAGCCCAATGATGATACTCATCGATCCGAGCGTATCTGCAACCGAAAGACCGTGCAGCTTAAATAATAGCGATCGCTTGCCTAGCAGGGGGAAAGTTCCCCAAAACCAGAAAAAGATTCCTATTCCTATGCAGATGTAACTCAATAAGTCGATCGCCATAAATTGCTCCACATTTAGTTTGCCTACAGGCAACAGTCAAAAGCCTTACCTGAACTACATTTTGACTTTTAACTTTTGACTTTTAACTTTTGACTTTTAACTTTTGACTTGCTTGTCACCCATTTAAGACATCGCTCATTCGTTTAATAACTTGTGCCAGCAGCATGAGTGAAGCATTCCCTACACTCAGAATAATTACCCCGACAACACCAATCCACCAATCATCTCGTAAGACCGATACGACCAGAATCATGACCGATGTTTTGGTGGCGATACTGGCAAACGCCAACATTGTCTGCCAAATATTTTCATCCCTACATGCCACGTAGAAAGGGATGAGCAGCGCCAGAATCATTGCAATTAATACCAGGTTCATGTCTTCCTCCGTCGAACCCGATGAACTTCGTACCAGCCATCTTCGCGGTATTTCAAAACAATTGTCTTTGGTGTAAAAGTAATCAAGAAAATATCTAGAAATATCAAACCGGGTGTTCGTCGCGGTGGCACTCGTTCCAGGGTGACTTCTTCTTCGTTATGCGGGCGGAAGATAATTTCAAATGCCTCAATATACGCCTGTGGAATTGCCAAGATAATCTTCCCCAGCGCCCGCAGCCAATCCTTTAATGCTGCTCGCGATTTGGGGCTTCCTGGCAACAGGAGGGCAACGGCAACGCCGATGATGATATTTGCCACACTAAAATTGGCAGTGAGCAAAAACCAGATAGCCAGTCGCAATATTAGGTTTAGATAACCGATCGTGTCCATACCATCCAGAAAAGCAGGATTAACATCAAACTCATTACACCGATGAGATGCTCGAATTGTTCGAGCATACGCGGTAGCTTGAGGACTGAGCGTCGAAAGACCAAAAAGTACGCCAACCAGCCAATACCGACGATCGCCAGTGGTTTCGCGATATTCTCAAGGGTATACGCCTCGTAGTACGCGACATTTGCCACAATCAACCCACCAATTAGAAGTATGACTGCCGACCAGAAACCGGGTGATACGTTCTCTCCTCCCTCTCTTTTCTGATGCGGCAAAAAAATAAATTTAGCAAACGAGATCGCTGTCCCTACAGCCGCAACGTTCATGGCGATCGTTTGCCAGGGCAGCAAATTTTTCGTTGTCAACACCTTCGCCCCAAAGCCAGACAGCATGGGAAAGCCGGAAATTGAGAAGCTAGCCATAACTAGGGCAATCCAGATTGAGGTAGCGATCGGCTGATGTTGCAGTTCCTTAAAGTTTCGGCTGGGTAAAACACCCGCGATGAGAAACAGTGCCGATTTGACCAACCCGTGTGTCAAGGCATAAAAGCCACCAACTCCAGGCGCAGCCAAAATAAAGCCTAGCTGTGAAACCGTATGAAATGCCAGCATCCGCTTAGTGTCCTTTTCAAAAACTGCATAGAACACTCCTAGAAGCGCCGTTCCCACTCCAAAGAATCTGACGATTGGATCGACCTCCTCCAACGTCAGCGCACAACGCACTAGCGGATAGACACCCGCTTTGACCACAATTCCCGACAGCATAGCCGATACTGGCGTTTCCGATTCGGAGTGAGTTAACGGCAACCACAATCCAGATACAAAAACTCCCCCTTTTACCAAAAGCCCTAAAAAGATCAGGGCAAGCGCCTCGGGAGGTGCGCCGCGCAATCCGGCAAAAGCGAACGAATGATGTGCTTTATAGACAAGCACCGCGCCAACTAGATAAAACAGCATTGCCACGTTGCTGACAAATAGATAGCGCAAGCCAACCCAAATCGAGCGATCGCTGCGAGGATAAGCAATTAAGAGAAACGCTGCAATTCCGCTGACTTCCAGTGCCACGTATAAACTAATAAAATCCACACAGACAAACGCAGCATTGACGCTGCCATGCAGAATGATAGTCTGGGCGTAAAAAAAAGCTGTCTTGCCACTGCGCCAACAGTAGAGGATGACTGCTGCCGTTACCAGCGCATTTGTCAAGATAAAGTAGCCGCTTAATTGGTCGATCGCTAACGTCACGCCGAAATTATCGAGTAAATTCAGTGTCAGTGGAGGCTCGATAAATAACAACAACGCATATCCGGCAGAAGCACAAGCCATGCCCAATGCAAGATACCGATCGAGTTTGGGGATGAGAGAAGCGACAAACCCCACAAAAAACGGTAGGGCAATCCAGGCGATCGAAATGGTATTCATGGCGTGTTACTCTTCTCGATCTCGCTACTTTCTAAAGTCGGATTATCTCGCGACAACTTCATCACGCCAACTAGCATCACAGCTTGAATCGAAAAGCCAATGACGATCGCCGTCAATATCACTGCCTGGGGAACCGGATCGGAGTAAGCGATATTTTTGGTATCTGAAATAATTGGTACAAATACACCATCTCGCGATGCAATGACCACGTAATAGGAGATCACCCCCGTACTCATAACATCCATCGAGACGATCTTCATCACCAGATTCTTTTTAAAGATGATGCCGAAAAATCCGCACAATATTGTTGCTAATACACACGCTTCTAACACGAGAATTGCCTGTTGAAGTAATGGTCGGTCGTAAGTTGTCATTCGTCAGTCGTCATTTGTCAGTCGTCATTTGTCATTTGTCAAAGTGTAGTTAGCGCGGCACGCTCCGAGAAATGACATTTTCTCAATTAACATTAGAACTGCAATACCACTTTTTTTTGACTTTTGACTTTTGACTTTTGACTTTTGACGGCTAATTGCTGCTACAGCGATTTGCTTGAAGCAAAGCTATTCCGCAGGAAATCGCCCCCACACACTTCACACTTCATGGCACAAGAATTTGCGAGCAATGACAATCGTTTGCCAGTTCTTCTGGTAAGGTTGGCATTGCCCACCCTACTGCTTGATTACTGCTTGACTAGCACAAAATCTACTTACGCGATTCACATAACACAATATAATAGCTTGTACAGTCATGAATCTCATTCGCTCAAACTTAGAAAAAGTTTTGAGTTCTTGCTATAGTTAAATATTAATATATATTAACTTAAGACTTTTGTAAATTATCTAAATTGAGGCGATCGCTCTCAAATTCAATCACCACTAGACTTATTAGGATTTATACTTTTTTTCTATATCTTACCTACGATCTTCTCTATGCTTTCTGTTCATTTGACGAATTAACCAGTAGCTAATAGAGAGGGCAAAACTAGCTGTTGCCAGACCAATTAAATCTATACCTGTAGCTTTACTAAAATCAAAAATAATCAGTTTGCGAGCTACAGCAATCAAGGCAGTTACAATCACGAGTTCAACTTGAACGACGTGTTTTCTCAGATAAGCAGTAATATTTTCCAATAATTCTAAAGCAATCAAAATATTCAGGAACATCCCGAAAATTTCAATCAGCGTTTTATTAAAAAAACCAACTGGCTCTCTAAATAAGTCTTGATATAAAAATATAATTAAATCGACTAGTGAAACTAGAATTACGCCAACTAAAGCTATAGACAAAACTTTTGAAACTAGGTTCTCAATGACATGAATGCTTTTGAGAAAACCTTCGTCGGCAAATAGCTCTTTAGTTGAGATGACTAGTTGTTTCCAAGATCTCATCATGCCGCTTGAACTCAAATTAGATGGAAAGCGATCGCGTTTCTGCCTACCGATACTAACTAATATCTCATTGTTTCGGTGCGTTAGTATAGCGATCGCCTGAGAAATCAGTTGTCAGTTATCAGTTATCTATTGACCAGTGGCTAAACCACAACTAGAATCTGGTTCCACCAGCTACTCACCAATGACAAATGACAAATGACATTAAAGTTACTGTTGCAGTGCCGGATCGCTGAAATCGCTCAAACCTTGGCGTGAGGCATTTCCAACATCGGCAGTAACCCTATCGTTACCATTTACAAATGCAATTGCTTGTTGCAATGCAGGATAGTGACTCAGGCAAGTGTGGGTTTGTGAGACTAGAGCATAGTAAAATGTTCTAAAAAACCATGCAGTGTCCTTTGTGTAGTCATCCCAAAACTCATAAACACGGAAAAACGAGTAAGGGTAGTCAACGCTATTGTTGCCCAAACAGAAGCGCAAACATTGACTGATACCTTTGACACAATTTACTATCGGCGGCAAGTCACAGAGGAGGAAGTACGGATTGTCTTACAGTCGCATTGTGAGGGAACTAGCTTACAAGGTATTGGTCGGGTGAGTGGACTTTCCTACAACTATTGAGTTAGTTTGGTTCGAGCTGAAGCGTCAAAAAGCCCAACTAGTTCATAATGCTGAAGTACAAGCTGTCGATCCGGATGCCGTTGCTGCGGATGAATTGTGGTCATTTATTAAAAAAAGCACTTCATCACTGCTTGCCCGAAGAACTTGAAGCAGGAGACTGTTGGATAGCCCTAAGTCTAGCTCAGTTGAGTGGATTAATTCTCTCTGGTGCTCAAAGGGCAGACCTAACCTCAGAACCTTGGACTTGGAAAGATATAGCAGTTTATCCCACGCTTTGCTGAGTCACTATCCATAAAACTCCGCTTGAACACCAAAAATCCGGGGTCATGACCCGGCTTTTTGAGTTGGTGTCGTCTCGATTCAACAGCCGTCTGGCCCGCAGAAACTATGCCCGTACAGGACCTCCGCATCACAGATGTAGATCATGCCCGCATAATCGAGGAAAAACTTCACTGCGACCTGATCCGCGATATCCTCGGCCATATCCCGATCGGGGGTGAGTATCTCGAACTTCACATTAGCCTGGGTGTCAGAAACGATCGGTTGTCCCGAAGATCGCACGTTGCGACTGCCTTTACCGCCAGTCTCCACCACCGTATAACCGGTCGCCCCAGATTCATCGATGATCTTGGCGATCTTTTTCAGCAGAACCTTTTCCGTGACGATGACGAGCTTTTTGGCTGGCTTGGCCATGTTAGTTACCTCCTTACCTATCTATATCAATCTTATACATTGAGCTACTGGATCTGCCGGACCAAGGGAGCGCCGACAGACCGCGACCAGTCTAGGATTAGAGTCCGCCGATCGCTTGGGCGAGACCGACGAAGAACGGGATGCACAAGCCGATCGCAATTGGCGTACCGATGGCTGTGGACGCGCCTATATAGGCGGAGGGATTGGCCGACGGGATGCCAGCTCGCAACGTGGGCGGACCTGAAATGTCTGAACTAGAGGCGGCAATGACAGCCAGAATCACAACGCCGCCCATGCTGAAGTTCATGGTGTAGTGGGCAATCATGCCGAGACCGAAGGCGAGCAGCCCATGAATAAACGGTGCCACCACGCTATACACGACATACCACTGAGCCACCTTGCGCAGTTCGCCAATCCTTGACCAAGCCTCCATACCCATGACTAGCATCAAGATCGAAAGCAAGCCGCGAAAGAGGGGATCGTAGAAGCTTTTATAGACACTTTCCGGCTGGGTGAATATGCCAAGAGCGAGACCTAACAACATTGCCGATAAGGCAGGACCCCGAAGGCTTTCCTCGATGATCGGCCATATCTTGACCCGATTATCCGCAGGAGCCTGCTGCTGGCTGAGATACTCCTGGCGGCTGCTGGGATAATCCTGTTTATCGGCATAATCGCCCGCAGCAATGGGCTGCTTGCTGAGATACTCCTGCTTGGTAGCTTTGGCTGCTGCCCTATGCTTCTTCTTGTTAAGATAAATGTTGGCTACAACAATTGCAGTTACGAGCGCTGGGATGTCCATGAAGGGATAGAGTGCGCCAGCCCAAGCCTCGTATGAAATTTTTTGTTCTTCCAGTACCGTCAGACCAGCAGCCATAGTGGAGCCACTCACGGCTCCAAACAACCCCCCAGTCGCGATCGCATCGACGACTTTGACCTTCGGCAGCTTGGCTAATGTATAACGCGCGATGAATACAACAGTAATCCCTACTACTACAGCACAGATCATGGGTAACACCATATCCGCCAGGTTGGAATTACGGATGGCAATTCCACCGGTCAGACCGATTTTGGTGAGCAGCATGAAGACGATGATCGCACAAATCGACTCGGGAATTACCAATTCGCTCCCGAGAGCAGCAATGACCATCCCACCAATCAAAAAGGCGAGTGTTGGGGACTGTAACTGCTTGACGAAGTCCATTACAAAAAAGGACCAAAAATCCACGAATACCTCCTTGTGCCTCCTCTGATGAGGAGTATTGCAATAAGTGAACTAAACGAACGTTTCAAGAGTTAAAGAGAGTAAGAGCGAGCCACTTCACCCCCTACAACACAGGTGTTGCACGATAACCTATAAACAGGGCTTACGGTCATTGCCTCGATCGGTTTAGAGAGCAACGTTGGGATACCGCCAAACAACGCTGCAAAAAAACCAACGCAGACTGCACCGTAAAGCCCAGCAACGGCTCCAGCACCAGAGGCAACGCCGAATGCCAACGCTAGGGGCAAGGAAACGATCGCAGTGGTTAAACCACCAAATAAATCGCCCCGTAAATTTCTGAAATGAATTTTGTTTGTTATTTGCATGAGAAAGAGACGAAAGACAACCGCAAACTAAGCGACCTGATTACATAGAGTCAAAGCTATTTACAACCATGAAAATAATTTGATGCTGGGTAGATTTTTTAACAACAACTTGCCGAGTTAGAATATATCCAAGGTTAGATATCGGCTTTTGAAATTCAATATCTAAAGTGGCATTCTTTGAAAAATCTCCACAGTAAATTGATTGAATAATAAGTTGCTACTTTGCAACTAAAAAACAAAGCAAAATGTATGTTTTTTTCAACCACATGGCAATAGTCACCGTATCTTGTTTTGAGAGGTTAAAGTAATTGCAAGTAACTTGAAACTGGATCGGCTAAGATCAAAACCAAAATGCAATTCCAGGTATAAGCCACAATTAACAACGAGTTAATCGCCAGGTATTTATTCCGGTTTCAGGCAGTCATCAACTTCAAAGACTACGTGTTTTGAAGCTTTTGTATCTGCTTGAAAAGTTGCATTAAAAATAGATTACAACCTTTAGTGCAAAATTAGTTAATTTAATGAAACAAAAATTGAATAAATCTTATATAGTTTCGATAGATAAGATCCTATATGCAAGCAGCTCGACTAGCTTCTATATAGGGAATTTACCCATATAATTAGAACCTATTATTAAATCTATTGAACCTAATTATTGTGCCAATTCTTACTTCTTGCTCAGCAGGGTAGGCAATGCCCACCCTACTAATAACTAACCTACATCGTCGTGGGCGAAACGATTGTAGAGGAAGTCTAAAGCATAGTTGCGGAGTTGATAGTATTGCGGATCTTCCATAATGCGAGCGCGATCGCGGGGACGGGCGAAAGGAATATCCAAAACCTCGCCAATTTTAGCGTGAGGTCCATTGGTCATCATTACCAGGCGATCGGCTAAGAATAGCGCCTCGTCAATATCGTGGGTGATCATTAACACGGTGCATTTATGGTCGTTCCAGATTTTCAGCAACTCTTCCTGCAACTCCTCTTTGGTAATTGCATCCAACGCCCCGAAAGGTTCGTCTAAAATCATCACCTTGGGACGAATTGCCAAAGCACGGGCGATCGAAACCCGCTGTTTCATCCCCCCAGATAGTTGCGGTGGCTTCTTATCTGCGGCTTCCGCCAGTCCGACCATTGCCAAATGTTCCCGCACGATCGCCCGCTTTTCTGCTTCTGGCTTGCTGGGATGTACGGCATTCACTGCCAAATAGACATTTTCAAACGCAGTCCGCCAAGGTAGCAAGGCGTAGTTTTGAAACACCACCATCCGGTCTGGACCTGGTTTAGTTACGGGACTACCATCAACTAAAACATCACCCGTAGTTGGATGAGCAAAACCAGACACCATATTCAACAGCGTACTCTTACCGCAACCGGAGTGACCGATCACGCAAATAAACTCCCCTTCATAAACACTGAGATTCACCCCATCAAGGACGGTGAAGGGACCGTTTTTGGTGGGATAGACTTTACAAACGTCCTTAATCTGTACGAAAGCCTGGCGATTAGACTGCACTGTAGAAAGTGGCTTGCCTAAACGATTTCTGGCGATGTCTGTATAAGCAAAAGCGTTGTTCATTGTAGTGTCATTTGTCATTGGTCATTTGTCATTGGTCATTCGTAGTTGACAGTTGACAGTTAACCGTTAACCGTCAACTGTCAGCCATTAGCAATTCAGCTACGCTGCTCTGCGGATTGGTGCGTCGAGAATGACTTCGGCTACGGAGAAGTCGCGTTTGATCGCTAGACTGTTGAGATAGCCGAGTGGGTCGTCGGCATTAAATACAGTCCCGTCAAAGAGTTTGAGCGGCTGGCGGGTGTAGCTGACATCTAAGCCGAGTTCTCTGGCAGCTGTGCTGAAGACTCCAACACGACAGATCCGTTCGATAATTTCTACCCAATTTCTGGGGAAGGGAGTGTGACCCCAGCGTGCTAGTTGAGTCACGATCCAAGTTTGTTCCGTACGGCTGGGGCGATTGATTGCAGCTTCAGAAAAGAATTGGTGGTGAGCATACTCCCGCATGGGACTACTCAGATCGCAACTGCTGCTATCGGGGTCTAGCAACTGAATATAATCGACGCTGGTGCTGACATATTCCCGTCGTGCCAAAATTTGACGAATTTCTTCAGCATTTTCTGGCAAAGAGCAATAGTAGCAAGCTTCTAAAAGTGCTTTGACCAAAGCAATATGCGTGTTAGGATAGGCGGCTGCCCATTCTTCTCGCACGCCCAAAACTTTTCCTGGGTGTCCCAGCCAAATTTCTAAATCGGTAGCAGCGGTAAAGCCAATTCCTTCTTCAGCAGCGCGGTAGTTCCAAGGTTCGCCAACGCAGAATCCATCGATACTACCCGCTTTGAGGTCGGCAACCATTTGGGCTGGGGGAATGGTGTGAACGTCAACATCTAAATCGGGGTCGATACCACCTGCGGCTAGCCAGTAGCGCAAGAGGACGCTGTGCATTGAGGAAGGATGTACGACCCCCATCGTATGCCGCTGGTCGCGGGTACGCAGCAAGTGCTGTTTGAAGTCGGTGAGGTTGTAAACTCCTTGGTCGTAAAAGCGTTTTGATAAGGTGATGGCGTTGCCATTACGAGTCATGGTTAAGGCAGTCACCGTAGGTATGGGTTTGTCCTCGTGACCCCCCAAAGTCAACCACATGGGCATCCCCGAAGGCATTTGGGCAGCATCGATGTAACCGCCTGCAATTCCATCGACAATCCCGCGCCAGCTGGTTTCCCGTACTAGAGTAACTTCATCTAAGCCATGCTTGGCAAAGAAACCTTTTTCTTGAGCGATCGCCAGTGGTGCGCAAGCGGTTAAGGGAACGAAGCCAATTTCCAAATTGACTTTTTCCAACCCGTGACGGGTAACAGCGGTCTTTTTCCGCGCCCGAATTTGCTTAACTCGTTTTTGCTGGTTTAAAAAGTAGATCATTTCGCTCCGCAGACTGTAATAGCTGGGATGTTCTACAACCTGCATCCGCTTACGGGGTCTGGGGATATCTACTTCTAAAATGCCACCAATTTTCGATTCGGGTCCGTTGGTTAACATGACGATGCGATCGCTCAGCAATACGGCTTCGTCTACGTCGTGCGTCACCATTACGGCTGTGACTTGGTTTTCTTGGCAAATTTGCATCAGCTGTTCTTGCAAGTTACCTCGCGTCAGCGCATCTAACGCGCCAAAGGGTTCGTCGAGTAACAGCAACTTCGGACGCAGCGATAAGGCACGGGCGATCGCTACCCGTTGTTTTTGTCCGCCCGATAGCATTGTTGGCGGCTTATCGGCATGGGGACGCAAACCCACCATATCGATGTGCTTTTCGACAATGGCGCGGCGTTCTCCCGCAGGTGCGCCCTTCATGACGGCATCTACAGCCAGGGCAATGTTTTCCCGTACCGTCCGCCAAGGTAGAAGGGAGTAATTTTGAAACACCACCATCCGATCTGGACCTGGCTTGGTGATTCTTTGTCCTTCTAGGGTGACAATTCCCTCACTAGGTAAGTCTAGCCCTGCAATCATGTTGAGTAGCGTCGATTTACCGCAGCCAGAGTGACCGATCAGCGATACAAACTCACCCTTTTTAATCTGAAGGTCAATGCCTTTGAGGGCAATGTATTGTCCCCCACCGACGAGATTGAAAACCTTATCTATTTGGTCAACAGCAACGAATACAGACATGGCTATTTGGTAATTAGTAGTTGGTAATTGGTTGACGGTTGACGGTTGACGGTTAACTGTCAACTACTAGCTATTTTTGTTCTGCTGGCAAGATCAGCGTTTGTATCCAAGCCATGAGTTTGTCGAGTAATAGACCAACTATACCGATGTAAATTAGGGCAAGAATAACTTCGCTGACGTTGTTGTTTTGATAAGCTTCCCAGATGAAGAAACCAATGCCAACGATACCGGACATGACGATTTCAGCAGCGATAATTGCCAACCAAGCTAGACCGATCGCAATTCGCAGACCTGTGAAAATGTAGGGTAGTGCCGCAGGGATGAGAATGTTGAAGAAGTATTCTTTTTTAGTTAATTGCAGTACTTTGGCGACGTTGTTGTAATCGCTGGGAATTTCTTTGACTCCTACTGCCGTATTGATCAAAATGGGCCAAATTGCCGTGATGAAGATAACGAATAAGGCAGCGGGTTCGTTTTGTCTGAGGGCAGCTAAAGAGATGGGAACCCAAGCTAGAGGTGGCACTGTTCTGAGTAATTGGAAGAGTGGGTCTAGTGCTTTGGACATCACTTTCGACGTACCAATTAAGATGCCCAAACCAATTCCCACAATTGCCGCTAGGGTATAACTGATTGCTACCCGTTGCAAGCTCGCCCAGATCTGCCAAAATAAGCCTTTATCCGTGCCACCTCGGTCGTAGAAGGGCCAGAAAATTAATATCCAAGTGTCTTGAATGACTTTTATAGGTCCAGGTAATGTGGCTCCTGGCGTGAGAGAAAAGAGTTGCCAAATTGCTAAAAAGATGGCGATCGCAATAACTGGAGGTAAAATATCCGGCAGTCTTTTTTGCAAGCCTGCTAAAAAGCTATTATCTGTGCTAGCCCGTCTTCTAGGAGAATATGTAGTCATCGATCGTCTGTTCCTCAGATTTACATGGATAGTTAGTAATTGCTAATTCCGAATTCCGAATTCCGAATTCCGAATTCTAGACGTTAGGCTTTTTTGATCTTCAAACTCTTCAAGTAAGCCGTGGGATTTTCTGGGTCAAACTTGACTCCATCGAAAAATGTCTCGACACCACGGGATGTACTGGTGGGAATATCGGCAGCTGCAACGCCTAATTCTTTGGCTGCTTCTTTCCACAAGTCTTCGCGGTTGACTTTATCGATTAATGCTTTAGCCTTTGTTAGGCTGTCTGCTGGTAAAAAGCCCCAGCGGACGCTTTCTGTTAAGAACCAAAGGTCGTGACTCTTGTAGGGATAGGAAACGCTACCTCTGGGATCTTTCCAGTAAAGTACGGCTTTGTTGCGATCGTCAACTGTCCGACCTTCACCCATGTCGTATTTACCTGCAAAGGGTCCGGCGAGAATTTCAGACGGCAAGTTGAAGTAGTTCCGTCCGCCGAGGATTTTGGCGGCTTCTTCACGGTTGTCGAAGTTATCTAACCACTGTTGCGCTTCCATGATGCCTTTGAGTAGCGCCTTGGTTGCTTTGGGATGTTTGTCAACCCAATCTGCTCGCAATGCAAGATATTCTTCTGGGTGAAACTCCCACATGTCTGCGGTTAGCATTGCCAAGAAACCGATTTTATCTTTGACAATGCGGTAGGGCCAGGGGTCGCCCGTACTAAAAGCATCCATCGTGCCTGTTTTCATGTTGGCAACAGTTTGGGCGGCTGGTACGGGGATTAATTTGACATCGCTATCAGGGTTGACACCGCCAGCAGCTAGCCAGTAGCGAATCCAAAAATCTTGGTTGACTTGAGCAAATGTATAGGCAGCGGTGAAAGGAGTATTGGCTGATTTGAGTTGACCGAATAGGTTTTTGCCACCTTTGGCTAGTTCTAGTTCTATTCCTTTTCCTCGGTGTTTCTCAGCGATCGCAATGCCATTTCCTTGCGTGTTTAATTGCGCTAACACATACATTGGAATCGGCTTGTTGCCTTTGGTGATCCGCCCTTCTGTAATTAGATGCGGCATCGGCATTTGATATTGTCCGCCATCAACACCACCACCAGCTGCACCAATTTCTGTATTGTCTCGCATCGAACCCCAAGAGGCTTGTTTGGAAACATCTACATCGGTCATGCCATACTTCGCAAAGAAGCCTTTTTCTTTAGCAATTACTATAGGTGCTGCTTCAACAATGGGGATATATCCCAGCTTGACTCTTGTTGTTTCTGGTGCTTGTTCGGGACTAACATTCACTGCTGCAACTTGTTGCACCTGAGTCCCAGTCACGGAATCTGGTGGATTCCCCAAACAACCTTTCAGAAACACTGAACCAACCGCAGAAGCACCAGCAGTTATGATAAATTTCCGGCGAGAAAACTCTGTCATAAAACCTTCCTCAAGCACATTCAATGGTTTATATCAAGGCAAATCTATGCAATGAAACTGTTGAGTTTCTTGCATATAAAATGCATGGTTCGATCTAAAATACTGGTTTGGCTCAGCGAAATAGGTGGTCGTAGCTGGGAAGTTGCAAAGTTGAAATTTCACAACTTAGCTACATACAAATCGAGTCTTTAAGAGACAACGAAAACCAAAATTCATGTTGTTTTAATAAGCTTACAGCTTTTAGTGCAAAATTTGTTAACTTTTAACGAGTGACAGTTAAATAAATCTAATATCGCTTTGATAAGCAAAAGTTTATGGTTTTTCAATTGCCTATTGAACTATCTATAGTTAATATTGGTTACCTCTGAACAACCGCTGCGATCGCCTATTTATTCCTATAGCAGTGCAAGTTGTTTATCATAACTATCAATCGATCCCAATGTATTTTTGCTTGTCGAGCGTTAAATGAGATTTAATGAGTATAATTGCTGGTATTAGCTTTTTAAATTCCTTAAACTTTTAGAAGTCTACGATTTACGCTTTGTACTAAATCGAACATTAATTCACATCTAAAGTTAAGTTTTACAACTATGTATTCTGTGATTCAGAACAAAATGACCGAAACAGGGAGTAGGGAACAGGGAGTAGGGAGCAGGGGGTAGAAAAAATTTATCAGAGATCTGGAGGAAGAGACATGATTGGTCTATGTTTCAATCCCATACTTTTAAGTATGGGTTCCCCTACTCCCTACTCCCTTTGAAATTTATTCAATCGCTGTCGAGAATCTCTACCGTACCCTGTTGACCGTCGAGCCGCACCTGCTGACCGTCGCGCAATAAATGAGTTGCGTCGCGCACATCCATCACCGCAGGAATGCCATACTCTCGCGCTACGATCGCCCCATGAGATAATCTTCCTCCGACTTCGGCGATCAATCCTCCAGCCCTAGCGATCGCGGCTACCCAACCGGAATCGGTGTAAGGTACGACTAAAATTGTTGTTTTATCGATCTCTGGCAGCATTTGCCAATCGTGCAACACGACGATCGTTCCCGTGACTTGACCGGAACTAGCGGGAATTCCTTGGAGGAGTGAGGAGTGAGGAGTGAGGGAAGGTAGGGGCGCACTGCTGTGCGCCCGTACAAGAGTTGGGGGAGAATTGCCGTAAATGAGGGGAGGTATGGGGTTGAGTTGACTGTCTCGATCGAATTGCGATCGCCTCGCTTCGACTAATTGTGTTAATTGAGATATAAACTCCACATCTTCAGCAACAACTCGTTGAACTTCAGGAAATTCTAAAAAGAAAATATCACCAGGTTGAGATAATTGCCCTGAGTGCAAAGATATCTCCTCTAGTCGCACGAAACACCAGCGTAATTCTGCTAATAAGCGGCTGTATACTTGCGTAACTCGCCCTTTAAGATCTATGCGTTGCTGAACTCTCGTTGTACTGCGTTGCATTTCTAAGCGATCGCTTCTAAAACTGCCTTCCTCCACGCTCAACATCTGCATAAATAATTCTCGTACTACCTGCGGTTCCTCCTTCCAAGTGGGAACCGCGATATCTGTGCCTACCTGACTCAAATAGCCGTAGCGATCGAGCAATTGCTCGAACTGCTGCAAAATTTCTCTCCCGGGCGCAGTGTCCTCCAACTGCTCAAATGCTCGTTCTGGAGATAATTGCGGCGCGATTTTTCGAGCTTTTTTTGCCAAAGCTGCAATTTCGCGCAATGCGGCTACTTCTGGCGTTTTGCTGTTGTCGATTTTGTCATCTCGGACTCGAAATACCGCTTGTCGTAGGGCAGCGCTTAAGGGAGCCAAAATACTATAATAAGTAGCCCGTTTGAGGAGTGATAAAATTCCTTCTATCCGTTCTAGCAATTCTTGTGTAGAGAGTTCTTGTAGCGATCGCTGCTCTAATTTTGCCAAACCAGGACGAAAATACTGCCGCTCGTCTTGTTGAAAATCTCGGACTAAACTCAATTCACGACCTAGTAACCGCAGCAACCCAGGTACATTTTTTAACGTAGAACTTAAAGGCGGTTTACTAAACTTAGCTCCCCTGGTCAAAAACTCCAGGCTTTCCGCAGGCAAACCCATCAATCGAAAAATTTGTCCTAACAACGACGCATTGAAATAGGCGCGGGAGTAGTGCAGTGTTGCTGTTTCGTTAAAGTCTAATCCTTGCGAGCGATCGCCCAAAACAATTGTAAAAATCTCCCCCCACACGCCACAAGTTAGCGGACGGTTGATCGACCAAGTTAACGGGCGAATTGCCCCAGGAATCACTTCAGCCGCAATCTTGCGCGTCCAAATTGGCAGAAGAGTTGTAATCGGACGCGATTGCAGCAGCCACAATTGGCTCCCGTCGTAACTCCACTCAATATCTTGAGGAATACCGTGGTATCGATCTTCGATTTTGCGGGCGAGGAGGGCAACTTGTTTAATCAGTTCTAGCGGTACGTCTCCTTCACCATTCATTTGTAAAGACGTTACATTTAATGTCTCTACATCTGCGATCGCAACCCGATATTGTTCTGGAGTCAATCGTCCCGAAACTACCTGTTGCGCTTCACCGGGCAAAGCTTCTATCGCAACAGCATTCCCTTGCTGGGTAATTGGGTCGCGGCTAAAAGCTACGCCAGAAAAAACTCCCTGAACTTGCTTTTGAATCAACACAGCCATTGCTGCATCGATTTGCCCCCTAGCACGACGATACTCTACTGCATTTGGCAAGTCATAAGAAGCTTGAGTACGGGCGATCGCCTGCCGTAACATAGAGCGACTGGTAACTTGCAGTACGGTTTCATACTGTCCCGCCGCCGCCGCTTGTTCCGAGTCTTCTCCAATTGCTGAGGAACGAACTACCAGCGGTTGGGTAGCTGAAGGTTGCAAAGCTTGAATTAGAGGTTCTGGGTCGTCTCCTGGCACGAGTACCCATCCCATCGGTACGGGATAACCCCAGCTTTTCAGTTGAGACAAAGTAGCTGCTTTATCGCCGACTTTTTGAGGATCGAGTCGGTCGTCGAGAGAAACAATTGCCTTATCACCGCGAAAAAAGCGAAACATTTTTTCAGATCCGGCTTGTCCTGCTGTTGGAGATAAATCTAGATCGTCGGGAATCTTTTTGTAAATCCAGCCAATTAATATTGCTAAGGCGATCGCGGCGACTATTCTGCCAAAATCATTTAAGTGTAACAGTGCCGTAATTGTGGCAAAGAGAAATAATACGCCAAATCTTCCCAGCTCTTTTTCCCGCAGCAGAGTAAAACTAATCCCTCCAATTAAAAATACCAAAAGCGCGACTCGCCAATCATGGACGACATAACCCCAAACAACATTTGTGGTTCCCGCGCCTTTCCCAACCCAGTAACGACCCATGACCAAGGCAATTAGGGCAATTAATTCCCACGCTGGTTGAGTTGGGAAAAATGCCCGTGCTAGCAGAACTGCGGCAATACCTTTCAATGCCTCCGATAGTACCGCTAAAATGCCCGCTAACTTCCCACCATGATAAAAAGCGGCTGAGACACTGATATTACCAGTTCCCACCCGCTCCAGTTGTCGCCCTGTTAAGGCGCGAGTTATCCAAGCAATTAACGGTAGTCCGCCCAAACAGGGGCAGAGAATGAAAATCGCAAGTACACCCCAAACTTGCTGCATGTTAGTCATCGATTGCTAATGAGTGGTTAGTAGTTAGTGGCTTGTGGCTAGATTCTTATTTTGGTCTAACCACTAGTCACCAGTCACTAGCCACTGATAACTAATAACTAAACAGCATAAGCTACTCGTAGCGCCCAAAAGATTAAGGCGGCGATCGCTCCTAATAGTAGTGTGGTAGAAATAATCACTACCTTGGGGCTATCTGCCCCATCGAACTTCATAATTCCTCGGTTCAAGTCGGACATACTTGATGTAAATCCTCCCATGTTAAGAATGCTAAAATCTCCGTATTCGATTTTAGTCTTTCTTTTTCAATTTGGCTTGATGATAACGTAGAATAATCTTCTTTGTCTGCTTGTTTTACCTGGCAAAGCCTAAAATAATCAGTATCGTTGCTACTTTCGAGGACTGAAATTTAGCTCTACTTTCTCCCGTCTAATTGGCATATCTACAGTATTTGCATCTGCAATCTTGATGGTTATTTCATCACCGACTTCGAGATTGAGATCGAGCCATCTGAGAAATTCTCGACTACCTTCTGCAATATTCAACATCCCACCCACATATAATCTCAAATCTTCAGCATCTATTTCTTCAGGGTTTGCAGTTGAAGCGTCTGCTTGACGCTGTCTCCAGTTCAAAATTGCTGTAAGAACGCTTAAATCTCTCAAACCTGCTGTACAAAGCTTTTCTCCGTTTAAATAGACTTCAAAAGCGATCATTATTTTTAGTTTTTCAAGCTATTTAAATACAATACCGTTTAGTTGTGTATAATTATAGGTTGGGTTAAACAAGCATTCAACCCTACAAAGTTCTGAAAAAGTCAGGTTTTATTTCTCAAATGCTGCTTACTTGAAGCTGAGTCACTCGTTCGGCGTAATGGTTCCCCATCCTACGACGCAACCTAAGGCGATTGACTCTATCTAAGAGTGTTATTGATTTAAGATATTTAAGCTAGAGCGATCGCAATAGATTTACAGAGCGATCGCCATAGATTTATATTTCATAGCAATTCTCGATTGCGTGCGTGACATTTGTAGGGGCGCACAGAGAAAGCGCCCCTACAGAGCGCGTATTTTACCCACTCGAAAACCGCTATCAGTCAGGGCGATCGCAGTATCTTCATATATAAAGAAGAAGCACGCGGCTGCGTGCTTCTACCAACAATATCCTATTGAAACTAAATCGTTAAACGGCAACGATTGGATATTCGTACTCCCGTTCTGGTAGCTTCCAGGCATGACCATCTACAGCCATTTGCTCGATTAAACTTGCCAAGCGCAAAGCTTTCAGTGCTTGTTCTCCTCCTACAGAGGGCTGGCTACCACCACGCACGCAGCTCACAAAATGTTCTAATTCGGCGCAAAGTTTATCGGCGTTGCTCGTGTAAACTTTTTCAATCAAGCCATCTTGACGGTAAAGCACCTGACCGTGTTCTGTCATACAGTTAGCAGTGGTTTGACGGTGGATCAGAATTTCATTGTTCAGAAAATCTGCCTCAGTCAAGGAATTTTTACAATGGGCAGCGATGCGACGAATTTTGCGGTGAGTCACTTTACTAGCTGTCAGCGTTGCTACGATTCCATTCGCAAAACCTAGAGTTGCCGTTACGTAATCTAAATATCCTGAATCAGAACCACAGCTACCACTGGCAGTTAGCTTCACTACTGGCGCGTCAGCTAATTCTAACAATAGGTCAATGTCATGAATCATTAAATCTAACACGACCGAGACATCATTGGCTCTTTGAGCAGCGGGACTCATGCGACGAGCCTCGATTGCCATCAATTGCTCCGTCTTTAAAACTTTGCTTAATTCTTGAAATGCTGGGCTGAAGCGTTCGATATGACCGACTTGAAGAATTCTTTGAGCTTGAGCAGCTGTATTGACCAGAGATTCTGCTTCAGAAATACTAGCAGCGATCGGCTTTTCAATCAGGACGTGAACCCCTTCTTTTAGGCAGGTCATCCCAACAGCATAATGGGCGCGAGTGGGGACAGCTACGCAAACTGCCTCGACATGAGGCAGTAAATCTCGATAGTCTTCAAAAAAACGCACTCTATACTTACTAGCAATATCGAGTCCTCGCTCGACATTGATATCTGCTATACCCACAAGTTCCACGTCCTTGAGTAAACTTAGGACGCGGGCGTGATGTTGCCCCATATTACCCACTCCAACCACGCCAATCTTAATTGCTTCAGGTTGGTTGCGCTGCATCTGCGGGACTACTTGCCCCTTAGACATGGTATTTTGCACTCAGTCTTCTCCTCCACCACCAAAAGTTATCGTCGCTACTGCACTGCTTCTGTAATCTACATTCCAGTTATTAAGGTTTCATCTCTCAACTGTTAGAATTCAGCCAGATGATACCATAATTCTTGTCTTTGTGTAGAATCTCAAAGATTGTTAGATTTTTTTTGAGATTGTCTTGATTTTGTTACGGTTATACCTTTTTTAATTGTGATTTTACCGATGTTTCTGCGATAGCGGTATTGTGTCACTTTTTTTCCCGTCCATTATTTTGAAGGGAGCAGGGAGCAGGGAGCAGGGAGCAGTGACCAGTTATCAGTGACCAGTTATCAGTGACTAGTAATTTCTCCTCTACCCCTCAGCTCCCGATCGCTCCCTCAGCTCTCTTTCCCCCACACCCTACACCCCACACCCTACACCCCACAGCCCACACTTCCCACACTTCCCACACTTCCCACACACCCTACACCCTACACCCCACAGCCCACACTTCCCACACACCCTACACCCTACACTCCACACTCCACACTCCACACTCCACACCCTATTTACTTCTAGCCACTAGCCACCAGCCACTAGCCACTTATAACAAATGACCAATGACAAATAACAAAGCCGTAATTTTGCTATCTGGGGGATTGGACTCATCTACGGTGCTATACCAAGCACGGGCAGATGGCTATGATTGCTATGCGATTTCTTTTGATTATCAACAGCGACATCGCCGAGAATTAGAGGCAGCTAAGACGATCGCACAGTCGGCTGAAGTGGTTGACCATCAACTCATATCTTTCGATCTACGGCAGTGGGGCGGTTCTGCTTTAACTGATGACAGCATCAATTTACCCCAAGCGCGATCGCTGGACGAAATGGCGCAAAATATACCCGTTACCTACGTACCAGCCCGCAATACAATCTTTTTGAGTTTTGCTCTGGCTTATGCTGAAACTTTAAACGCTAGCCGCGTCTACATTGGCGTAAATGCCCTCGATTACTCCGGCTACCCTGATTGCCGTCCCGATTATATCCAAGCTATGCAAGAGGTATTTCGTTTAGGCACGAAACAAGGGCGAGAAGGAAACGCGATCGCAATTGTTGCTCCTCTGATTCAGCTGAAAAAAACCGAAATTATTCAACTGGGCGATCGATTGGGCGTACCTTGGGAAAAAACCTGGTCTTGCTACGCAGGCGACGAACTTGCTTGCGGCGTTTGTGATTCATGCCGTCTGCGCCTAGCTGCATTTGCTGCTCTAGGGATGGAAGATCCTTTGCCTTATAGGAGGGAGTAGGGAGCAGTTATCAGTTATCAGTTATCAGTTATCAGTTATCAGTGACTAGTAATTTCTCCTCTACCCCTCAGCTCTCTTTTCTCCCTCAGCTCCCTCAGCTCCCTCAGCTCCCTCAGCTCTCTTTCCCCTGCTCCCTGCTCCCTTCAAAAGGTGAATCTTAATCTCGTCAAGGCGAGGTCCTTCAACAGAAACAATTGTAAATTCTAGGTTTTGATAATTTAAGGTTGTGCCGACGGCAGGAATTTCTTGTAGTTGATACAAAATAAATCCCCCCAAGGTTTGATAATCTTGTCTCAGAGGCAAATCTAAATTCAATAACTTGTTGAGGTCTTCTAGGTTCATTTGTGCCTGTACCAAGTATGTTCTGTCGTCTAAACTCTGGATCAACAGCTCATCGGTGCTTTCTATCGCCCCTGCATCGCCAATAATTTCGGCGATTAAATCTTGTAGCGTCACTAGTCCTACGGTTCCACCAAACTCGTTGACAACTATAATCGTGGCTCGTTCCGCACGGATGGAATGTCTCAGGCTTTGCTGCATGATGGGCAGCAGTTCGCCTAATGAGGTGTGTTCCGGTACAAATTGGGCAGGACGCATCCAGGGATAAATTTCTGTTGATAGGGAAATTTTTCCTAGAGCGAGTGGTTCTGCTAGGTCTTTGAGGTGAATAATGCCCCGTACTTCGTCCAACGATTTACCAATAATGGGGTAGCGAGAGTGTCCCGTAGCTGCAACTGCTTGCAACAGAGTTTGTAACGTGGCGTTCATGGATAAAGCAATAATTTGCGGACGCTGTACCATGACTGCCCCAACTTTGACCGTACCGAATTCAAAAATATTATTCAGTAACGCTCGTTCTTCTGCTTCTAAGCCAGTCGATTCTCGCTCGGTAGAAATAATCAGTTGTAACTCTTCGGGAGTGACTGGTGGTCTCCAAGCTTGTCCCGTGTATTGAATACCCACCAAACGCAACAGAAAGCGCGTGGATTGGTTGAGAATCCAGACAAAGGGCGTAAAAATGCGGGCGATCGCTTTGAGGGGTGAACCCAACAATCGCGCCAGTTGCTCGGAGTAGAGCAGCGCGACTGACTTGGGACACAATTCTCCCAGCACGATTTGCAAGTAGGCAACTAGAAAAAAAGCAACTGAAATGGAGATCGCATGGGTAATAAAAGCTCGCTCTCCCGCAGGTAGGGGTAACTGCTCTAACCAAGCAGCAACCAGTACGCCCATCGTACTCTCGCCAATCCAACCCAAGGCAAGACTAGAAAGAGTGATCCCGAGTTGGGTAGTAGAGAGGACGCGATCGAGACTGCGTTGTAGCGATTGTACTGTCAGCGCTTGCCAGTCTCCCGCTTCTACCAACTGATAAATCCGCGATCGCCTCACGGAAACAAGGGAAAACTCAGCCGTGACAAAAAAAGCATTAATTGCAATCAACAACAGCACAGATAACAATCTGAGCCAAATATCTGCCCAATTCAGGGGAGGAAAAGCACTCATCTTTGATGGAGGGAGTAGGGAGTAGGGAGCAGAGAGCAGGGAGCCGGAAAAGGTTGTAGGGTATAGGGTGTAGGGTGTAGTGAGTCATTAATTGCGAATTGCGACTTGATTTTGTCTCCCTTGTCTTCCTTGTCCTCCTTGTCCTCCTTGTCCTCCTTGTCTCCCTTGTCCCGTTATTTACCTAACTACAGGAATATTTAACATTTGTAACTGCAATCGCTGTTCGGGATAATCGGTCAGATGTAAAGAAATTTTCTGTACATTGTCGAGCAGAGCAGTGGAAATGCTGAGCGTGCTGGCAACAGTTTTGCCGTTAGCTGGTAATTCCTCAGGAAAGCCTTCCGTGTTGGCGCTGAGTGTTTGTCCTCGTTCGTTGGTTATGTCTAAAAAGCTAGATAGAAACCTCACGGTTCTATCTCCTTCGTTTTTGAAGTTCATCTTCAACTGTAATGCCCCGCCAGAAAAACGTGCAGATGCAATTTCTAATGATACTCCTTCGGTTTTATGAATCATCGGAAATCCAGGCTGAGGAGTCTCAGTCTCAGCCACCAACTTTGGTTTTGTAGACGATCGCTTGTCGTCCTGTGGATTTTCAATTAACGGCTTCTCCGGCTTGGCTTTTTTTCCTTTGCCGTCAATTCTAGCTTTTACGGCAGCTAAGACATCGGCTTCTTTGAGCATCACCACGCCTTGCTGCTGTTGAGACTTATTTTTGCGAAATCCGATTTTTCCGGCGGGACGAGAATCAGGTTGATTTACGCCCTCGATCGCCTCATGTCCGATCGCATACCCCCAGATTGCACTTATGTAACCCCCGATCAACATCAGAAGTAACAAGATCAACGTCAGGGCGACGGTTGAATTGACTTTTCTTAACGATGCTCGCTTAATCCAGAGCATTGACTCCTTGCACCAGTTGTTTGCTAACGAATGAGCTAGTTATATCATTGCGGTTATGTAAATTATGTACTATTTGTCTTGTGGCGATATTAAGTATTGAGACTAAATAGTTTACCTTGACAATCTAAGTTACAATATAAACTCCTCCAGGGTTGGCCGAGCGGTTGAGGCAGCGAACTCATAATTCGCCTTAGGCAGGTTCAACTCCTGCACCCTGGATTTTTAAGGGTCAACACTCAGCAAAAATTACTCAGCGAAAAATTACCAGACTGGCTACTGGTAATGAGCGGCGATCGCCACAGAATCTATGATTGCTTGTGGGAATTTAGAGCGCTCCCCTATTCCCGACTCAATACTTCTCGGTTATGATTGCACAGCCTTTGGAAGATCCCCCTTAATCCCCCTTCAAAAGGGGAAAACGAAGCTGTCTTTAGCCTCCCTTTTTAAGGGAGGTTGGAGGGATCGAATTCTAACCAAGAAGTATTGATTCCCGACTGGCAAATTACTTTGGATTACTAGACTTATTAGACTCCAAAACTGAAGTTCTGTATGGATTGGGCAGATCTCGCGTGCGGATGACCGGATCGCTAGAAACTTGCTGTTCTAGTGCAGCGCGGTAGAGATCGTCAGTCCGTTTTGCATCGCGATTAATTTCGTTGTCGGGAAATCCGTTTGTGCCTAAAAGCCAATCAAATTGTCGTCCGAAGGAACGATTTTGGAAGAAATCAGGGTCGCTGGTGAACATTGTTTGCTCAAAGAGATCGGCAAGAGTATGGTTGCTTGGTTGGGCGATCGCGCTAGCTTGAAATCCAGCGACAGCAGCGATCGCGAGTAAAATACCACTGAAGCGGTTGAATTTGATGGGCATAGAATGTCCTCTATACTGTGGCAATTTTGACTTATACTGAACTGTTGCATCAGTCTTAGCCTATTCTTCCCCGTTTTAGCAATCAGCGATCGGTGGAGAGTGAGGAGTTAGGAGCGAGGAGTTAGGAGTGAGGGGTAAGAGGTATTTTCCCCCTTGTCCCCCTTGTCTCCCTGCTCCCTACTCCCTACTCCCTACTCCCTACTCCCTGCTCCCTGCTCCCTGCTCCCTCAATTTATGACAACCGATTTAACTGCACTACGCCAAGAACTACTCGATCTATTCTGTCAACTTGCCTACAAGGAGGGTGATTTCGTCCTGTCTTCGGGTCAACGCAGTTCCTATTACATTAATGGCAAATTAGTCACGTTACACCCTCAAGGTGCTTTGGCGATCGGTCGTTTGTTATTATCTCTGCTACCACCAGACACGCAAGCAGTAGCAGGATTGACACTGGGAGCCGATCCTATTGTTAGTGCTGTAAGTGTGGTTTCTGCGATTGAAAATCGTCCCATACCAGCTTTGATTATTCGTAAAGAAACTAAAGGACATGGTACGAGAGCGTATATTGAAGGTCCAGTATTACCAGATGGTGCTTTGGTTGTGGTTCTAGAAGATGTTGTCACGACTGGACAATCGGCAATGAAAGCAGTGGAAAGATTGCAAGAGGCGGGTTACAAAGTCGAGGAAGTTATATCGTTGGTAGATCGAAAGCAAGGTGGTACTGAGTTATATGCAGCGCAAGGATTGAAGTTTCGGACATTATTTTCCATTGAGGAGCTTCAAGCGCGATATCAACAAATGAATTCTTAATTATCAACAGTTAATCTAGCAGTACAAAATTGGCGTTACAGCTCTGTTTAGTGAGGGCGTATCTGAGCAAGTTATACCAGTTCTTTTTGACTTGCGCCATAGAAGATCCCCCAACCCCCTTAAAAAGGGGGGCTACAAGGGAACGGAATCTATGCAAAAACACATGGAATTGGTATTAGCGCAATCAATTGTAAGTTTAAGCTGAGAATATTAGCCCGAATGTGCCTCTTTCATACATAATAAATAACCCTAAGCCAATCAATATGAAAGGAACTATCGGTTGACCGTAACGACTTAAAAGATTGGCAAGAGTAGGTTGGCGAGTTAATAAATATGCGATCGCACACCAAACTCCTACCATCAAAAAAAATACAGCAAGAATTATCCCTAAACTAGTCAGTTTAGTGCCAGCAAATAAGGGAATATAGATACTAATATTATCGCCACCGTTAGCAACTGTTACTGCTGCAACCTTATAAGTCTGAGGGTTTAAAAGACTTAAAAGCAAAGAGACTGAGGGGTTAGGATAACTAGAATTTTCAAAGCTGGTTACTGTTTGTACTTGTGCGGCTTCTGTGTCGCGATCCACGAGTTGCTTAATCCCAATTATTATGGGCAAGAGTCCTAATAAACCAATCCATTCTCGCGGTACGATTAAACCACCAAAAAAACCTGGTAAGCTAGCAAAAACAATAGTTGTAAAACCCAGATACTGACCGATAATGATATGCCGAGGACGAAAATTAGCACTTATTTGAGAGAAAAAGAGTAGCAAGACAATAATATCATCGATATTTGTAGCAACAAAGGCAATTAAACCTTCTGCAAAAGCCATGCCAATTCCGATCATTACTGGTCAAATTTGTTCGATCCAAAACAGGCAGATGTCAGCATATAGAATTGATGCAATATGACTATTTTGAGTTCATCTGTATTCTAGAATTTGTATTCCCCCTTGAAATTAAGTCGTTTTAATGGCTCGAAGAAATTCTATATTTAGCTCTAACTTTTCTCCCAACCATAGGGCATGGTTTGTATGGTCTGCAACATCATTACCTGTGGTTGGATGGACTAAAATATCCAATCCTTGACGATGCAACATTAACCAGGAAACAATCGCACCAAATTGTTCTGGTAAAAAGGCAGCTTGATACATAGGTTTGGGATGGGGACCAATAGGATTGTCATGCAGCGCCCAAGCCTCACATCGAATTTTGTACTCAATTCTTCACGTACACGCGCCGCTACTTCGCGACTTTGGCAATCGTAATAGACATGAGCGTGAAAATCTGCTATTTCTTTTGTATCTTCTAGCATCACTGTTCGCTCCACTCATACTCAACACTAGTTTGACAAATCAGAGATGGGATCGCTCAAAGATCGCAACAGCAAATAAGAGCATAAACTCAGAGATGAGATTCATCAACCCAATGCTGAGCGCGGTGGACAGCTTTCAGCCAAGTGTCAAAATTTTCTTGTGCTTGAATTGCCCCCGTTCCTGGCTCAAAAATTCGGTCGATTTTCCGACTGCGACACAACTTTTGATAATCAGTCCAATAACCGATCGCCAATCCGGCACCAAAGGCTGCGCCTTGAGCCGTTGCTTCTAACACAACCGGACGCTCGATCGGAATTCCGAGTGCATCGGCTTGGAACTGCATTAAAAAGTCATTTTGACAAGCACCCCCGTCAACTTTCAACACTTCGATCGCTTTGCTAGAATCTCGATTCATCGCCTCGATCGCCTCTTTTACCTGATAAGCGATCGCTTCTAAAACGGCTCTAACCATATGTTCGCGCTGTACGCCGCCTGTAATTCCCATAAAAGCACCCCTGGCGCCCATATCCCAGCGAGGCGCACCCAATCCACTTAATGCCGGGACGAAGTAAACACCGTTATTATCTGTAACTTGACGTGCCAGGTATTCGGTTTCGGCGGCTGAATCGATCAGCTTCAAACCATCTCGCAACCACTGAATGCAAGCGCCTGTCGTAAACATAGCCGCTTCTAAAGCGTAACTCGTCACCGTTTTTCCGTTTGCTAAAACTTGCGTCCAGGCAACAGTTGATAATAACTGGTGATGCGATCGCGTCAGTTCTTCACCTGTATGGGCAATTAAAAAACATCCCGTCCCATACGTACATTTCACCATCCCAGGGCGATCGCACCCGTGGGCAAATAGCGCCGCCTGTTGATCGCCAAATACTGCTGCGATCGGAATTGGCGTTCCGAATAGCTGCGGATCGGTTTCGCCAAATATGCCCAAACTAGGCTGAATTTGCGGCATGATGCGATCGGGAATTTGAAATAAATCGAGTAGTTGCGAATCCCATTTTCCCTCAGCCAGATTCATTAACATCGTGCGGCTGGCATTACTGCGATCGGTAGCGTGAACCTTGCCACCCGTTAACTTCCATAAGATCCAAGTGTCGATCGTCCCAGCCAGAATATTATCCAAATTTATATTTTGATTCCGTACCCAATCGAGCAACCACGCGAATTTAGTTGCCGAAAAGTAGGCATCGACAATCAATCCAGTCCGTGCTTGAATTATCTTGGCTTGTCCTTTTGCTTGTAATTGCCGACACATAGACGCGGTACGCCGATCTTGCCAGACAATTGCTTTATGCAAGGGTTTACCTGTTGTCTTATCCCACAATAAACAGGTTTCTCGCTGCACCGACAACCCAATCGCCGCGATCGCACTGGCTGAAATACCTGTTTGTTTGAAAACTTGTTGTATACAAGTATAAGTATCTTGCCAAATCTCTTCTGGATCGTGTTCTAAATAACCAGGTTGAGGATAATATTGCGTTAGTTCTTTATAGGCTTGACCGGCGATCGCACCTTCAGCATCAAACAAAATTGCTCGATTCCCTGTCGTGCCTAGATCTAATCCTAGAATGTATTGCATCAGTTATCAGTGGTCAGTTATCAGTTATCAGTTATCAGTTATTGTAAAGGCGCTCTTTAGGCAAAAGACTCATCGGTAGAGCAATAAATCTTCGCTTCATACCCGCCCGTACATGAGTTAGTTATCAGCGATCGGTTATTGAATGAGAAATTCTAAATTATGAATTATTTTGTCAGTTTTTGGCATGACGTGCAGCGATCTTGACAAAATACAAATATCAGTTATCAGTTATCAGTTATCAGTTACCAGTGACCGCGCACTACTCAACTACCAACTACCAACTACCAACTACCAACTACCAACTACCACTCTCCCATGAACCTGAGAGCAATTATCTTTTCATCTGTAGTGACTGCTGCAATCGGTGCAGTCATTGGTCTAGCGGCAGCGAGAATCGGTCAACGTGACTTTAATCAGTTACGATTTGAGGGGAAACATTATGAAGGAATGCAAAATAGATATGTTTTAGTTGGTGCTAGCGTAGGTTTAGCTGTAGGGTTGGGACAAGAGTGCGTCCGCCAACTCAAGGCAGAAAGAGATCGAGAGACGGAGTAAGTCAAAAGTTAAAAGTCAAAAGCCAAAGGTCAAAAGTCAAAAATTCCGACTTTGAGATTATTATCTATGCCACCTAAACTAAAATTTGGCTTCATCGGCTTGCTGGCAATTGGTACAGCAGCAACGTTCGCGACATCCTACTCGTACTTGGGGATGGCTGGAATTACTGTATTTTTGCTAGCTTATTTGTCCAAAGGGATTAGAAAACACAGTTAAAGCTGGCAGGTTATTAGCCGATTAAAGAAATAGTTGGTCATTTTTGCGCCAAAGGGAGAATTCCACCAACGGGAGGGATGGCAACCAATAGGTGCTGTGAGAGTATAGTCTAGATCGTCACATTTGAGCCATTTACGATTCGATCGCCAACCGACGCGATCGCCAAAGGACTCGATGATTTGATAATCTTGATTAATTGTGGTCTCTATAGAGCCGCCAATGGTTTGATAAATTTGCGTTTGGACGCTGAAGCCAAAGCGACCGTTACTATACTTGCGCCAAAGGTTATCTATAACTTGTAGTTCGTTACAGGGAAAACTTCTGATTTGTTCGGGAGTAATGGATTCTAGTTCTAACTCTCCCGTCACAGCTTGAATGAGACGAATCGTTTCCCAGTCCGCTGCATGGAAATTTCCAGCAGCCAGCAGTTCTTGCAACTTTTTGTAGCGGTAGACATCAGCCACTAGCAGAAAACTTTCCTCCGACCGAGCTAGGCGATCGCTCAAATTTGATAGCATTTGAGTCATCTGCTGGAGTTGCGCTTCTATGATTGCTAAACGGGCGATCGCTTCCGATTCTTTAATTTCACTAGACATGGAAAACCTCACAATGATTTGTCATTAGTCATTGGTCATTGGTCATTGGTCGTTGGGATACAACTCACGATGAATGACAGTTGTGATGAACCATTCAGGGGGATTAAGACAGCCAACTGGGTTTTCTATATCTTTCTATAGATTGACGAAAATTTAAAGCTAAAAGTGATGATTTATAGATAAATTTAATTACCAAACACGGGTAACACTTTTTCGCCAAAAACCTGAATAAATTGTTGTTGTTCGCGGTTGACGTTGTGCAACAGCAATTCGTCAAAGCCTAACTCTACATCTTGCTGTAACCATTCTATATGTTGCTGCGGGTCGGCAGAGATACGGACGTGTTCGTTCATTTCTTCCGGTTTGACAAACTCTCCAGCTGCATCAAATTGCTGGGGCGATCGCAGTTCGGTCATGAGAATATTTTTGAAAATATTATTGCGCCACTGTTGATGGGCTTTTTGCCGTGCCAGATCTTCTGTGCGATCGTAAGATAGCTGAACTTTCAATAGCATTGGTTTACCTTCTCCCCCACCCCGACGAAAGGCATCGACGACTGGTTTGAGTTTCTCTGGCGGACGAGAAATTGTAATTAACCCATCTGCCCAACTTCCTAGCCACTCGGCAGTTTGAGCCGTAACAGCAGCACCGATAATTAAGGGTGGAGTTTCGGGACGCGAATAAAGTTTTGCTTCTTCAACGCAAACTAGACCTTTGTGAGTTACGGTTTCCCCGCGCCACAAAGCACGCATAATATCAACGCATTCTTTTAAACGAGTATTGCGATCGCTTTTACACAACCACTTATCACCTGTAATGCTCTCATTAAGTGCCTGACCGCTACCTACAGTTATCCAAAAACGCTGCGGAAACATTTCTGCTAATGTAGCCGCCGCCTGAGCGATAATTGCCGGATGGTATCGCTGCCCTGGGGCGCAGACCACGCGATAATTTAATCCAGGAGTCGCTTGCATCGCCGCACCCAACCAAGACCAAGCAAAACCGCTTTGACCTTGTTGTTCGCTCCAAGGGTGAAAATGGTCGGAGGAAAGAGCATGAGTGAAACCTGCTTGTTGAGCTATTTGCACGTAATGCAACAATTCGCTGGGCTTGAATTGTTCGTGGGAAGCGTGATAGCCGATTTTTGCCATAGTTGGAAGTCAGGAATGAAGGGGCGTTATCCGCCATCGAGTCAGACAGTTCGATCGCAATTTAGCGCCAGCGAGACTTTTTGTACTCCTCCCCAGGTTAAAACGTAGAGATATATTTACTGCGATCGCAAAGCTTGCACCGGATCGAGTTGGCTGGCTCGTAATGCTGGGGGAAATCCGGCTCCGACACCGACTACCAAAGCTGAACCCAAAGCCAGTGCAGCGATTCTGCCTTCAAATTCGTAGGGTAAATCGAACACGTCGGCAACATTTACCGCAACAACATGCACGACGACCAAAGCGACCGTACCGCTAACTAAACTGAGCAACGCCGCCTCTAAAACGAATTGGAGTGCGATTTCGCGTTGAGTCGCTCCTACGGCTCGGCGAATGCCAATTTCAGACGTGCGTTCGGTAACGGAGGCAATGGTAATATTAGCAATTCCCACACCTCCAACCAATAGGGCGATCGCTCCCACTACCATTAGTCCTCGCGTTGCTAGTTCCAACGTTTGTTGCTGCTGGATCAGATCGTCTACGTTATTCCAAGCCCAAAAGCTAAAACCAGGATAGCGTTGTTCTAGCACTTCAATGGCGCGATCGCTTAAATCTGGCAAATCTTCTAGTCTGTAGGGACGAATTTGAATGCTGCCAATGTCTTGTTTACCGCGCAGGGCATTATAAATCGCCATCGGGACGAGAATTTGACCTTCGGGAGGAGAATCATCATCTGGGCGCGTTTCTAGCACTCCTACAACGATATAGGGTCTGCGCCCAACTACAATTTGCTCTCCTACCGGATTGCGATCGCCAAATAGTTCTTTGACCAAAAATTCATCAATCACCGCTACGGGTCGATATTTGGCAAAATCTGAGGTAGTAAAAAACCGTCCTCTCACCAAGTTTTTTCCCGAAGTCAGCAAATAATCTTGGGTGACGAGCGACACGGAAGGGAGATATGCTTTATCTTGAAATACCGTGGGCATCTGTCCCGCCCAGTTAAAAGCGCTAGTAGCTTGCACCCCCGTGAGTCGCTGGCGTAGGAACTCCAAGTCTTCCAAACGCAGTTGCAAGACAATGCGATCGGGTTCCCACTGGGGATAAACTGTAATTTGCGGTGCGCCGCGTTCTGCTAATTGTCGGGCAATGACAGCGCGGCTGATGCTACCAGCTTGTAGCGTTGCGCTTACTGCCGCTACCCCCATAAACACCCCTAGCATGAACAAGGTAGAGCGTAAAGGGTGGCTGCGTAGGGAGTGGTAGGCAAGATTGAGCGAATCGAATGGTGAGATACCCATAATTTAGAGCTGAGGGAGCTGAGGAGGCTGAGGGAGGTGAGGAGGAATTTAATTTTGAATTGTGAATTCTTCAGTTTTTCTACTTAGAAACTACTGGCATTCCTGGCTCTAGTGAGGAATCGGATGGGGGTTGAATGACGCGATCGCCTGTTTGCAAGCCAGAAGTGACTTCGGCACTCATCAATCCTTCCAAACCCAACTTTACTTAGCGTTTTTGAGCGTTACCTTGGCTGTCTCGCACCCAGACAAACGGCTCGGAATCGTCATCGTCACGTTGCACGATTTCAGTCGGTAAGACGATGACGTTTTGCCTCTGTTCGAGCAAAATCTCGACATTGACGCGGCTACCTGGAATTAGCGTGCGCGTGGGAGTATCTAGCAGCACTATAGATGGAACTACTGGCTGATCCGAGCTACTCGATTGACTCGATTCCTTGGAACCACCCGACGAGCTTTGCTCCTCTTCATCCTCCCCGACTGCTTGCGGATACAGACTTTGAATCCGACCTGTAAATGTTTGGCGATCGGGACCGATAACGCTAACGCGAGCCAATTGGTTAGGACGGATTTGAGTTGCGTTTAGGGTGGAAAGCTGAAGTTTTACTAAAACTTGCCTTGGATCGCCGATCGTGAGGAGATTCGTACGGAATTCGACACCATCGCCGTTTTTAACGTTGACCCCCAATACAACACCATCAATCGGTGCAGTCACGATCGAGTCTCGCACTTCTTGCTGAACTCGTTTGCGTTCCAGTTGAAATGCTTCTAATTCGAGGTCAGCAGTTCGCGCATCTGCTTCGGCATCGCGCAAGGTTGCCCGTGTCTCGCGCAGCTTGTCTTGTTGCTCGTAAACTTGTTCTCGCGCGATCGCCCCCTCTCTGGCTCCTGCAAGCAAAGGGCGGAGTTTTATTTCATCGGCGACAATTTGTTCTTTCGCTTCAGCAATTTTCAGCCGATGGCGTTCTAAAATCCTTCGCTGCTGCTGAATTTTGACTTCCCGATCGGCAAGGGCAGTTTCTCGCTCTGGGTAGCGCAGAGTAATCAGCGTTTGTCCAGCCTTAACGCGATCGCCAGGTTTCACTAAAACTCGATCTACCGCTCCCTCTGTTGGTGAAGTCAGGATTCGCTGGTCGCGCAGTTCCACAACACCACTTTCGTTGATGGTAGATTCTACAGTGCCTCGTTTGACTGGAAGCAAGCGGACTGCCACTGGTTCCTCGCGATCGAGAAAGAGATTGGATTGCCAACTGCCTACCCCGATAACAGCTAACATGGCAGCACCAACAAACCATCGACCGTGGCGCTGAAAAAATTTGTCTAGCTTAGGATTGCCCTTGCCGCGCATGGCTTCCTCCTATTTTGCTTGAACCGACAATGCGAGCTGGATTACCAGCGACGATCGCATGGGCGGGGACTTCAAAATCGACAACTGCACCCACACCGACGATCGCGCCGTCTCCAATGCAAGCGCCCTGCAACAAAACTGCCCGCGTCCCAATCCAGGCATCGTTACCAATTTCAATGCTAGTGGGTGGTACGGTCGAGCGATAATCTTCAGACATCCGAGCGGGCATAGCGGCGAAAGTATCTGCGATCGTCACCTCGCGAGAAATCAAGGCGAAATTGCCAATCGTGACGCGGCGATTAGTCGCAATAATTGCTCCAGCGATCGTGCAGTAATCGCCAATTTCCACCTCGCTGCAGGGTCCGAGATCGAAAAAAGAATCGATATAAATTCCGGTATCGTTGCCGACGCGCAGACCGCAAGGGCGCTGACTGCGATAATGTAGAAAGACATAAGTGCTGTGCAACCAACTGCGATCGCCGATTATTACGTTAGGTGGTAGCGATCGCCCGAACCAGTCATGAGCCAGCCATAGAGAATTCATCAGCTCACCTCCAACAAGCTCGTGACTCTGGCAGGGTTTCCCGTCACAAACGCCCCCGCAGGCACGTTAGAAGTGACGACAGAACCCGCCCCAATCCTCGCCCCCGCACCAATTTGCACGCCCTTGAGGATAATTGCACCAATCCCGATTTGCACGTCATCGCCAATAACTACAGGCTTTGCTACCAACGGCGGGCGCTGCTTTGGATCGCCTGCGGGAGAGATGGCGATCGCATCCAGTCGTCGCAAGTCAGGATCGCGAGGATGAAAGTCACTATCGGCGATCGTCACGTTGTAGGAAATGAGGACGCGCCTGCCGACTGTAATCGATTCAGCACACCAAAACACCGCACCAACGAGGACGGAATCATGACCGACAATCAGCCTGCCTGCTGGCTCTACCGAAAATGCCGACCAGGTGTAAACTTGTACGCCTTTGCCCAGAACTAAACCTGGATTTTGTTGGCTGCAAAACGGCTGAAAGCTCTCTTGACGCTCTAGGTAGCAACCTTGTCCGATCCAGATATTACTGGGTAGCGTATTGTAATCCCACTCCCCAGTAAACTCGCGGGTGTCCATACTTATCCCTCCTAAGTAAGTCAAAAGTCAAAAGTCAAAAATCGTCGGGGCGGGTTCACCCGCAATCTTTGTCGAAGTCATAGTTTTTTGGTAAACCCGCCCGTACAAAAGTCAAAAAGGAAAGTGGAATGACTTACTCAATGTGTTCTAAGATCTCGCTCAGTACCAAGCGGGAGTCAAACCAAGTTTGCGCCAGTTCCCGTGCAGCCTGCTGGTGGGTGTCGTAGTCTCGTTCGATCGCCTCAATTGCCTTGACTGCCCCATTTAAATCGATAAATGCCATCAACCCAAGTCCGGTGGGAATGTATTTGGAAAAGCCCGTGTCCTGCACCACTACAGGGCGACCAGCTGCTAAATAGCAGACCGAACGGCAACTAAACCAACCGCAGCGGGTAGCGACATAAACGTTCTTGGCAACGCCAAATTCGCCGCGAGACTGTTCGATATATTTGCGGTAGATGGCAGCTGAAGCAGAGGTAGCTTCGGCATCCACGACCGACCAACCAAGCGATCGCCAGCGGTCGAGCGGTGCTTCACCGTTGACGTCGATCGTCACTTCAAATGATGCAGGGTGGTGGATTGGCAGTGCTTCAATTTGCTCGAACTCTAGTTCCCTAGAGCCGTACCTGATACCGTTGTGCATAATCGGTTGCTGGTAATGATTCCAAGTCATTACCGTCGTCCATTGCTGCGCGGGCGGTTGCGGTTGCCAACAATCTAGAACGACTGGGGGGCGCGTTGGCAGCCAAGGAATGCCAAATGTCGGTAACAGGCAATCTGGCTGTACTAGGTGCAGGGCATAGGTAAAAAAGAGATCGTGCGATCGCCAGCCCCAACGCTGTTGTTCGGCAGGCTGTTTATCCCATTGGGGAAAAATGACAAAGTGATTCCAGCCTGGATCGGTGTCGATTAATATCTTGTTACGACAGCGCAGATATTCATCCCGCAACACGCTGCCGCCAGAAACGTTCAGCAACAAAGTTGCTTCCGCCGCTACCTCTGCCATCGTCGCGGTATCTAGCCCGTAGGTTTGCCCATCGACGGCGCGATAGTGCCAGCGTTGCGCCAGGGTGGGAGAAAGCAGGGCAAGCGATCGCTTCAGAAATTCAATCCCGTAACTGGGGTCTTCTTCATACATGCCCGTCTCTGGTTTGTAGCTGTAGGAAGGAATGCCAGGATCTTCAAGATAGTACACCTCAAACCCCAGTTGTTCCAATCCCAGCGCGTACTGTCCGTAATCCCAAGCTACGCCGCCTACAGGACTGGCGACAATCATACCAGTGACGATCGCTTTCATTGCCGCACCTCCAGCACTTAGCGATAGAGCGATTCGTAGTCATCTACCATGCGGCGGTAGTCAAAACGGGCGATCGCCTGTCGCACTTTGTGGCGGTCTAAAGCCAGCGTCTCAGGAATCAGCGTGGCAAGGGCATCGACATCAGCGGCGTAATATCCCGTCACGCCTGGTTCGACGATTTCCGCAACAGCACAGCGATCGATCGCGGCAACGGGAGTCCCACACGCCATTGCTTCCACCATGACTAAACCGAAGGGTTCGGAGCCATTAATCGGAAACAGTAGCGCCGCCGCTTCTGAGAGTAATTTGTTTCGTTCTGGTACGTTGACAACTCCGATGTATTCCACCTGCTTGCCGTCTACCAGAGGTTCAACCTCAGTGTGGAAGTAATCGCCTGCCTGTCCTGCCATCACCAGCCGCATTCCTACTTTTTTCGCGATTTGAATCGCTTCTACAGGTCCTTTCCGGTGGATTAAATGTCCCAAGAAAACGAGGTAGTCGCCACTTTTGGCTTGAAAAGGAAAGGCATCGATATCTATGCCGTTGTAAACCACAGGGACGCGATCGAGGGTGGGAAATTTACTGCGGTGATATTGAGAGACTGCGGCAACTTGAGTTTCAGGGTAGCGGCTGTAGCAACCGAGGATATCTTTCGTAGGGTTGATATGGTAAGTGTGGACGACAGGTTGTTACCTTCTCGAACCGCATAAGGAAAAGAAATTGGCAAAAGAATGAATGATTCCAGGTTATAAGTCGATCCTTTAAAAAACCTTAAGTCAAACTTTAAATAGACTTAAACTTAAAGTTTTCTTGGTCAGCTTTTAACCTTGGCAAAAATTAGAAAGCTAAGGGAGACGAGGGAGACAAGGGAGACTTGAATGAAGCAGAGGAGCAGAGGGGCAGAGGAGAAAATCAATCAAAAATCCAAAATCTAAAATCTAAAATTTTCTAGCTACCAGCCACCAGCCACTAGTCACTTTCCCGACTCCTTATGAATACAACGGTAGCTCGACAATAAAACACGCACCTCCCATCGGCTGATTAAACGCCAAAATCGTACCGCCGTGGGCTTCTACGATCGCCCTGGCAATTGCTAATCCCAGCCCCGTGCCTTGCTGCTGACTGCTATGAAAGCGTTCAAAGATGTTTGACAGGAAATCGGTAGGAATCCCCCGACCCGTATCGGCAATTTCAATCCATGCCGAGTTCCCAATGACTTTGAGTCGCAGATCGATGCGCGTCCCTTCGGGGGTATGGCGGATGGCATTGTCTAAAATGTTCGACAACACTTGCTCGATCCGGTCTGGATCGCCCAACACCACAACTTTCTTAGCAATAGCGGTCTGGAAGACGCGCTGTCCCATCATCAGACGAAACTGGGCGGCAATTTCAGTACATAATTCCGATAGATCGACTGCTTGCATCTCAAAAGTCGCCGCGCGATCGCTGCGTACCAGTAATAATAAATCCCTGACTAGTCGCTCAGTACGGTTGATTTCGCGACGCATCGCCCGCAACAGGCGCGTGCTTTCTTCAGGAGTCTTTGCCACTCCTCGTAGCAGCAGATCGGCATAGCCACCAACGACTGTCAGCGGTGTCCGTAGTTCGTGCGATACATCTCCTAAAAACTGGCGCAGTCTATCTTCTGATTGCGTCTTAACTGCTAGGGCGTTTTGCAATCGCTCGACCATTTGATCGAAAGAGCGAGCCAACTGTCCAATTTCATTCGTCCCTGGTTGGAGGTCGCTCCGCAGAGCCAAATCGCCCTGTGCAATCCGATCCGCTATGACAGTCATGCGTTCTAGGGGTCTTAGGGTGCTGCGAACCATGAGAAAAATTGCGATGGTAACGATCGCTAACAAGATCGGACAAGCTACAACGGTAGAAAAGACGTGCTGGCGTACCAATTGATAGCTGCTTTCTAGCGACGTACTTAGCATCGCTACACCTAGTGGTTTTTGACGTGGGGGAATCGGCACGAGCGCCACTAAGATATCGCTGCCATTTTTATCCTTGACAATGTAGTCTTGCTTCAGCCCCCCTGCTAAAGCTGGCGCGTACCAATCTTGCGGCAACTGGGGTGCAGGCGGTTCGCCTATCCTGCTATTGTGGCGACCGATTTCTCGACCGTAGCGATCGACAATTAATGCTGCTGTTTCAACTGAGGTAAGGTCTGTAGCCAGTCGATTGGCAATTGCTCGGAGTTGGCTCGTCGAATGTGCGATTGAGTAGTTCTGCATCGATAATCGGCTTTGCCTGCGCTCGCAGACGGGTGCTTTCGCGTTCGATCAGAAAGCTACGTAAGTTGTAAAGGTCGTGGCTGAATAAGAACAGTAGTAAAGGCGCAACCAACGCCAGGGTACTTAGCGTTAAGCGCCAGCGCAGTTTCATAAGCTGGTTTGAATATCTGAATCGCTCTCAACTGCGCTTGAATTAGTTATAGGTGGAACTTTGAACATATAGCCAATTCCGCGCACAGTCCGAATTAAACCATGCGGATCGCGGTCTAGCTTGTTTCGCAAATTGCTAATGTAAACTTCGATTACCGTCGTGTCATCGTAGTAATCATAGCCCCAGACGCGATCGAGAATTGTTTGGCGCTCTAAGACGCGATCGGGATGCTGCATCAGCAGGTGCAACAGATTAAACTCTTTACGAGTTAGTTCTACGGGCATACCTGCACGCCAAACCTCTCGCGTATCAGCATTCAGTGTTAGCGATCCCACAGTTAATATACTGCTCGTTGGAGCTAAATATCGCCGCAATGCAGCTCTAATGCGAGCAAGCAATTCGGAAAAATGAAAGGGTTTGGTGAGATAATCATCAGCACCAAGTTCTAAACCCTTAATTTTATCTGCTAACTCGTCGCGTACCGTCAGCATCACGATCGGCACGTCACTATACTGACGGATACGATGACATAAACTAAAGCCATCTAGATCGGGCAAATTTCCATCTAGAATTATTAGATGTGGACACCAAGCATTGACCAGCTCAATGCCAGCATAGCCGCTCTGCACCGACTGCACTTCAAATCCTTCGTAGCGCAAACCTAGTTCGATCAAGTCAATGATTGATTGTTCGTCATCTACGACTAGCACTCGAATCGTTGGGTTGCTAGGATCTGGTGTCGATCGCTGAAAATGCTCGGAGCGTAAATTATTTGATGCAGCTGAGTTATTCATCATCTGGGCAGATCTAATGAGATTCCGAACGATGCAACTCGCTTGCGTGTATTGTCTCTAATTTACCTGAAACCAGCGATAGCCGTAGCCAGAAATTTCGATCTCTTTAGAATTACAATCCATTTGTTCGTAGAGGCGATCGCTAAATACATCCAATAGATGCGGGTATTCTGCCGATTGCAACCTAACCGTGCATGACTGCGCAGATAAGTTGTGAACGGCAATAACTGTATTTCCATTGTGTTGAGAACTGTGAGCAAATACGCTTGGTTCCTCTGTAGCGATAATTTCCCACTTACCAGAGCCAAATTCTGGATACTGCTTGCGGGTGCGGATCGCTCGTTCCATCCAACTGAGAATTGAATTAGGGTCGCGCTGTTGGGAAGTTACGTTGAGTTTCTGGTAGCCGTATTCTCCTTTGGCGATCGCCGGACGCGCTAATTTGTCTGCTGGTGCAGACGAGAACCCACCATTTGCTCTACTTGACCATTGCATCACCGTGCGAACGCTGCCGCGACCCTCTAAGGAGAGATCGTCACCCATACCAATTTCTTCGCCATAACGCAGCATTGGCGTACCAGGTAGAGTCAATAACAGACTGTACACTAGTTCTACTCGCTGGCGATCGCCCCCAAACATGGGTGGTAGCCTGCGCCGAATTCCTCGCCCCCACATCTGCATATTTTCTTCGGGAGCAAAAGCTTGAAAGATTTCTTGGATTTCGGATTCGTTGAGGCGATCGAGCGTTAATTCGTCGTGGTGGCGGACGAAGTTGAGCCATTGACAGCTATGATGAGCGTCGGGTAGGATATTAAGTCCGTCAATCAGAGTCGCTGCATCTTGCCGCGCCAATGCCAAAAACATATGCTGGTTCAACAGGAAGCTGAATAGCAATTGCATTTTGTCGCCATTGCCAAAATATACGGGAATTTGGTCTGCATCGACATTAGCTTCAGCAAGTAAAACCGCATCAGCTCGCCGCGAGACGAGAAATGCTCGCATTTCGATCAAAAACCCTTCTAAGTCTTCCGCCTTTGCCTCGGGAATGCCAATTCCCATAATTAGAAAAGGCGCGGCATCAATCCGAAAGCCAGAAACCCCCAACTCCAACCAAAAGCCCATGATTTTACAAATTTCTTCCCTCACGGCTGGGTTGGCAATATTTAAATCTGGCTGTTCTTTGTAGAAATGATGCAGGTAATACGCTCCTGCTTGCTCGTCATAATCCCAAAGGCTATCTTCCACATCGGGAAAAGCAATGTGCTTGGGATCGGCTGGCGGGGGATTGTCCGACCATACATAATAATCGCGATATTTGGAGTGGCGATCGCTCCTTGCAGCTTGAAACCAAGGATGCGCGATCGACGTGTGATTGACGACGAGATCGACTATAACTCTAATTCCTCGTTCCCGCGCCTTGTGCATGAACTCGACAAAATCACCCAACGTCCCCAACCGAGGATCGACGCTGTAATAGTCCATCACATCGTAGCCGTTATCGCGGTTAGGCGAGGGATAAAAAGGTAGCAACCACAAACAAGTGATTCCCAACCCTGCAAGATAATCTAACTTTTGGGTCAGTCCTGGGAAATCACCCACGCCATCTCCATCCGAGTCCATAAATGTCTCGACATCAAGCGAATAGACAATCGCGTTTTTGTACCAAAGGTTTTGCATGATGAAGTGAGTCGTGAAGGATTGGGAGTCGGGAGTCGTAGGGGCGGGTTTTGAGCGAAGATCGATTGCCATCAACCATGATTCTTTTACTAAACCCGCCCGTACGGGAGTCGGGTATTAGTTGTTTTGGTAATTGGTAATTGGTAATTGGTAATTGGTAACTGGTCATTGGTCACTGGTCACTGTCAATCGTCGCCTTGGAGTCTGGCAATGCGATCGCTGGTGGCTGGGTGGGTACTTAAAAAGGCTGGTACTGAAGATTGGTTGCGTAGTTTTTCTAGAAAGGCAATCATCTGATTTTGGTCGTAGCCAGCTCGTTGCATATTCTCAAATCCCAGACGATCTGCTTCAAATTCTGCTTGACGGCTGCGCGGACGGCGCACGCCGAATTCAACTCCCAATGCTACGACTTTGTTGCGATCGACTCCCGCCGCATTTGCTAACCCTTGAGCGATCGCAGCTTGTCGCATTTGCTCTACTGTATGACGCGCCGCAATGTGACCGATTTCGTGAGCCAACACGCCAGCAAGTTGTGCGTCGTTGTCTACGGCTTCTAGTAAGCCTGTGGTGACGTAAACAAAACCCCCAGCAGTGGCAAAAGCATTGATGCTTTTATCCTGTACCACTTGAAAGGTATAGGGAATATCGGGACGAGAGCTAGTTTGAGCTAATTTTTGACCGATGCGATTGACTTTGCTATTTAAGGCGCGATCGCGCACGGGTTGAAACTGAGTACTAAGGAGTTGTTGGTTAATTTGCTTACCTAACTCTACTTCATCTCGGTCAGAAATCCTGTAGAGTTGGATGACTTGCGCTCCTTGCTGGAATAACTCTGCCCACGGAACCGATAAGGCTACTTCGGGAGTACCTACACTAACACCTAATGCAGCTATCGAGCCAAGTACTGGATAATACCAAGTACGACGAGCAGATCTAGAAGTCTCAATCATATGTAAATTGGGAGAAACAGCTACAACACAATCTCCAAGCTAACCAACCCGAGCAAATTGCTCTCTATCTTTACTCGTTAGATTCTGTAGCTTTTCTTTTCTCAATGTCATCCTACTACTTATAGAGTTTTTGAATCAGGGAGCAGGGAGCGCACGAGCAGAGAGCAGGGGAGCAGAGACAATACGGTTCAGATAAGACGATCCCCCCAACCCACGGACACTTTGCTCAAGTCGGGAAACCCTTCCTGTGCAAGTGTCCTCCCCTTCAAAAGGAGGGCTAGGGAGGATCTTCGAGGATCGATCGCATTTAACTAAACCGTATTGGGAGCAGAGAGAGCTGGGGGAGCAATTCTAGCCACTAGCCACCAGCCACTAGTCACTCTCTACTGTCAACAGTCTTCACGCAGTGTAGCGGAGCGCGTTTACTGTCAACCGTCAACTATCAACCAATTACCCATTATCCATTACCAATGAAAGTTTTATTTTTTTCTCTCGGATTTAATGTTATAGGTTTAGTTTTGGCAACATTATTTATTGCTAAAAAAGGTGGTATTTCTTATTTACAACTCAAACTTTCAAGGCTTAAACAAAAACCCGATCGCCTTCGTCTTCAAGTTGCTAACCCGGTCTATTACTTGCAAAGAATTAGTCAATTCCAACTTGCACCAATATCCAATTCAGATATTGTGTTTTTGGGAGATAGTATTACTGATGAATGCGAATGGTCTGAGTTGTTAGAAAATCCTCACATTAAAAATCGCGGTATCTCTGGCGATACTACTATGGGAGTGTTAAATCGTCTTGAGGACATTGTGAGTTCTCAGCCAGCCAAAATTTTCATGATGATTGGAATTAATAATTTTATTCATTATCAGCAATCGGCAGCAGAAATTTTAGGAGATTATCAAAAGATTATCGTTGGGATTTGCGAGCGCAGTCCTAATACAGAAGTATTTCTTCAAAGTGTTTTGCCAATCAATCGGGCTAAATCTGGTTTGAATGTCAGCGATCGCGAGATCTTACAATTAAATTCTGCTCTCCAAAAACTAGCAACAGAATATTCACTCACCTATATCGATTTGTCTTCTTACCTCTCAGACGAACAGCATCAACTAAAGGAATGTTACACGCTAGATGGAGTGCATTTAAACGGTCAAGCTTACTCAATTTGGAAGCATGTTATAGAAAAGTATGTATAGCACTTGAAGCAAAGATTAGGACATAATAGAGTTGGAGCGAATCGGAGCAAAAAATGCCAGCCCCCTACAGCTATGACTTGAGAAGAAAAGTCATTGAGGCAATAGATAGTGGCATGGGAAAAACCTCAGCTAGTAAAATCTTCAAAATTAGTCGTAATACGCTCAATTTGTGGCTTCAAAAAAGAGAATAAACAGGAGATTATCGTCAAATGGGTTGGTTAATCGATCCAGAAGAACAAACAGTATTTGTCGATCTTCGCTAACCAACAACCAGAAGTATTTGACGAACCAGAACAACAGATTCCTGTTCCATCTTTTGCACAAAAAGTTAAACTAACTGTGGGAAACCTATTTGGTTAGTTAATGGTGTGATATTTATCTCATGCTGCTTCAACTACTGCCATCACACCAAAGATAATAAAGAGAATTCCTCCAGCAATAGTTAACTTTCGCTCCGAGATCCGTCCAGCTAACATGCGTCCGCAAACGACTGCAAGCGCCGCGCATAAAGCATGACCTAAAATTGCTCCAATAGTCACGCCTACAACTGGATATCGAGTTGCTAAAGCAATAGTTGCAATTTGAGTGCGATCGCCCCATTCTGATAAAAAAGTTAGCGTAAAAGCCTCAGCAATAATTGCTCCAGCATTTTGAGTTTTCGGTAAATTAAATTCTGCTTTCTCAACAGCAGTTTTTGCCTCTTGAATAATTTCTGTATCGCAAGAACTCACTGGCATTTTACTTGCTTCGTAAAGCAACTTCAAACCAAAACCCAGAAACAAGGCAATTTCTGCATATTGAATGTATGTTTTAGGCAACAAAGCCGCAACTTGTCCCACTAAAACAGAAAGTATTGTCATCGCTGCTAAAGCTGACACCGCACCAGCAAACACCAGCCGTCGCGAATGACGCATCGCCAAAATTGCAGCGATGAAAAAAGTTTTATCCCCTAATTCTGAAACCGCAATCAGTAAAAAACTGGCAATGAAGGCTGCTAGCACTCTCTCAAGCTCCTTTGTAGCTGACTAACTTGAGCTTGCGAGCTTGACGAGTTCCGCTAGACCTCACCAAGCTCACAATCTTCCTCTGTGAACTTAGTGAAGGTCTCACTGACAAATAGTTGTTAGCTGTTAGCTTTTGTTCAAGTGCTAATTGCTAATTGCTAATCGCCGATCTGTCACCTGAACCAGGCAGCAAGCCAGTATGTTGATTCAGGTATCTGGCAAGGTTGTGATGCCAGTAGCTACTCCCCTTCAAATTTATTTAATCCTTAACATATCACTGCTGAGATGCGTCGTCAAATGTGATGATTGGTAGTTGGTAGTTGACAGTTGACAGTTGACGGTTAACTGTTAACTGTCAGCCGTCAACCATTTCCTATTAGTACTTTCGTTCTTGCGGTTCAAACATAGTAATTGCGACGGGTTTGTATTGCAGGTCAATACCAGCAGGGGAATAATACGATAGGGTGTGTTTGAGGAAATTACTGTCGTCCCGTTGCGGAAAGTCTTCGCGGAAGTGAGCGCCACGGCTTTCTTGACGGTTGAGGGCTGAATTTAAAATGAGTTGTCCGACGACAATTAAACTTCCCAGTTCTAAGGCTTCAATAATTTCCGTATTCCAACAACTGCCTTTATCATCTAAATATATTTGCGCGGATTGCTGTTGCAGTTGTTGCAATTGTTGTAAGCCTTCTTGCATCAAGCTTTCCGTCCGAAATACACCGCAGTGCTGCGTCATGGCATCTTGAAAAGCCGTACGGACTTGCTCGATCCGGTACTTTCCTGGCTGTTCTAACAAGGCTTGAATTTGCTGTTTTGCCTCGTTAATATAGCGTTGCTCTTGGATATCCGGTAATTTACGATTTTGGACGTATTGCGCGATCGCAGCTCCCGTACGCCGTCCGTAGACTACGCACTCCAACAAAGAATTGCTGCCCAAACGATTAGCACCGTGGACGGAAACGCAAGCACACTCCCCAGCTGCGAAAAAGCCTTCTACTAACTGTTCGGCGCTACGACGCACCTGTCCGTCTGTATTCACTGGTATCCCACCCATAGAATAGTGGACTGTAGGACGCACGGGCATCGGTTGATGGACGGCATCAACTCCTACGAGTCGATGGGCTTCTTCCCAGCAAAAAGGGACGCGGCTCATAATTTTTTCCTTGCCCATGTGCCGTAAGTCGAGATACACGCAGGGACCACCTGCCCGACCATCGGGATAAACGCCGCGTCCGGCACGAATTTCATAGGCGATCGCCCGAGAGGTAATATCCCGTGGCGCTAATTCCATCCTTGAGGGGGCGTAGGTTGCCATAAAACGCTCTCCCTCGGCATTAATTAAATACGCTCCTTCCCCTCGTACGGCTTCCGAGATCAATACGCCGACTGGATACAATCCCGTAGGGTGAAATTGGACGAATTCCATGTCTTCTAAAGGCAGACCTGCGATCGCCGCCATTGCCAATCCGTCGCCTGTCGAAGCATAATCGTTAGAAGTCGTGTTGTAAACTCGACCGTAACCGCCCGTAGCAAACATCACCGCTTTGGCGCGTACGACTTCGATGTGTCCGTCGAGAATGCTGTACATGACTACGCCCTTAGCTTGACCGTCCTCCAAAATCAGACGCATCACGTACCATTCTTCATAAACCTGTACGCCATATCGCCGTAAATTATTGACGAGTTCGTGTAGAATGGCGTGTCCGGTCTTATCTGCGGCATAGCAGGTACGATTGTGAGAATGTCCGCCGAAGGCTCTTTGAGCGATGCGACCGTCAGGCAAGCGAGAAAATAACACTCCCATGTGTTCTAGATCTATCACCACATCGGGGGCTTCACGGGCTAGCAACTCCACCGCATCTTGATCGGCTAGATAGTCGGAACCTTTCACAGTATCAAAGGCGTGAGCTTCCCAGCTATCTTTATCATCCACATTCTTCAGCGTTGCAGCAATTCCTCCTTGAGCGGCGACAGAATGAGAGCGGATCGGGTGAGTTTTCGCCACTACAGCCACATTCAAACTCGGATCGAGGCGGGCAATTTCTACTGCGGCACGACAGCCAGCTAGTCCGCCGCCAACAATAATGACATCGTGTTCTAGCATTTATACATTGTTTGCTAAAAAAGTGTTCTCTAGCTCTATAGTGGCTTAACAAGGGGCGAGGAGTGAGGGTGAGAAATTTTATATTTTGAATCGGAGTTGCTTCCTTGTCCCCCTTGTCCTTTCCCTCACCCCCGATCCCTAGCTAACTGGCGCTGGTTGTTGCTGCGAAACGTTACCAGGAATAGGTTCAGATTTTGTACCTGGTTCTGTTGCTGTCAGTTCGATATGGTTGAGCAGGGTTGTGACGAAGGCAAACAGTAGGAAAGGTAGAGATAGTAGTACAATCAACCCCACAGTGGCTAAGGCGTAGATTGGTTTTCTCGCACCCATCATTGCCATTGCCGCAGCCAAACTAACGGTAATAGTGATCAACCAGACAATAATTTGACCGTAAATATCCCCAAAGGTCAGAGTGCAGACAAAGCGATACTTTTGAATGTTATTCATATTCATCAGATTTCCTTTTAACATCTCTTATTTTTCTAGGTTAAAGCTCTGATAGGTTTCTGGACAGTTTCTAAACATTTTTGACAGTTTTGCAACAGTTATTTACATTTTGCTTGACGGTTTTCTCGCGATTTATCTCTCCAGCTAAAAGTTGCTATCCCTTGCTTTTTTATAGATTGGCATTGACAGATAATATTTAGTTAAATTTGCTACTCAGTAGCCACGGAATTCTTGTTTACACGTAACTGCTTGTATTGGCATTCAATTGATAGACTTAGCGTTAGAAGCAGCTCCCTGCTTAAACTTTACTTAATCCATAATTAACCAACTATTAAGCTTGAGATAATGAGTTCATCCACTATGTGCGTGATCATTAAGATTGTCTGTGCGATTGACTACTATTAGTGGATGAGGAGACTCAGAGAAATATGCTGCTATCTGGAATTACGCTGAAGCGTGTAGTTGCGACTTCAGCAGTCGCAGCTACAGTGACCTTGGGAGCGGGTTTAACGGGAATTGCGCAACAAGCTGCTACCCTCAATGGTGCTGGTGCAACTTTCCCAGAACCCTTGTATCAGCGCTGGGCTAGCGAATTGCGTAAAGCTAACCCGCCACTTCAAGTCAACTATCAGGGAATTGGTAGCGGTGGCGGGGTGAGACAATTTATTGCTGGCTCGGTTGATTTTGGCGCTAGCGATAACGCCATGACCGATGAAGAAGTGAAAAAAGTCAAGAACGGCGTGGTATTCGTCCCCACAGCTGGTGGTCCTGTTGCTGTGGTTTACAATGCACCTGGCGTTACCGATCTCAGACTATCTCGGAAAGTCTTACCACAGATTTTTGCAGGTCAAGTTAAGAATTGGAACGATCCGGCGATCGCCGCTGATAATCCTGGGGCAAAATTACCGAACCAGCCAATTAGACTTGCTGTACGTGCTGATTCTAGCGGGACGAGCTTTATCTTCACCAACGCCCTCAGCGCCATGAGTCCCTACTTTAAAGGTAGGATTGGTCCTAATCGCGCTCCTTCTTGGGCTGGTAGTCCCCTCAAAGGCAAAGGCAATCCTGGTGTAGCTCAAATCGTGCAGCGGACTCCTGGCAGCATTGGCTATGTAGAAGCTGCTTTTGCCAGACAGAACAAAATTCCGATGGCACAAGTGCAGAATAGTCAAGGTGAATTTGTCGCACCAACTCAGGAAGCAGCCAACCAAGCTTTAGAAACTGTTAAATTCAATCCTGATTTTCGCGTTAACCAAGCCTCACTTGGAAATCCAACCTCTGGTTATCCAATTACAGGTTTAACCTGGATCATGGTCTACAGAAACTACGAACAACCAGGTAAAGCCGATGCCGTGAAGCGGATGGTAAAGTGGATGTTAACTGACGGTCAAAAAATTAACGACCAGCTCGATTACACGCGAATTCCTTCTAGTGTTGCTAGCCAAGTCGTACAGACTGTAAACAGCGAAGTGAAGTAGATAATTACATGTAGAGACGTTACATGTAGAGACGTTACATGTAACGTCTCTACATATGTGATTTCAATTAAGTGATTTCAACTAAATGATGTATGTCAGAACCACATGTAGAAAACAATCGGCAGTTTCCTCTTCAGTCAGAGAGTGATTTAGCTGCATCTTCAGGAAAATTTGCGTGGTTCGACCAAGGGTTTACCTGGCTGGTATATGGCTTAGCGTTTGCTATGGTAGCCCTGCTATTTTGGATTAGCTTTATTATTTTTGAAAATGCCCTGCCAGCTATTCGACAATTTGGACTGAGTTTTTTGTGGAGTCAAGAATGGAATGTAGCAGATCTCAAATTTGGGGCGCTGCCATTCATTTTTGGTACTCTAGTCAGTTCGGCACTCGCAATGTTAATTGCCGTTCCCGTGGGATTAGCAGTAGCTTTAATTACGAGCGAAGATATTTTGCCTGCTTCAGTGCGATCGCCCATTGCTTTCATGGTAGAGTTGATTGCCGCTATTCCTAGCGTCATCATTGGTCTGTGGGGCATTTTCGTACTCATTCCGTTCTTGCAACCGATTCAACAATGGCTCTACGACCATTTCGCTTGGATACCGCTGTTTAGCACTCCACCAGCAGGCTATGGGATGTCGAGTGCAGGCGTGATTCTGGCAATTATGGTTTTGCCGACAATGGCAGCAATTAGCCGCGAAGTTTTACTTGCCGTCCCAAAAGAATTACGCAGTGGTTCGATGTCTTTAGGTGCAACCCGTTGGGAAACTATCTTTGGCGTACTATTACCGGCAGGTATTTCTGGCATAGTTGGAGCGGCAATTTTGGCACTCGGACGAGCGTTAGGGGAAACAATGGCTGTGACGATGGTAATCGGAAATACAGCACAGATTAGCCCTTCATTGTTAGATGTTGCATATACGATTCCAGCCGTGCTAGCAAATGAGTTTGGCGAAGCATTAGATGGATTGCATGTCGGTGCGTTAATGTACTTAGCTTTAATTTTATTTTTGGTTACGCTACTGGTAAATATTGCTTCAGTAGCTCTGGTAAAATTTATTAGCCGACATAATTAATTAAATGGCGATCGCCAAGTATAAACTTCATCTGACTGTCTCATCACTGATTGTAAGATTCAATAGCTATGCACGATCGCCCAATTGCAGAAAAGATCGACCCATCTTTGGCAGCAGAATTACGCCGTCCCTTGCCTACATATAGGGCAGTTTTTAATAGCGGTATGACTGCGATCGCTCTGCTCTTAACGGCTCTAGCTATATTACCTCTAGGATCGATCTTGCTCGAAATTCTAATTAGGGGTGGTCAAAACTTTAGCTGGGCTGTTTTTACGAATATACCTGCTCCCGTAGGCGTAACGGACGTTCCCAATGGCTTTGGGAATGCGATCTTGGGTACGTTAATGATGGTAGGTATTGCCTCGGCGATCGCAATTCCAGTAGGAGTGCTGACGGGGATTTTCCTATCTGAATTTGGTAGAGGCACGAAGATCGGAAATTCGATCCGCTTTATCATTACCATTCTCACGGGTATACCTTCGATTATCGCGGGCGTATTTGCTTACGGCGTATTGATCTTGAATAAAGTTACGCAATTTTCCGCCGTAGCTGGAGGTTTTGCCCTGGCAGTCATCATGCTGCCAATTGTGGCGCTGACGACGGAAGAAGCTTTGAAACTGATCCCCAATCACCAACGCTTGGGTTCCGCCGCCTTGGGTGCAAATCGTCTGCAAACAACATTTCGCGTTGTCGTTGCTGCCGCAATTCCTGCCATCACCACTGGCGTTTTACTCGCTGTTGCCCGTGCAGCAGGTGAAACAGCACCGCTACTATTTACTGCTTTATTTAGTATTAGCTGGCCCGATGGATTGTTTAATCCTACCCCCGCGCTATCCGTCCTGATTTACAACTACGCCAACTCTCCTGACATTGGGCAAAACCAGATGGCATGGACTGCGGCTTTAGTTTTAGTAGGTTTGGTTTTATGTATTAGTATTATCTCGCGGATTGTAACCCGAAGAAAACAGTGACTAGTGGCTAGTGGCTAGAGAATTTTAGATTTTAGATTTTAGATTGAAATTCTCCCTCAGCTTCCTCAGCTCCCTCAGCTCCCCCAGCTCTCTTTCCCGACTCCCCCATTCATGAATTACACAAAGTCAGTAGCAACAACTTTAATTCCAGCGCTGCGAGTGAAAAGCCTAAACTTTTTCTACGGCACTCGTCAGGCGATCGATCGCGTCACAATGGATATTTATCAAGGACAAGTTACCGCGATTATCGGTCCTTCTGGTTGTGGGAAATCAACTTTTATTAAAGCTCTTAACCGGATTAGCGAACTGGAAGGCAAAGTTAAAGTTGAGGGTCAGGTAGAGTTTTTCGGTCAAGATATTTACGATCGCCGTGTCAATCTGAATCGCCTACGGCGCGAGATTGGTATGGTATTCCAAAAGCCTAATCCTTTCCCTATGAGTATTTACGATAACGTGGCTTATGGCGTAAGAGCGCAGTCTCGTCCGTCGCGAATGCAGTTGGATGATATTGTCGAATCTGCCCTTAAAGGTGCGGCTTTGTGGGATGAAGTGAAGGATAATCTGAAAAAATCGGCTTTGGGTTTATCGGGTGGACAACAGCAGCGTCTTTGTATTGCTAGGGCGCTAGCTGTCAAACCTAAGATTTTGTTAATGGATGAACCTGCATCTGCCCTCGATCCGATCTCGACGATGAAGATTGAGGAATTAATTCACAGTTTGCGGGGAGAATTGACGATCGCGATCGTGACTCATAATATGCAACAAGCCGCCCGCGTCTCTGACTATACGGCATTTTTCAGCACGGATGAGAGCCGAATCGGTCAGATGGTGGAGTTCGACGAAACGGAGAAAATCTTCTCCGATGCTAACGATCCTCGTACTAAGGATTATGTGGAAGGTCGTTTCGGTTGAGGATTATTGTTGCGATATTATTACTTTCGTTTGCGATCGCGTTTCCTGCGGTTGCTGGTGTTTGTCGGACTCGTGACGGACATCAAATCTGCATTTTGAGTCTTCAACGCAGCGCCAAAAATTATTGGGAATATCGGGCAGATGTCAGTATAGATGGTGTGAAAGGGGATACAGAGGTTTATAATTGCCGCGATCGCGTGAAAGTTCGCAAGGATCGAGTTGTGGCGTTTAGATCGGGCGATCCTGGCGATCTGGTCTGTAGTTTTTTCAAGCGATCGTAGGGGCGGGTTTATCGGTTAGATTTACCGTAGGGGCGGGTTCACCAACAATATATCCTGAGAGCGGAGTTGCTTGATAAACCCACCCTCAAATGTCACGCAAAGACGCATACGCGCAGCGTTCTCGTAGAGTAGGCGCAAAGGGTTAGCAAGGGATCTGGGTGGTTGCAAATATATCTACGAAGGTTCTTTAGCTGCTAAGGGTGTGGGTAAACCGTCGATACTGACAAGATTTTTTTGCTTTTGATAGTCTTGTAATCCCTGTTCGCCTTTTTTGTGCGCCCACTTGATAAGGTTTTCTCGTTCGCCTTGGTGTTCGTATAGCGGTACGCCAAAGCCACAGGATGTCTGCACGCGATCGATCTCGGCGATGATGATTTGGCGCGTTCCTGGTGTCGGTGAAAACAGGGAGTGTAGGTTATCCCACTCAGGGTTATTTGGTAATACTGTATAGCCCGTGCCGTAAAGCCGCAGAATGGATGGTGAACCTTGAAAGGCGCAAAACATTAAGGTGATACGCCCGTTTTCTTGTAAATGGGCTGATGTTTCGTTCCCGCTACCCGTTAAGTCTAAATAAGCAACGCGATTGGGGGAGAGAATGCGAAAGCTGTCTAAACCTTTGGGTGAAACGTTAATATGCCCGGTTGAACTGATGGGTGCAGTCGCTACAAAAAAGATGTGTTGGGTAGCGATGAATGCTTGTAGTTCGTCCGTAATGCGATCGAAGACTTTAGCCATTTTTGAGAATCAAGCGCGTATTTTTCGATTCTATCAGTAGCGATCGCGTGCCGAGAGTGGGAGAAAATGGGAAACTAAAGTAAATAGACCCACACCACCAACAAAATCCCTTCCACACCCAGTTCAAGTTCAAGTTAATAATTTATGGCGATGCGCGTTCTTTCAGGAGTTCAACCAACTGGCAATTTACACTTAGGTAATTACTTAGGAGCAATTCGCAACTGGGTAGAAGGACAAAGCCAGTACGACAACTTTTTCTGCGTGGTAGACTTACACGCCATCACCGTACCGCATAATCCAGCAACCCTAGCAGCTGATACTTATACGATCGCCGCCCTCTATCTAGCCTGTGGTATCGATTTAAAGTATGCCAACATTTTCGTCCAGTCTCACGTTTCCGCCCACAGCGAATTGACATGGTTGCTCAATTGCATTACACCCCTCAACTGGCTGGAAGACATGATCCAGTTTAAAGAGAAAGCGATTAAGCAGGGAGAAAATGTTAATACTGGTCTGCTAGACTATCCCGTACTGATGGCAGCAGATATTTTGCTTTATCAAGCTGATAAAGTCCCCGTGGGAGAAGACCAAAAGCAGCACTTGGAACTGACGCGCGACATTGCGGCGCGATTTAACTATCAATTTGCCCGCGAAAACCCAGTGTTAAAGTTACCAGAACCCCTCATTCGGGCAGAAGGCGCAAGGGTGATGAGTCTGACGGACGGAACCAAAAAAATGTCGAAGTCAGATCCATCGGAGTTGAGTCGAATTAATTTGCTGGATACACCAGACCAAATTCAACAGAAAATTAAGCGCTGTAAAACCGATCCGATTCGCGGCTTGGTATTCGACGACCCCGAAAGACCGGAATGTAATAATCTTCTGACTCTTTATATGCTACTATCTGGCAAAACCAAACAGGAAGTTGCAGCAGAGTGTCAAGATATGGGCTGGGGACAATTTAAACCATTGCTCACCGAAACAACGATCGCTGCCCTTAAACCGATCCAAGATAAGTACAACGAGGTGATGGTAGATAAGGGATATCTAGAGTCAGTATTGCGCGATGGCAAGCAAAAAGCAGCCGCGATCGCGAACGATACCCTGAGCAAAGTTAAAACGGCTTTGGGCTACTCCGTACCGCTTTAGATTGAGTCAGGTTTTCAGGGTGCAGTGCTATAACCTATACCTAATAACTAAAACTGAAATCTGATGCATAATACAACCCGTTTAAATTCATTTCGCAAAGCCGTCAAAGCCAAAGAGTTTTTAGTGACAGCTGAAGTTGCCCCTCCTAAGGGTGGCAATCCCAGCCACATGCTACAAATGGCGCAGGCGCTTAAAGGACGGGTACACGCAGTTAATATCACCGATGGTAGCCGTGCCGTAGTACGGATGTCTTCTTTTGCCTCATCTGTTATTCTTTCCCAGCAAGGAATCGAACCGATTTGTCAAGTTGCCTGCCGCGATCGCAACCGCATTGGCTTAGAAGCTGACTTGCTAGGCGCACATGCCCTTGGCATTCACAATATCTTGGCTTTAACTGGCGATCCTGTCAAAGCAGGCGATCGCACTGATGCTAAAAGTGTCTTCGATCTGGAATCGGTACGACTGCTACAACTGATCGGCAAAATGAATCAAGGTTTAGACTGCGACGATAAGCCTTTGACAGATGGGGCGACAGATCTATTTGTTGGTGCGGCTGTCGATCCGCAGTGCAAAAGTTGGTCGGGATTGCAGAGTCGATTTGAACGCAAATTAGCAGCAGGGGCGCAGTTTTTTCAAAGTCAGTTGATTACTGATTTCGATCGCCTAGAAAAGTTTATGAGTCAGATTGCATCTGGTTGTAACAAGCCAGTTTTAGCAGGTATCTTCTTATTAAAATCGGCTAAAAATGCTCAGTTTATCAATCGCTGCGTTCCTGGCGTAAACATTCCCGAACATATTATCGATCGCCTTGCCCAAGCCAAAGAGCCTTTAGCAGAAGGGATAAAAATTGCTGCCGAACAAGTGCAAGTTGCCCGTCAACTTTGCGACGGCGTGCATATGATGGCAGTGAAACGAGAAGATTTGATCCCCCAAATTCTCGATTTAGCCGGAATTTCTCCTGTAGTTAGTTACAGTTTGCCATCTCAGGCAGTCAGTTCGCTGAGATGAAATAACGCTTCACAAATCAGCCTGCCGTGGAGGCAGGCTATTTTGTATGTATTTTAATCATTTAAAATTACATACAAATTTTTGTCTTTTCAGTGCATTATCTAACACATTCTACAAATTTTTGCCTTTTGCCTTTTGACTTTTGCCTTTTGACTTTTATCCTACTATTCATTCATATTGCGATAAGTCGCCACAGCAGAAGGAGAAATTCTGTTGAGATAGCGGAAAATCCAGTATTTAAAAATTGTGTCGAGAATCACGGGAAATGTCGCAATAAATAAGAAGATAAAATCGTGATTTTCTGGTAATCCTAAGTGTCGCGATACGCTAGATAAAATAACTTCCCAACCGTGGGGAGAGTGAAATCCAACAAATACATCTGTAAATAGAATAATAATAAATGCTTTGGCACTATCGCTTAAACCATAAACAATTTGATCGAAAAACTCTTTCAAAACAGCGAGTTCTCGCTTGCTCATGAGTAGCAGCCAAATAAAAGCCCCAACTGAGAGTAGATCGGCAAAAACATTTTTAATTGCATTAGAACTTTCGGCACGAAATTCCTCAGCAATTTCTGTTACTCTCTCCTGTAATCTCTTTTCAATCTCAACTGGAGAGATTTCCTCGCCTCCATTTAAAAAACTTTGAAATCTCAGTCTCTCCTCAGACTTCCGCATTTCTTCTAATGCTTTCTCTTCCATCTCATAGTTGAGGAACATCGTAGCCTGTTCGGGATTGCGGAAGCGATCGACAAGCGGTCCAATAACTAGATTTTTTGAAATTTGAAAAGTTAGAAAAGGAACTATAACTAGTAATAATACTAATCTAACTGAAATGAGAGTTCTTCTTTGCGAAGTACGAAAATTTTTGACAACTTCTTCTTCAGCGCTCGGATCTAATTCTACTTTCAGTCGGTTCAAGGTACTCAAGATCGAGCGAGGTAATACACCTGTCTCTTCAGTTTTACTACTAGGTTTATTATTTTTCTCTGAACTTTCAATGGAGTTGGAGCGAAGTTTTTCTTGAGTTCCTTGAAGATCGCGATTATTGAAAACCGCATCCGATCGCATAATCTGAGGCTTAAGTGCAGGAAGGGTTTCTGTTTGTTCTTCCTGATATCTTGATGCGATTTCATCAATAAATCTAAGTTTTTCTAAAATTAAACTTGGATTATTTCTTGCTTGTATAGCAAAAGAATCTCTGTTGGAATTTATCCCATCTTGCCTAGATAATTTAGTAATGGTTTGATTAGAATCTCCAAAAATAGTACGACTGGCATTAAACTCAACGAGTCTCATGCGAATCGTTTTCAGATGTTTTTTCAGATCTGACTCAAACATCGCCATCGTATTGCGCCCGAAACTGGCAAATTCTGGTGAGATTTTCCGACCACCAAAATGCTCATCTTCGATCGTCTTAATTAGAAGTGCAGCTTTGTAAGCTTCATCGAGCGATCGCTCTGGCGTGTCAAAATACCACTGTTGGGCAGAGCGTAAGAAAGCATAAATTTTTTGCGTCCAACTATAATTTCTCATCGCCAGCCTTGAGTCAAGTTTATAGTGGTTAGTGGCTAGTGGCTAGTGGTTGAATTCTAATGTCTAGTCACCAGCAATCGCTCGCTAGTCACTGATGACTGATAACTGGTCACTGATCACTGGTCACTGGTCACTGATTAACATACCGGGTATATTAACAAATCTCCGAGGATAGAGTTAGTGCGAATTATTTCGGTTTGGATGGTTGGTTCTACTCGCAGTGGCAAAACAACTCGTTTAGTCGAACAGTTTTGTACGTGGTTGCAAGCAGGCGATCGCCAACAGTCCTCTTGGGGACGACAACGCTTATATCCCCATCAAGGAGAACCAGCAGTTTTAGTCTTAGCAGCAAATGACGATAATCGGCGGGAATTACGAGATAAATTAGCGGCAGCAACAGATGGTAAATATCCGATTCGCGCTAAAACCTTATTAGGTTTTTTTCAAGATGAAGTCACTTTATTTTGGCCCCTGCTGCTCCAGATTTTGGGGCTGAAAGCTCAGTTTCCCGTGCGGTTGCGCCCAGAAACCGAACAGGAATTAGCCACGCGCCTGTGGCGACAGCAGCTAGATGAAATTCCCCGTCCAGCAGGGGTAAGTGAGTCTCGTTGGGTGCGTCGCCTGCTGGATATCTTGCAGTTAGCAGCAAATAGCGGCACTGCGATCGAAGATGTGGGGTGTATTCTCGCAGCACTGGAAGAGGAGCAGAGGAGCAGAGGAGCAGAGGGAGAGAAGAGAGCTGAGGGAGCTGAGGGAGCTGAGGGAACTGAGGGAGAAAAACTACGCGCCACTAGCCACCAGCCACTAGCCACTCTCCTGACTCCCGACTCCCTCATTCTTAACTGGCGCAATTGGTGTTGGGAGAGGGGATTTTTAACTTATGGAATCACGACAGAACTCTACAGCAAGTATCTTTTAGGCGATCCCTACTATCAGCAGCATTTACTACGACGCTATCGCTACATTCTGGCGGATGATGTCGATGATTATCCAGCTATAGCCCGCGATTTGTTTGAGTTTCTCCTCGACCGAGGAGCGGTTGGTGCGTTTACTTATAATCCCGATGGAGCCGTGCGTTTGGGACTAGGAGCCGATCCCGAATACTTGCAAGGCTTAGCAAAGCGCTGTCAGATAGAATTTATCCAACCTTCCTCGATCGCACTGGCTGACGATTTGGCAACGCCAGTAGTAGAGTTAGTCACGGAACCACTGGCGCTGTTTTCGTTACCAGAGTCAGTGCAAGCAATCCAAACCATATCGCGGGGCGACTTACTGCGACAAACTGCCGATTTCATCATTCAAGCAATTAAATCGGGGCAAATTCAGCCGCAGGAAATTGCTTTAATTGCTCCTGGTTTAGATGCGATCGCCCGTTATACCCTAGTAGAAATTCTGACTAAACACGGGATCTTTGTCGAATCCCTCAACGACCAACGCCCATTGACAAGTTCTCCGATTATCCGTGCTTTGCTCACCCTCCTCACCCTCGTCTACCCAGGTTTAGGACGTTTAGTCGATCGAGATATGGTAGCGGAAATGTTGGTAGTTTTGAGTACGAGGCGAGAGGCAGGAAAGCAGGGAGTAGGGAGCAGGGAGCAGGGAGTAGGGAGCAGGGGAGCTGAGGGAGAATTTAATTCCGAATTCCGACTGCCGAATTCCGAATTCCAAATCGATCCTGTCCGTGCTGGCTTGATTGCTGACTACTGTTTCCAACCGCACCCAGAACATCCAAATTTACTACCAGCAACGACCTACGATCGCTGGGATCGCTTGGGCTATGCGGCAAGTTTAGCTTATGCTCAGATCGTGCAGTGGATTGAAGATCAGCGATCGCAGCAAGAACAGCGGCTCCTCCCCAGTCCCATTGTTTTACTCGACCGCGCTATTCAGAAATTTCTCTGGCAAGGCAGTAACCTCCCCTACGACCAGCTAGCAGCATTACGAGAATTACTAGAAACAGCTCAACACTATTGGGAAATCGATGCACGACTGCGGCAGTCTGAAGGGATCGATACTCCTGCTCACACTACGATTGCCCAATTCATTCAACTGCTACGACGGGGTACAATTACGGCAAATTCTTATCCCGTGCGTCCGATTGGTGCTGCTAGTCGTGCTGTCACCTTAGCAACTATCTTCCAATATCGTTCCAGTCGGCGGTTTCATCGTTGGCAATTCTGGTTGGATGCTGGCTCTCCCTTGTGGTCGCGTGGTGGTGCGGCAACTTTGTACGGTGCGCCATTATTTTTACAACATCGATTCGGTCGTCCTTGGACGGCAGAAGACGATCTAAGCGCCGACACAGAAAGACTGCGGCGAATTCTGCGCGATTTACTTGGGCGTGTAGGAGAAAGAGTTTATCTATGTCACAGCGATTTAGCCGCCAACGGACAAGAACAAAACGGTACTTTGTTATCTTTAGTCAACTCGGCGATTCCAGTTATAAACAACGGTTGATGGGAAACGCGCTCGCTACACGGACGTGTTGACGGTTGACGGTTGACGGTTGACGGTTGACAGTTGACTGATAACCGATAACTGATAACTGACAACTGATAAATGCTTACCGCAAACGATAACATACGCCTCCTTCCTGCTGTATTCGTTCAAACGATTCATCGAGATAAATTGTGGTTTCACCACCACCGAGAAATAAGTAGCCGTCCGGTCTTAATTGCTGTCTAACTTTTTTGAGAGTAGATTTTTTTGTCTCAGTATCAAAGTAAATCAATACATTTCGCAGGAAGATAATATCCATTGCTGGCATTGATAACCACGGGTGGATGAGATTGATTTGACGAAACTCAACCATCTGGCGGATCTTGTCTTTAATCTGCCAGTTCTGCTGCTGTTGCTGAAACTGAAAATATTTCTCTCGCAGCTCGACGGACAATCCGCGCTGAATTTCCCACTGGCTGTAGCGACCTTGACGAGCGCGGGCAAGGATATGACTAGAAAAGTCACTGGCAATTATCTGCAAATCCCAAGTTGTGAGTAGAGGAAAATGTTCGCGGATCAATATCGCAAGGCTATAGGGTTCTTGACCGCTAGAGCAAGCTCCACACCAAATCTTGAGCGATCGCTCTTTTGCCCGTCGCGAGATTAATTCTGGTAGCGTGAAATTTTTGAGTACTTCAAATGGATAACGATCGCGGAAAAATGATGTTTCAGTTACGAGCAGAGCTTCGATCGCTCGGACATGCAGATTGCTAAATGGATGCGATCGCAAATGCTCTACTAGACTGTTTAAGGAACCAAATCCCGCCGTTTCTGCTATTGGTTTTAAGTGTAACTCTGCTAAATAGTCTTTACTGACATCCAGCACGATCGCCGCATGTTGATAAACTAGCTGACAAAGATACTGAAAATTAATGTTGCTAATGTCTGCTGTCTGCTTGTTACAGACTCTTAACATTGTTAGATAAAAATATTGACTATATTTTAGGTATTATTACACACTAGGCGGCTCATTTCATCTGCCATCTGGTCGATCGGCAACACTCGGTCGGCAAGTCCGGCGTTAGCTACAAACCCAGGCATTCCCCAAACGACGCTACTCGCTTCATCTTGAACTAAAACTCGCCCCCCAGCCTCGCGGAGCTGTTGGCAACCCCGCAATCCGTCTTGACCCATACCTGTTAAGACAATTGCGATCGCGCTGGCACCAAAGACTTCTGCGACTGAGCTAAATAAGACATCGACGGAGGGACGACAAGAGTTTTCTGGTGGCGCTTGGTGGGTGACTAGGCGCACAACCTTGCCATCCCGTTGCACGGAGAGATGAAAATCTCCTGGGGCAATCCAAACCTGTCCAGGCTCCAGCACGCTCCCAGAAACAGCTTCAGCTACTTTTAAGCGAGACTTGGCAGCCAGCCGTTCTGCTAACATCTGAGTAAACATGGGTGGCATATGCTGCACGATCGCAATGGGTACGGGAAAATCTGCTGGCAACTGCGATAGTAATATGGCTAAAGCATTTGGTCCTCCGGTAGAAACGCCAATGGCTACGATTTTGGGAGTCGGGAGAATTCGGAATTCGGAATTCGGAATTCCGAATTCGGGAGTCGGGAGTCGGAAGTTGGTAGGGGCGCACAGCTGTGCGCCCCTACTAGTTTGACTTTTGACTTGCTTTGTCCCAAACAGTTTTATTTTCGGTACTAAGTCGTTAAAAACATGTTGGCGGATAGCTTCGATATTGCCTAAGTGACTCGGCTTGGTAGCGTAATCTGATGCACCTAAAGACAGAGCATCCAAAGTTGCGATCGCCCCTGCGCGGGTGAAAGTGCTAAACATAATCACAGCAATATAAGGATAGGTCTGCCGGATCGCTGCTAAAGTTGCTAAGCCATCCATTTCTGGCATTTCTACATCCAAAATCGCCACATCAGGATTGAGTTGAGCAATTTTTGCTAGTGCAATGCGACCATTCGCCGCTACTCCCACCACTTCCAATTCTGGATCTTCAGCTAGTAGCTTACTCAGGCGGTTGCGCACAACCACTGCATCGTCAACTACAAGAACTCGGATTTTTGGCATGAGTCATGAGTCATTGGATTAGTAAATAAACCGATCTACGACTTTTTGCAGTTCTACTGCCATACGGGCTAGTTCGCTAGCTGCTTGGGAGGTATTGCTAGCACCTGCGGTTGTAGCTTGAGCGTTACGCGCGACGATGCCAATATTTTTGGCAATATCAGTAGTACCTTTGGCGGCTTCGGCAACGTTGCGGGAGATTTCATTTGTTGTTGCAGTTTGCTCCTCTACAGCACTGGCAATCGTATTTTGAATATCATTAATCTGATTGATAATATCAGTAATTTGAACGATCGCCTCGATCGCGCTCTTTGTATCGGTTTGAATTGCTTCAATTCGTTGACTGATATCTTCTGTAGCACTGGCGGTTTGTTTAGCTAATGCCTTCACCTCACTTGCCACGACAGCAAAACCTTTACCTGCCTCTCCTGCCCTTGCTGCTTCAATCTCATCAAGGGTAGATTCCCCGTGGCTTGTCACGTTCATGAACACAGCGGGAGTGCGTCCCGAAGGGCAAATTCCGTAATGCCCCGTCCGCTTGCGGCGGGGATAGGAATTTGAGCGCCCCGCAACTTTTTACTTGTGGCATTCAGCGCTAATAAATTTGTCTGCTGGGCAATAGATGTAATCACCTTGATGACTTTGCCAATTTCACCGCTACTTTGCCCTAATTTAGTAATTGTATCGTTGGTGCGATCGGCAGTTTGAACGGCTGTATTGGCTACCTGCGCTCCTACAGCTGCGTTTTTGGCAATCTCGCGGATGCTGGCGTTCATTTCTTCTACTGCTGTAGCGACGCTGGTAGCATTGGTACTCACTTGTTCGGCGGATGCGGAAGCAGATGTTGCTTGTTCGGCAGTTTGAGTCGCGTTTTCTGCCATTTCGGTGCTTACTGCTGTTGTTTCTTCCGCAGCAGAAGCGACTGTAGTTGATATATCGGCAATCTGTTTCATGGAAGCTTTGAGATTGGCGATCATCTGATTGACGCTCTGCGTCAAGTCTTGAAACTCTCCTGCATTTTGCGCTTCAATTTGTTGAGAGAGATTACCCTGAGATATAGCTGATGTGACATCAGCTATGCTTCTCATCTGCTCTGCGAGATTGGCAGACATTGCATTTGTGTTGTCGATTAGCTCTTTCCAAGTCCCAGCAGCACCCTCAACGGTAGCACGAGCATCTAGTTTGCCTTCCGTCCCCAATTCCCACGTTACCCGCGTCACTTCGCCTGCGAAAAGATCGATTTGACTTACCATTTGGTTGAACTCTTTGGCAACTTCACCCAACCCATTTTCTTCAGATAAACGCACAGTTAGATCGCCATTTTTTACCGCTTGTATAGCTTTCAATAGCGGTTGTAGTTGCGTTTTATTCTCGCTTCTTTGCCTAGTACTCGTTCTAGTTTTACTACCCGTTTGAGTTACTTTTCTATTTGATAATCTTTCAGAATTTTCTGAAGACTCTAAGCTTTCTGTGGATGGTTGACTGGATTGATTAGCATCAGCCATTAGTAGAACTTACCCCTTGCTAATTTAAATATGAGTATGCAATGTATTCTTTGCGTCTATTCTACGAGAATCCGCTCTGCGTCTTTGCGGCTTTGCGTGAAATGATTTATCTAAACTTTTAAAACTTTTTCAATATCTAAAATCATTAAAAATCCTTGTGATAATGAGTATGTACCTCGTAATACTTTCCGCATTTGACCCGTTAACGTAGCGGGTAAAGGCTCAAAGCGATCTGATGTAAATTCCAACATATCGCCTATGTCTTCTACGAGCAAGCCAGCAATCTCATCCTTGGTTTGAACAATAATGTTATGAGCCAAAAATTCTTCATCTAACTCTAGATAAGAGATAGAAGACGGCAAGCTTTGACCCATTCCTAACCTATATTGTAAATCGATGACTGTCACAATTTTTCCGCGCAAATTAATTAAACCACAAATATCAACAGGCGCAAGTGGTACGGGATTTATCTCAGGAAGACGAATGACTTCTTGTACCTGTTTGATGTCGATCCCGAAATGAATTTTGTTAATAAAGAAAGTACAATATTGCTGAATTTTTGTCATTTGTAAGTAGTTGATTGATTATCACCGATCGCTGATAACTGATAACTGATAACAGTTAACAGTTAACAGTTAACTGATTGAAGTAAATACGGATAGACAATTTGAACTATTGTATGCAGGTCGAGAATCTCGGTAACTTGACCCTGAATAGCTGCCAAATACAGGATACCGGATCGAGTCGCATGACCCGCGATCGCCAGTGGTTCCTCAACAATATCGAGAATGCATTCTACTACCAAACCAAGACTGCGCTCTCGATCTAGCTCTACAACAATGACTTGCAGTTTATCATCTTGCTCATTTGTACCCTCCCTTTCCAAGGATTGGGGAAAGATTGCCCCCCTTGACAAGGGGGGTTGGGGAGATTGCCCTTCTGAAACATCAGAGGCAAGTTGAGGCGATTTTGCCCCCCTTGGCAAGGGGGGTTGGGGGGATCTACTTTCAGGAAAATCAGAATTACCGAATATTCGATCCAAGTAAATCAAAGGCAAAATTGTATTTCGGTATTGCACTACAGGTCGATCTGCCACAATTTCCACCGCATTCGGATCGAATTCTTCTAAACGGAAAATCTGAGACATCAGTAAACCCATTCGTGCGCCCGATCCGCCATGAAAAAGCAAGATCGACTGGCGATCGCCCGTGCGTTCTTCTAATACGGTAGCTGTGGCGATCGCCAGTTGCTGCTGTAATTGCGAAGTCACACCAGCACAATTTGCTAAACCAACGGCATCGATAATAAATGCGATTTTGCCATCACCAAGAATTGTTGCTCCCGCAAAAGCTGAGACATCTCGCAGTTGTTTGCCCAAAGGTTTGACGACAATATCTTGGATGTCTTGAATTTCATCGATAACTAAACCAAAGTAGTAGTTATCCGCATTGATAACAACTATATTAATAATCTCTGCATCGGCTCTTGCTGCCTGTAGTTGTAATGTTTGGTTTAGATAGACCAAAGGCAATAATTTGCCACGCAACCTATATACAGGAATATCGTAGAATGTTTCAATCTCAAGCAAAGATGCCTCTACTTCCAGTTGCTCCAATTCTTGAATGCTTGCTTGAGGAATGGCAAAACGATGGTTCCCACTATAAACGACCAAGGCAGGAATAATTGCCAGCGTTAAGGGAATTTTCAGCTTAAACTTTGTTCCTTGTTCTACCTGGCTATTAACCTCAACCGTGCCATCGATCGCTGCCAAATTGGTTTTCACCACATCCATCCCGACACCCCGTCCAGAGAGATTGGTGACTTGTGCTGCTGTTGAAAAACCCGAGACAAAAATCAAATTTAGTGCTTCCGCTTCGCCGATCTTTTCTGCTTCGACTGCACTGAGAATTCCGAGTTTTTGCGCTTGCTGTTTGAGCTGTTGCGGATCGATCCCGTTACCATCATCGCTAATTTCAATCTTAACAGTGCCACCTTCATGCCAAGCAGAGAGAGCAAGCTTACCCTGAATCGACTTCCCGCGACTGCTGCGAATTTCCGGTGTTTCAATTCCGTGAGCGATACAATTGCGGACAATGTGAGTTAAAGGGTCTTTAATTGCTTCAAGAATAGTGCGGTCTAGTTCCGTATCCGCACCATTCATTTCTACTTGCACCTGCTTTCCAGAGGCGATCGCCAAATCGCGCACCACGCGAGGAAATTTCTGCCAAATCGTGGCAATAGGTTGCATCCGAGTTTTCAGCACCTCTTCCTGTAGCTGAGCCGTCACTCGATTCAATCGTTGGCAAGTCGCAGTCAAGTCTGAGTCTGCTACAGTCTCGGCAAATTGTACCATTTGGTTACGAGCCAAAACCAACTCACCCACTAAATTCATCACGCGATCGAGCAGTTCCACATTCACCCGAATTGTAGAGTCTGATGGATTGGTAGTTGGTAGTTGGTAGTCGGTAGTCGGTAGTTGATTGTTGACGGCTGACGGTTGACAGTTATCAGTGACTAGTGACTGGTGGCTAGTGGCTAGAATTGCTCTCCCCTCTCCCTTGTCTCCCTCAGCTCTCTTCCCCCCGACTCCCGACTCCCGATTCCCGACTCCCGCTCCCTGCAACGCTGCGATTAATGCGGCATAATCACCATCTCCCTCATTGCCTGTCGCTTCAACTTGGGTTAAGATTTGGCGAATTGCATCGACAGTTTGAAGTAAAGTACTGGCAATCTGAGGATTGAGATTGAAATGCTGTTCCCGCAATTTGCCTAGTAAATTTTCTCCTGCATGGGCGACTGATTCTAGTTTGGGCAATGGTAAAAAACCGCAATTACCTTTAATTGTATGGAGAGCGCGATAAATACGAGTTAAATGTTCGGAATTTGCAGAATTACCTTCTAGATCGAGAATAACTTGCTCGATCTGATTCAGATTTTCGTAACTTTCATCTAAAAATGCTTTGATATCGTCATCGATTTCGAGTGACTCCATGACTGATAGGAATTAAATACATCATATATTTGATAGCCTATACTACACTGACTGTCGGTAGATGTAAATTTGTTATTTGCAATTTGTCTTTGGTGAGTGATGCGTGAAATACTTCCTGCTGATTTTTTCGATAATATGATAGTGAATAGCTTAGAAGATCGGCAATGATATCTGTTTTAATAGTTGATGATGCTGCATTCAGCCGCCGGATGATTCGCAAATTTTTGCAAGCTGATGGCTATGAGATTTGGGAAGCGACGAACGGCAAAGAAGCATTAAGTATCGTTCGCGATCGCGCTCCAGATTGCTTGGTAACAGACATTCTCATGCCTGATATGAATGGGTTTGAATTGATCCAAACTTTAAAAGAACAGGGATTGGCTATTCCCACAATTATTATCTCAGCAGATATTCAAGAAAGTTCTCGTCAGCGAGGATATAACTTAGGAGCAGCTGCTTTTATCAATAAGCCACCCAAAGAAGATGAGCTACGCCAAACCGTCCGACAAGTTTTTAGCTTCTAGAGGTATATCTCTCGTGAAGCAGTTGACAGTAGACCAAATTGATGCTTTAAAAGAGTTGATTAATATTGGCGTGGGTCGAGCTGCCAGTCTCTTAAATGAAATGGTTGGTTTTCCCATCTGCCTGGAGATCCCCTTCATTCAGGTATTCACTGTTGAAGATTTGCAGCAAGAATTAATTGCTAGATTTAATAGTAACTATTTAGCTACTGTAAGGTTGGAATTTTCAGGCTCCATTAATGGCAGCGCAGAGCTAGTATTTCCTACCGAGAGTGCATCAACACTCGTATCTATTCTCACAGGAGAAGATCTAGGCTCTCCCGATCTTGATGCAGTGAAAATTGGCACTTTAACCGAGGTAGGTAATATTGTCATCAACGGCGTAATAGGTTCGCTGGGCAATCTATTGAAGCAGCGGATGAATTACTTAATTCCTACATACACGGAAGATACTGTAGAAAATTTATTTGCTGCTGTTGAGCCAGATGACTCCACAATTGTATTGGCGCAAGCAAGTTTTACAATCGAACAGCTTCAAGTGATTGGCGATCTTATTTTTATATTTGAATTGCAAACGTTCGACCAACTTATTGCAGCGATCGAAGAAGTGGCATAGTTGTATTAGAGATGATAGTTTAGCGCTGAAATTTTTGGCGATCGCCATTTATTTTTGAGTATGGAGCAACTGAAGCAAGCCCAGCAGAAGTTTAGTATTCTAGACCAAGTACCTTTAGGGGCTTGTATTTTGCGTTCGGATCTAACGATCTTGTTTTGGAATAGCTGCTTAGAAGAATGGACTAAGCTATCTAGAGCTGAAATGTTAGGGACTTGTATCGGCGATCGCTATCCCCACTTTCGTCAAGCTCAGTATGCCAACCGCTTGCAGCAGATATTTCAAGGGGGACCGCCCACGATCTTTTCTTCTCAGTTACACAAACACGTAATTCCCGCCTCTCTACCCCAAGGGCAAATGCGCATTCAGCATACAACTGTCACCTCGTTGCCTGCCTTGGAGGGTGATGAGTTTTATGCCCTATTATCAATTCAAGATGTTACAGATCTCACATTTAGAGTCCAAGAATATCGCCAAATGCGCGATCGGGCATTGGCAGCGCAGGAAATAGCAGAGCAAGCAAACCGGGTTAAAGACGAGTTTTTGGCGATCGTCTCCCACGAGCTTCGTTCCCCCCTCAACCCAATTTTAGGTTGGTCGCGACTATTGCGAACAAAGCAATTAGATCCAGCGACGTTCGATCGCGCCCTCGATACCATCGAACGCAATGCCAAGCTGCAAGCACAATTAATTGAAGATCTATTAGATGTCTCCCGCATTCTGAGAGGAAAGCTGAAGCTCAATTGGGAAATAGTCGATCTGGCAAATACAATTACATCCGCCTTAGATACCGTAGTTCTGGCAGCAGAAGCAAAATCAATTCAGATCGAACTCAGTTTGAACCCGAATGTAGGACTGGTGCGGGGTGATAGCAGCCGCCTCCAGCAAGTCGTATGGAATCTACTTTCTAACGCAGTAAAATTTACTCCATCTGGGGGACAGATAGAGATCTCGCTTACAGAAGTAGGGAGCAGGGAGCGCTTCGGTGCAGGGAGCAGGGGGGAGAAGAGAGCTGAGGGAGCTGAGGGAGACAAGGAAGACAAGGAAGACAAGGAAGACAGGGAGCGCTTCGGTGCAGGGAGCAGAGTCAGAGAGCTGAGGGAGCGGAGGGAGCAACAACCGTTAACTGTCAACCGTCAACCGTCTTCACGCAGTGTAGCGCCAGCGTCTACCGTCAACCAACTACCAACTACCAACTACACCCAAATTCAAGTCATCGATACAGGTAAAGGCATTAGTGCAGATTTTCTCCCTTACATATTTGAATATTTTCGACAGGCAGATAGTAGCATGACTCGTGCCTACGGCGGTTTAGGACTTGGTTTAGCGATCGCTCGTCAATTAGTCGAGCTACATGGCGGTACAATCCGGGCAGAGAGCCACGGTGAGGGTATGGGGACAACATTAACGGTACAGTTGCCTATTTATGAAGGGAGCAGGGAGTAGGGGAGAAGAGAGCGGAGGGAGCGGAGGGAGCGCAAGGTTGCTGAGGGAGCAAAACAATTCAAAATTCACGCATTCACGCATTCACGCATTCCCCACACCCATTTACTACTGGTTCCACTAGCCACTAGCCACTCTTAACTGATAACTGTCAACCATTTGCTGCTTGCTGTTGAGCTATGTACGGGTTTTGCTCTATTTGTGCATTCTGAGGCTGCCAGTACCCTTTGATACCATAGTTAAATAAACCCATGTATTCGTAGAAGATCATCATTGCCCTTCTTGTGGGTGGCAAGTTTGCAGGCAAAGGAGTAGGACGGGGAAAAACGGTGAACCCCAGACTGCGAAACGTTAATAGCGATCGCATCATATGTGGCGAGTCCGTGATCAAAACAATTCGCTTCACTCCCAGTGGTTGCAGCATCGCCGCTGTAAATAGTGCGTTCTCTTCTGTTGTCTGAGAACAACTTTCGGCTTTCAATACTGACTTGGGGACTCCTTCCGTTTTGAGCATTTTCACAATATCTGCCCCATCCCCTGCACCACTCGCAAAGATTAGGGGAGCGCGTTTGCTTTTCCACAGTTCAGTCGCAACCTCTACCCTAGACTTTCTCATATACGCACCGCGACCTAAAATCACGATCGCGTCCGCTTTTCTCCCTGGATCTTCAGGTAAAAAAGCAATCAATCCCTTACTGGCGATCGCCACTGTAGCCGGAAAACTAGCAAGAAAGTAAGCTACTAACGATAAACTTCCCATCACCAACATGTAACGCTTCCAACGCCATGTGGGAAAAAACTTGATTAGCAGAATAAAAGCTGTTAGCGGTATGACAACCAGTACGGGAGTCATCAGCCAGTGGGAAAGCGTGGACTTCAAGACAAGCCACTGGCTCAGAGGACGAGCGCATAAAGCAGGGTCTAGCATTGAAGTTACCCTCAGCAGTACAAATACTCACTATATCATTAAGCTATGTAAACATACTAGGTAGATTTATAACTTTTCACTACGAGTTATAAACCTTAGATCTACTATTATTTATCTGTAAATTTCAGTGTCGCAATATACATAAATTACTAAATTAAGAATACAGAAGATGGGAGATAAAGCATTCCCAAATTTAAGACCTCCTACCCTCTTTTTATGTTCCTGCATTTTCGAGAATCCACGTAGCGATTTATATTTATATAGCTATATAAATATTCTTAGAAATACAATATAATCGCAACCTGCAATCTACCGTTGAGCTTTTAGCAATCGACTGAAACTATTTGCGATCGCTGCCGAATTTCTGCTAATGCTTGTCCCGCCTAGTACTTTCTATAGCTTCCGAGCCGATACAAGTTGGCATTAATGAGTAGAAATTAGTAATAAATATAGAGATGAAATAAAATTCACCTCCCTGTTGAGAGAGTGTGGAATTGCTAGTGCAATTGGTGAATCGGCTAAAATTGACTAAAATCTCACCTAAAATCTCACAACTAAAAAGTATGTCGCTACTCTCGAAGAAACTTCGTTCTATCTAGCTGAGTTGAATTTAATTGCTGTTCCAAAGCTTGCCAATCTTCTCGTACAATTAATTGCGCGATTTCATCTAATCGATCGCGGTATTGTTGTAGCGATCGCAACAACTCTGGGCGATTGTACCGCGCCATCATCACTCCTAATTCAGGATTCCCACCTCCAACGCGACTCGTATCGCGAAATCCAGAACTAGCGAGTTGTTGAGCTAATTCCAGAACTGCTGGGTTAGGTTCGCTTGCACAAACAGCAATTAAACTGGCGCTAACCATGACTGGTAAATGAGAAATCCAACTGACGGCGCGATCGTGATCGGCTGGATGACAATGATAAATAGTAGCTTGGAGCGATCGCGCTAATTGCTCGACAACCTGTACGGCTTTTGGTGGTGTAGTATCAATCGCGGCGATCGCATAAGGCTTACCGATAAACAGTCCTGTTTGGGCAACTTCAATCCCACTCTCAGTTTTTCCAGCCATTGGGTGTCCGCCCACAAAATTCTGCCACAAGGGGGCGATCGCGTCTACTATTGGGGCTTTTACCGAACCGACATCGGTTAAAACTGTTGCTGGATCTATGTGGGGAATCAGTTGTTCTACGGTAGGGCGAATTGCTGCCAAAGGAGTGCAGATAAAAATAACTTCTGCGGTTTTGAGACTGGTAAGATCGGCGCTAGCCGTATCCACAGCACCACAAGCGATCGCTTGCGCGCAAGTGGATTCGCGCCGACTGACACCGAAAACTTTGTGTCCTTGCGATCGCCAGTCTAAGCCCAACGAGCCACCAATCAACCCTAGTCCGATAATACCGATATTCATGACTTGACAATTTTGCTTCCAATCTCAATACTTCTTGGTTATGATGCATAGCCCTTCGAGATCCCCCTTAATCCCCCTTAAAAAGGGGGAAACAATACCATTCTTAGCCCCCCAATTCATCGGGGGGTTGGGGGGATCGAGTCTTAACCGAAAAGTATTGCTTCCGATCTTACCGTCATTCCCTTAAATCTAGCGATCGAGGGGGAGAAAGATTTGTGAGAGCGCGATAAATTGAGTAAGAGGATATGGAGGGAAGATTATGAGTTCATGGCGCGATCGGATTAACCGGATGTCAGGGCGGACTCGGTTTGTTGGCTGTCGGATATTTCTCCATCTTGCAGGGCAAGAAGTAGCACCGCTATTAGGAATTCTCAACCGTCAGGCAAGGGAAGCCATAGACGCTGATGGCGATATTGAAGTTGTAGGCGAAGGTTTGGCAGAAATTTGTCAAAGCTTGCTGCAATATGACGAGTATTGGCTTTCTGGGGCAAACGAAGGCGATGTGTTTTGGGATGAAGGTGCAGCCAGCGACTATTTCAACGAATTATTTACCGATTCTGCCCAACGTTACTTAAGCGAACCAGATTTAAGTTCACCCGCTACTACAGATGAATCTTTTTCCTTGCCCGTTACTCGTAACTTAGTCGTCATGCTAAGCGTGGTTTATGACGGAGAAGTGCCAGAATTAGAAACTAATCTGGCAGATATAAATGCGATGAAGGCTGGATTGAAAGCCCTGATTAATCTGCACTATCAAAAAAGATTGTGGGCAATTCAAGTTCAGTTTTCTCCCGCTCAATTTGGCGAAGAACTGACGAACGATCAACTATTACTACATTTTCCCGAATTAGTACCTTTGTAAAAGGAATAGAGTGTAAAAGCATAAAAGTAATAGAGTGTAAAAGCAATAGAGACGTAAGATTTTGCGTCTCTACTTTACAATAAATCAACCTTGTCCTTTTCCCCCGTAGAAATAGCTTCTAGACGATTTCTTCCCATAATTCTAAGCGTAACCTGCTTCATCAGCCAGTACAAACCAGTAATAACTGCGAAGGTAACAATCATAATGACAACTGGACGTTTGCCAAATAAATCTTCAACCACAGCAGTAAGGAGAATATCGGGTTGGGTGATGAAATCCCAACTATTAAACCGCAAAAATCTACCTAAATAGACTCCTACCGCACACAAAGCGTGAGTGATGAGTTCTGCCCCCAAAATCCACGTACTTTTACCAATTCTTTGTAAATAAGAACCTAGATTAATTAATGATAGTACGTATGCCTCAAATCCAGCTCCCATAAATAATACATATACTGGTATAAGAACCAAAGTAATTAGCCAGACTGAGTGAATATCTCTAATATCTCGATATAAATGAATGATATCAGTTAGAACATACGGTGCGTTCGGCAAAAAAGCATAAAATACTAAAAATAAAATTGACCAGTTAAAAGTTTGCCAATGCTCTCTACCGGATGAGATAAATAATAGATATAAAGGAATACAAACTAAGGGTACGAACCATATTAGCTCAGATGTAACGATACTCGTACTGAAATGTAATACATTAGTGAAAACATGACGCACACTTGGTAAGAAAGTCAACAAATCTATAAATAATAAACAGAATAGCCAACGCCGTTTTTGGCTTCCTCTGAGAAACAGCCACGCACTCAAAGTTAAAGGAACAAAAGCTAGAAACAAATTCCAGCTCATCCAACGATTATTTTTAGTTAGTACGTGCCATACGTCTGTCATCACGGCTAATAGATCCGCTTGCATAGGCATATCCTCGGTGAAGTTGGTGTTTGAGTAGGAACTTTAACCAACCAGTATAGCTATTCCCAATTGATGCTCAGCCTTCTGAGTGCGATCGCGCGGATAGTCAAACAAAGGATATGAAAACAAAAAGGATGCACTTGAGATGCATCCCGCGAATGTCAGTATTTTATCTGTTGTTTGTAATTTATCAAGTTAGTGGCACAAAGCTTTAGTACAGCTTCAGTTGAAGTATCTCATTTCTGCTTCTAGCTGGCGGATGAGATTCTCATCTCCGCTAGCTCTAGCAACATCCAGACGATGTTGTAGACTTTTTTGAATATTCTGACGGTGAGCTTCGGCAGCTTGTTTTACAGCTTGTTGTTTATTTCTGCTCATAGAGAACATTATTTTTACTTATCTTGTTTATGTTGACTTATCCTAACATACCGATTTTTCAGTAACAATAGCTACAGAAATAAATTTAAACATTTTTAAGACATATTCTAGTGAATGCCTGTAATACAGATGAATTCAAACCGGATTTTGACTTTAACCAGTGATTTTGGCTTCAGTGACGTGTATGTAGGAGTCATGAAAGGCGCGATCGCCCAAGTCAACCCCAGCCTGACAGTTATCGATATTACCCACGAGATCCCGCCCCAACATCTCGCTGCGGCTAGATTTTGCTTAATGGATGCCTATCGCTATTTTCCACATGGAACCGTGCATGTGGCTGTAGTCGATCCTGGGGTAGGTAGCAATAGACGCGCGATCGCCATAGAATTCGAGCATGGATTCTTAGTGGGACCGGATAACGGAATTTTTAGCGGCATATTGAGTCAAAGCCCTGCGATCGCCGCAGTAGAACTGACTCACTCTCAATACTGGCGTACTCCTCAACTCTCAAAGACTTTTCACGGACGAGATATTTTTGCCCCAGTAGGGGCGCATCTTGCGAGTGGAGTTCCCTTAAGAGAATTGGGAAAAGCAATCGATCTTGCTACGCTACTACAGTTAGACTTACCCCAGTTAATCTATACTTCTACAGAAATAATTGGTTGCATCCAATATATCGATCGCTTTGGCAATTTAGTCACTAATATTCCTGGTAGCGACGTGGAAAATCAAACTTGGACAGTACGATTAGGCGAACGAATCGTCCCAGGGTGTCAAACCTACAGCAACGTCTCTCCTAGAGAGGCACTCGCCTTAATTGGTAGTCATGGCTGGGTAGAAATTGCCATCAATTGCGGCAATGCCCAGTTACAATTGCAGCAGCATTGGGGAGATAGAGTAGAAGTGGTTATTAGTGAGAGGTAAGTTATGACTCAACAAATAGTATCCGAAACATATCAAGGTCAGTTTGGTGAGTTTACAATCGACAAAAGCGATCGCCTCGGTGTGATTGTCTATCGGACTGGCTTAGCGATCGCCGCCCTTAGCTTTGCCATTAGTAGCACTCTAGTTCTGTTGAACCCTCAGCCCAGTGTTTTTTCAGCACTCACACCCCTATTTTTCTGTTTTTGCGGTGCATTGGGTGTTAGCTTGCTAACTATTCATATATACTTGGCAGTACTGCATCGTGTACTACAAATATTTTGGGCGATCGGAACGATCGCCGCAGTCGCGATCGCATTTACCAATAGCACGCCGCTAGCTGTCACAGTTTACGAACATCCAGTAACTTTATTAGGTGTTGGGTTTATTTTTGCAGCGCTAACAGGAATTTACTTTAAAGAAGCATTTTGTTTTAATCGGTTTGAAACCAAATTTCTGACACCTCTAGTACCAATTTTATTGTTAGGACATTTAAGCGGTATTTTACCGCTCCAGTGGGAACAAATTATGCTTGGTACGTGGGCTGTACTATTCGTTGTCTTTGCCATTCGTAAGGCAGTACAACCAATTCCACCTGATATTGGTGATAAATCTGTGTTTGCTTATTTAAAAGCACAAAAGACAGCAACAGTAGATAGTCAGTAAAAGTAACTTTACACTAGTAAAACCACAACATCAACGTAAAAATCGTTAACTTTCTTATAGTTCGCGCAGGCGAACTTTGTTTGTGTAGTCGCGAATTCTATTCGCCCAATCCTACTGAAATCGAATTTTGGTTTAAAGTAGATTCTACACCCTAAGCTATGCAAAACTACATTTTTAATGGCTGCTAAAAAGCGATCGCAATTCAAACTACTAAATATCACTCTCATTCGACGACAAGAAATATGGCTCCCTACGGTATGGGGATGGATATTTCTGGTTTTATTAACTCTAAGTTTATTAACTATCGGTATTAGCAACTTACCATCATTTCTAGCGGTCAATCAACCAATTAACGCTGAAGTTTTGGTCATTGAAGGATGGCTGCCAGATTATGCAGTTAAAGAAGCGCTGAATAGATTTAGACGCGGTTCCTATCGCCAAATCGTGACTACAGGTATTCCCATCGAAAGAGGATGCTATTTGGCTGAGTATAAAAATTATGCTGAGCTAGCGGCAGCAACCTTAAAAACCTTGGGATTAGAGCCTGAAAAAATCGTTTCCGTCCCGACACCAGAAGTACGTAAAGACCGAACTTATGCTTCTGCTATTGCTTTTAAACAATGGTTAGAAAAGGCAAATATACCAATAAAATCGATCGATTTACTTACACTAGATTTACATGCTAGAAGAAGCTGGTTGCTGTATCGTCAAGCACTAGCTGCAACAAATACTAAAGTTGGTATTATTGCCATGCCACCCATCGATTACGATCCGAAATACTGGTGGCGCTACAGTGCAGGCGTGCGCAAAACGATCAATGAGTTAGTTGCATATATTTACGCGCGTTTTATTAACTGGAATACTTAAACCAAATACACGCAACAATTGACTAGCTTGCGATCGCCACCAGTGTTCAGTACATGACATGATTCAAATTTTTACCTTTCCTTTAAAAAACGTACGTGTATTCTCGTAGAATTCAAATTTTGCGTAAAGAGATAGTGCCGAGCGCTAAAAAAACAAGCCGATCGCTGTAAAGATAGTTACATTATAAATATATTTTTAAGTCTTATCTTCTGATGACATCTTTACGAATGCCATCAGAGACAGATTCAAAGATATTATTCAAAGTTATTAAAATCAGCTAGGTAGTCATTTTATCCGGCTGCATTGTGCAGTTGATATTTGTATTTCTAGAGGTATCCTTAGGTGGATCGTAATCAGAATTTTCGTATTGCGTGGTTGTTACCTGTTGCGTGGTTTTATTGGCAGCCAGCAATCGGTCAATTTACCCAGATATTTCCTCAAACAAAAGTATTTACCGGACTTTTTCCTGGGTTTGCACGAGGGTTCGAGAACTCATTTGTAGTAGAAGTTGTCGGCAAATTTCAGGTGCTAGAAACGGCGCGAGAGACGACAGGTTATGGCTCTAATTTTACATATCTGTCTCCCAGGATTATTTTCCACTTGCTGCGGCTTAGACCTCATGCCATCTTTTCTAGTTCTTTTGGCATTTGGACCATTCTGGCACTTCTATTAAAACCGCTTTGTTGGTGGCGAGTCATCATTGCCTATGAAGGTAGTTCGCCTGGTGTAGACTATCGCAATTCAGCATTACGTTTATTAATTCGACGACTAATGGTCAAGCTTGCTGATGCTTGCATTACCAACAGTCATGCTGGAAAAGCGTATTTAGTAGATATTCTTAACGCTAAAGACAGCCGCGTTTTCGTTCAGCCTTACGAAATTCCCGATACCAAAACCTTAGCAATTCAAGAAAATATTGAGTTAGATAATTCTCAACTCCAGCGACCAGTTTTTCTTTTCGTCGGGCATATTATTCCCAGAAAAGGCTTGCAGATACTGCTAGAAGCCTGCAAGATTCTTCACCAACAAGGATATCGAGAATACACATTACAAGTTGTAGGCAATGGATCGCAACAAGAAGAACTAGAAAAATTCGCTCAAGAGTATCATCTGACTGACTGCATACAGTGGGTAGGTAGAGTAGATTACAACCTCATCAGTGCTTATTTTCGTAATGCTGATGTCTTCGTTCTACCGACTCTAGAAGATACATGGGGCGTAGTGGTACTAGAGGCAATGCTACTAGGTAAACCAGTTTTATGTTCCACAGGTGCGGGAACGTCAGAACTCATAGTGAATGGTGAGAATGGCTATGTATTTGACCCCAATCAGCCGGAAAAACTAGCCGAACTTATGCGTCAGTTTATCGATCGCCCGACTGCGATCGAGAACATGGGTAAAAAATCGCAACAAATCATGTCTCAATATACTCCAGAAGCAGCATCAAAATGCTTAGCTCAGGTGACCAATTTAGTTTTAAATAATTGAAATTTATGACTATGAAAAAAGTTGCTATCCTGACGCATGACATTGGAGGTGGTGCGTTCACTAGTTTAGGAACTGCCCTCTCTCGCGGCTTTCAGGAGTTAGGAATCGATTGTGAGTTTGTGGTTTTAAAAGCAACTCAAGCAGAAAAAGACCAATATCCAGACATTAATATAGTTACTCTTAATACTCGACGCACGGCTTTTTCTCTACTACCAACTATTCGCTATCTTAAACAAAGTAAACCAGATGTTATCTTTCCAATGCCTTGGTATTTTAATGTTACGGCAATTTGGGCAAGGTACTTATCAGGAATTGATAGCAAAATTATTATTGGCGAACACAATATTATTAGCTTAGAAACAGGCATCGAGCATCAAGATAAACTGCATTTGCAATCTCTACCAACGCTAATGCGGTACACGTATCCCTATGGTGATGGCTTAATTGCCGTTTCTCAAGATACGATCGCTGACTTAGTTGAAACTATTAAAGTACCACCGCGCATTCCGATGCGGGTGATTTTCAACCCCATCGACCTCGATCGCGTGCAACAACTAGCGAAAAAACCAACCGATCACCCCTGGTTTTTAGACTCGGAAACACCAACCATCGTTACCGTAGCTCGTCTAGCCAAGCAAAAACAACTCGATGTATTGCTACGTGCTTTTGCCCGCGTTGTCAAGATTCAGCCTGCCAGACTGTTGATTTTGGGTGAAGGACCCTTGCGATCGCAACTAGAAACCCTGTGCTACGAACTCCAAATCGAAGATTGCGTGGCGATGCCGGGATACGATCGCAACCCTTACAGATACATGTCTGCCTGTGACGTATTCGTACTCGCATCAGCTTGGGAAGGTTGCCCGATCGCTTTACAAGAAGCAATGGCTTGTGGTGCGGCTGTTGTTGTCAACGATGCCCCAGGTGGCTCGAAGGATTTGATCGAATATGGCAAGCACGGAATGATGGTAGCTGCTGGAGATCCAGAAGCACTGGCAACAGGAATTTTGCAAATTCTCAGCAACCCCAGCCTCAAGCAGCATTATCAAACCCAGGCACGTAAACGGGCGCGAGACTTTCAGTATCTAAAAATCGCTCAGCAATATTTAGATTTCTCTACTACTGGGTTAGTTCGCCAAGAGGTACTGTGTCGATGAAGATTCTATTGTCTGCCTATGCCTGCGAACCAGGTCGAGGAACTGAATTAGGGGTAGGCTGGAACACAGTTCGAGAGGTTGCCAAATACCATCAAGTTTGGGTACTAACTCGACCTGATGACGGTCGCAAGGCAATTGAGGCAGAGCTAGCCCGTCATCCAATCCCCAACCTGAATTTTCTCTATTTCACCTTGCCAATCTGGGGTGGCGGTTGGAAATGGGGCAATGGAGCATTTCAAATCCACTACTATCTCTGGCAGATTCAAGCTTATTTTGTTGCCCGTCAACTGCATCGTCAAATTGGCTTCGACTTAATTCAGCACGTCACTTTTGTTAAATACTCTAGTCCTAGTTTCCTCTCTCTGCTGCCAGTTCCCTTCATTTGGGGTCCTGTGGGCGGCGGTGAATCTGCACCAAAGGCTTTTTGGCAAGACTTTAGCTGGCAAGGCAAAGTTTACGAAATACTGCGTGATTTCTCGCGTCGTTTAGGAGAACTCGATCCGTTTGCTCGCCTGACAGCAAGACGCTCTGTCTTAGCTTGGGCAACTACTGAGGACACGGCGCGGCAACTCTCTCAAATGGGAGCGAAAAACGTCAAAGTACTTTCCCAAGTTGCCTTACTCCCAGAAGAGATCGCCCGTTTGAGTCAGAATTGCATTTCTAGCGATCGCCCAGTCAGGTTTATTTCTATTGGCAGACTGTTGCATTGGAAGGGTTTTCACCTGGGACTACGTGCTTTTGCTCAAGCAGATTTACCCTCTGATACCGAATATTGGATTGTGGGAGACGGACCCGAACGGAAACGGTTACAAATCCTCGCCCAAGAGCTAGGAATTATCTCTCAAGTCAAGTTCTGCCCTGAGATGTCCCGCGATCGCATCTGGCAAATGATGGCAGATGCAAGGGCATTGGTTCATCCTAGTTTGCACGAATCTGGAGGATTTGTCTGCTTAGAAGCAATGGCAGCAGGTTGTCCGGTTGTCTGTCTCGATTTAGGTGGACCAGCGGTTCAGGTCACCGAGGCAACAGGTTTTAAAGTCCCCGCAATCGAACCTCAGCAAGCTGTCACAGGTATTGCTGATGCTATGTCTCGTCTGGCAAACGACGCTGAACTGAGTGCCGAATTGGGCAAGGCAGGACAGAAGAGGGCAAACGAGCTGTTCAACTGGGCAAATAAGGGTCAGCAATTAGTTCAGTGCTACGACAACATTCTCAATCGACAAACGATTCCTCATGCGTATTCTCACAGTTCATAACTATTACCAACAACCCGGTGGTGAAGAACAAATCTTTGCTACCGAATCGGCTCTTTTAGAAACGCGCGGTCATCAAGTACATCGCTACACGATTCATAACGATCGCGTTGAGGGAATGAATCCTCTGACTCTGGCGAAAAAAACAATCTGGAATAATGATGTATACCGCGATCTCCGGGCGATCGTCCGCCAGGAACGACCGGAGGTTGCTCATTTCCATAACACATTTCCTCTGATTTCCCCAGCCGCGTATCACGCCATGAAGGATGAGGGTGTACCAGTCGTCCAAACTTTGCACAACTATCGTCTCTTATGCCCCAATGCTCTGTTTTTTCGCGATGGCAAAATCTGCGAAGACTGTTTGGGTAAATGCGGTTCTATACCTGGCATCATTCGCGGTTGCTACCGAGATAGTCAAACAGCAAGTGGAGTCGTAGCAGCAATGGTAAACTTGCACTCAATGATGTGTACTTGGACAAAAACAGTAAACGTATTCGTAGCGTATAGCCATTTCGCTTTGCAGAAATTCGTTCAAGGTGGCTTACCGGAGAACAAAATTCTATTTAAAACTAATTTTCTACATCCCGCTCCCGCACCAGGAACAGGACGTGGTGGATACGCCATTTTTGTCGGGCGGCTTTCGCCAGAAAAAGGTTTAGGGACACTACTAGCTGCTTGGGAACAATTGGGTGGAAAAATCCCTTTGAAAATTGTTGGCGATGGACCGTTAGCACCTCAAGTTGTTGAGGCAACAAAGCGCATACCAGGAGTAGAGTGGCTAGGACGCAGACCGTTGGAAGAAGTCTACGAGTTAATGGGAGAAGCTGCCTTGCTGATTTTTCCTTCTGAATGGTACGAGACTTTTGGCAGAGTTGCGATCGAGGCTTTTGCTAAGGGAACTCCTGTCGTAGCTTCAGCAATTGGTGCGATCGCCGAGTTAGTTACGCCTGGGCAAACCGGACTTCATTTTCTTCCAGGTAACACCCAAGACCTTGTCGAGCAGGTAGAGTGGGCTTTATCACATCCAGAAGAACTGATGCAGATGCGCCGAGCAGCTAGGGCTGAATTTGAGGCTAAGTACACTGCGGAGGAAAACTATCGCCGCATGATGGAAATTTATACATTAGCTCCTCATGCCTAACTTACACGTAGCGGCATACAGCCCGCTCTGGTGCTTGTATCTAGAGGTGGATCGATGAACGTAGAGGCGGCGTGTCAGCAACAACGCAAGGGATTCATTAAAAGTTCCACAATTGTACTATTGGCATTTGCTACTGCTTATTTTGCCCGTATCATCGAGGCATTAGGAGTACCCGCAGCAATTAATTTTTTACACTTTGCTACAGTTCCACTTGCCTGTGGCATTGCTCTTGTCAAAGCTCGCTCTAAAAACCAGCGTCAACTTACCATCGTCCAGGAAATTCTCTTAGGATTATTAATATTTTTCGTCTTAATGTGTGCTAGTGGACTACTTAATAATGCTGGATTAATTAATGTAGTTCTCAATTATTTAATGCTGACCGAGCCGTACTTACTTCTAGTCGCGATCGCCTGCATTCCCCTGTCTCTAACTAGTACAGAAAAACTGCACTGTTGGTTAGTGCGTTTTGGCTTTATAAATCTCCTGCTTGCTTTGTCCCAGCGCTTTGTTCTCAACTTACATCTTCAGGAAGGTTTAGAAGACAATATTAAAGGAGTTTTTTTAAACCAAGGTTCTGGTCATGTTGTTGGTGCTTCAGTTTCATTGACATTTGGTACGTACTATTTATGTATTGCTAAAGAACGTCCACTTTGGCTGCGAGTATCTGTATTTCTTGCTACTATTGTTCACGTATTAGTATCAGATGCCAAACAAGTTCTAGCAGTATTTTTAGTTGCTCTCGTACTTCTTTTTTGCACTAAATTAAAAGATATTACAGAATTTGTAAAATACTCAATTGGAGCAATTTTAGCTGTATTTCTCGCAGTTTGGTTGGCAAATAATGGGTTTCTCGCCTGGAGCGTCGATATGACTTTAGAGGGGATGAAGCTTAAACTCGTAGGATTCTCAATTATTTCTTCTTTCTATCATTCACCGCTCAACCCCTTACTGGGGCTTGGTCCTGGTCATACGATCGGACGTTTAGGAGGATGGATGCTGCGTGATTATTGGGATCTGCTCTCACCTCTAGGGGCAACTCAACTTTCTGTTAGCGAAGCTGTATGGAGTGCGGTAGGAGCAAGCTGGTTTGGCGATAAATCTAGCATGTTTTCGCCGTTTTTTGGTTGGGCAGGAATTTGGGGAGATTTGGGTCTGCTAGGGTTAGGAGCTTATTTTTATCTTGCGTTTCTTGTTTGGTACAGGCTGTGTTCGGACGATATTTCTCGGTTTTTTCTCCTAACTATATTTGTTTTTGGGTTGATTTTCACTCAAATAGAAGAACCTGGCTACATGCTCTTTATGGCTACTCTTATCGGTCTGCAATGGCAAATCAATCGCTTGAGACGGATTTCATAACTTCTGTATTTTCAGAGTTTTGCGATCGAGCAATTTACGAGTTATTAAATAGAAGCAAATCTGCTACTATAGCTGGGTAGCGATCGTACCATGACTGAGCAATTATTATTTTTTAATGAAGTTGCTGAACTACTATTGCTTGTCAGTAAGCTTTGGTATAAATTTAGACATATAGATAAGTTTCAGGGTAGGTTTCATCAATCCCACCGTACTTTGAGAAAACGTGTAGCAATCTCTCAAATCTATAGGTGCTGTTATCTCTGTTGATTCATGTTTAACAGATAATATTTATAGTTTCGTCATCACTTCTATGGCTCATTTACCATACAGATTGAATTTAATCAAATAAATCATGAGTCGTCAAAACAATAGCAAGAAAATTAAGATTCCTCTAAAGTCTTTCTAGTAAAAACTAGAGTTTTGAGGAATTTGCAATTTTTCTTTTATCGTTAAAAGCGCAAATAATCAATGATTAGCAATACTATAAATTACTTTCAAACTATACTGTCATTCATGGCAATGACTCAAGTGAAGAGTTCAGGGAAATGAGATTTGATACAACAAATAAAGTAGAAACAGTGGAGTTAATCCAACAAATAACATCGGATTTCTCCGGTCTAGCGATCGCTCAATCGTTTCATACTCCAGTAAATAAATTGGAGTTAGAAGTTATTCCGGCTGAAATTCCTCAAATCAGAATTTGTGTGATTGGCTCACCAGTCACGGTAGCACCTTTCGATCGCCAAATAGACATGATATTGGAGTGGGCTAGCAGCCGTTCTAGCCGATTTGTGTGTGTGGCGAATGTCCATATGCTGACAGAAGCCTACTGGCATCCAGAATTTTATGCAGTGTTAGCTCGTGCAGATTTAGTCACTCCTGATGGTATGCCCTTAGTATGGATGATGAAACTAATGGGCGCGCAGCATCAGAATCGCGTTGCTGGGCTAGACATCATGTTATCTATTTGTCAACAGGCTCCCCAGCGTCGGATAAAAGTCTTTTTTCTTGGTTCGGAAGCCTCCATATTAGAACAGATGCGAAAGCGCTTAGAGGGTGACTTTCCCGCTTTAGAAATTGCCGGAATGGAGCCATTACCATTCCGTCCGCTTACAAAAGCAGAGGATGCGGCGGTCATTCAAAAAATCCATGATAGTGGAGCTGGAATTGTGTTAGTCGCTCTAGGATGTCCGAAGCAAGAATATTGGATGGATCGACATAAAGGCAAAATCCATGCCGTCACGATCGGTGTAGGCGGAGTATTTCCAGTGTATGCAGGAATTCACAAACGCGCTCCCTTGTGGATGAGAAACTTTGGTTTGGAGTGGTTTTACAGATTAGTTCAAGAACCACGTAGACTCTGGAAAAGATATACTACCACCATGCCCCTGTTTATCTGGCTAGCTTTGAAGCAGCTATTAACTCAGGGAGCAGAGAGCAGGGAGTAGGGAGCAGGGGAAAGAGAGCTGAGGGAGCGCGATCGGGAGCTGAGGGAGAGAGTTGACGCACCACGCACCACGCACTTACTGATAACTGATAACTGATAACTAGCCCCCTGTCCCTAATTTGTGGCAATCTGAGAAACAGATAGACTCATCTGATAATCTCGCTACAAAAATTCAGCCAACAGGTTATGCAGACTCTCCCGAACCCAGCTACAGTAAAATCTTCTTCTGGCGAACTTTCCACCGATACTACTATCCATCGCCGCCAGACTCGTCCGATTCAGGTAGGAAACGTCACGATTGGTGGCGGTCATCCGGTGGTGGTGCAATCCATGATCAACGAAGACACCCTGGACATAGATGGTTCCGTTGCTGCTATTCGTCGCCTACATGAAATTGGCTGCGAAATAGTCCGCGTAACCGTACCAAGTATGGCACACGCTCAAGCCCTGGCAGAAATCAAACAAAAGTTGTATGCCTCTTACCAACCAGTCCCAATTGTGGCTGACGTGCATCATAATGGGATGAAAATTGCCTTGGAAGTTGCCAAGCACATCGATAAAGTGCGGATCAATCCCGGCTTGTACGTATTTGAAAAACCTAAATCCAATCGCACCGAGTACAGTCAAACAGAATTCGAGGAAATTGGAGACAAGATTCGTCAAACTTTGGAACCACTGGTAGTCTGCTTGCGCGACCAGGGTAAAGCCATGCGGATTGGCGTGAATCACGGCTCCTTGGCAGAAAGAATGCTGTTTACCTACGGCGACACCCCAGAAGGAATGGTAGAGTCAGCGCTGGAATTCATTCGGATTTGCGAATCGCTGGACTTCCGCAACTTAGTAATTTCTCTTAAAGCATCGCGAGTGCCTGTGATGATCGCTGCCAATCGTTTGATGGTTAAGCGTATGAATGAGCTAGGCATGGACTATCCTTTGCATCTAGGCGTGACGGAAGCTGGAGATGGCGAATACGGTCGAATCAAATCTACTGCTGGGATTGGGACGCTATTAGCTGAAGGGATTGGCGATACCATCCGCGTATCGCTGACAGAAGCGCCAGAAAAAGAAATTCCCGTTTGTTACAGCATTCTGCAATCTTTAGGTTTGCGAAAAACAATGGTAGAGTACGTTGCCTGTCCTTCTTGCGGACGCACCCTCTTTAATTTAGAGGAAGTGTTGCATAAAGTTAGAGAGGCAACTAAGCACCTAACAGGTTTAGATATTGCCGTTATGGGATGTATTGTCAATGGTCCTGGGGAAATGGCGGATGCGGACTACGGCTATGTAGGAAAGCAACCTGGTTACATTTCTCTCTATCGCGGTCGAGAAGAGATCAAGCGCGTTCCTGAAGATCGAGGAGTGGAAGAATTGATTAACTTAATTAAGGCAGACGATCGCTGGGTCGATCCGTAAGCAGTGACCTGTTACCAGTGACCAGTAACCAAGGTTTGTCTGCTGCGGTTATCGATCGCTGTCAAAACTGGTCACTGTCTGAGCGCCCTGTGTTAAATTGGGCTTACTTGGTTTGCTTTGTTCTCCAGCTGTGCAGTGTCAATATGATCGGGAATAAGCGCGGAATTCTATTGGGTGCAACGGCAGTGATGCTCTCAACTGCCGCAGTTGCCAGTTTTAGCGATCGTTCTCAAACTCAAGCTTTCTTTCGTGAAAGTCCGAAAGAATTAGTCGATGAAGTTTGGCAAATTATCGATCGACAGTATGTGGACGGGACTTTCAACAAGGTCAATTGGCAAGCTGTGCGCAAAGAGTACTTGAGCCGCTCTTATGCCAATCGAGAGGATGCTTACAAAGCAGTCCGTCAAATGCTAGAAAAGCTCAAAGATCCATATACCCGATTTATGGACCCAGAAGAATTCAAGAATATGCAGGTAGATACTTCTGGAGAACTAACGGGAATTGGGATTCAAATCGCCCAAGACGAGAAAACAAAGCAACTAACTGTAATTGCCCCAATTGAAGATACACCTGCTTTCAGTGCTGGAATTCTTGCTAGGGATACGATCGTCAAAATCGATGGTAAAAGCACTAAGGGAATGGACGTGAATCAAGCAGTCTCGTTGATTCGCGGACAACCAGGTACAGAAGTACAAATCACGATTTTGCGAAACGGACAGCAGAAAGATTTTCGGATAAAACGAGCGCGAATTGAAATTCATCCCGTGCGTTACAGCTATCAAAATAATCCAGCAGGTGGTGTGGGATATATTCGCTTAAATCAATTCAGTGCCAACGCTGCTACGGAAATGCGCGATGCGATTCAAGATTTAGAAAAGAAGCAGGTCTCTGGTTACATTTTGGATTTACGTAATAATCCTGGCGGTTTGTTACTAGCGAGTGTAGAAATTGCTCAAATGTGGCTGGATGACGGGGTAATTGTTTCGACAAAGAACCGACAAGGGAAACAAGACATTGAAAGGTCTAATCACCGACCGTTAACAAATAAGCCTCTAGTCGTGCTAGTGAATGATGGCTCAGCGAGTGCCAGTGAAATTCTTTCTGGCGCTCTACAGGATAACAAACGCGCGGTTTTAGTTGGAGAAAAAACTTTTGGTAAAGGGTTGGTACAGTCGGTACGCAGCTTGGGAGATGGTTCCGGCTTAGCTGTAACCATAGCGAAGTACTTTACCCCTAACGGGCGCGACATCAATAAGTCTGGGATTGCTCCTAATGTGGTAGTGTCCCTGACGGACAAAGAAAAACAGGCTTTATTCCTGCGCAACCGCGACAAAGTTGGTACGCCATCAGATCCGCAGTATGCGAAAGCATTAGACATATTACAGAAGCAGATTGCAGCTAAGGGGAACTCTGCGACAAGGTAGGGGCTTAAGGCTAGGGTAAGAAGTCAAAAGTCAAAAGTCAAAAGTCAAAAGTCAAAAGTCAAAAGTCAAAAGTCAAAAGTCAAAAGTCAAAAGTCAAAACTTACCTTTTGCAAGAGCGCTTCTCATCGATAACCAATCACCAATCTAAAATCCATCATCCAAAATTCAAAATTTTCTTCTCCCAAGCCCGAGCGCCGCTCAAATAGGTTGGCATTTTCCAGCGCGGATGAGTCCGATTCGGCGGGCGATCGCTTCTGCTTGAGATGGAAACGGTCCCCAGCGTTTCCGTGCCTCCGAATCTATTTCTACATTCACCTGCTCGTCGGAAACAATTTGGCAGTGACCGTCTGGTAGCTTGACAACGTACCAAGTTTGTGAGTTTATCATAAGAAAAAATTGGGCGCTGCTTGGTTTAGTATTCTCAATTTTATGCTTTCCAAAGCCTATATGTATGTCAGAAAAAAATTCCTCTAGATCCCTTGCTGGGAAAGTTGGGGATGACAGTAATGCTAATTTGACGACGATTATTTGTAGGGGCGCACAATTCGTAGGGGCGCACAATTCGTAGGGGCGCACAGCTGTGCGCCCCTACAGATCGTGTAATTTATCTAATCGAAAACGACCGATCTTTTTAGCAGAGGTAATCAAGCCCGATGCATCAACGATTGCCGTTACCGTTACTGCCAGTTGCCAAAACTCGCTCTGCTAACTTGTCAGGAACTTCTTGTAAGTGATGGTATTGCCATTGGAAGGAACCAACACCTAGAGTTAGCGATCGCAACTCAACGATGAAGTTCTGCATCTCGGCTTGGGGTAAGTAAGCAGTGAGTTTGTCCCACCCCGACCAATCCGATCTGCCTTCATAGCCGAGAATTTGTCCCCGTCGTCCGCTCACGAGTTGCATCACCTTGGAGGTGAATTCGCTGGGCGTATTGACTTCAACTGAGGCGATCGGCTCTAATAGCGTTGGTTCGCACTGAGTCATTCCCGTTTGCATAGCTAGCCGTGCCGCTTGTTTGAATGCTTGCTCGGAGCTATCAACCGTGTGATAAGAGCCGTTGGTCAGGGTGACGGCAACATCAACTACGGGGAAGCCTAAGGGACCGTGTACCAAAAACTCCCTCACGCCAACTTCAACGCCAGGAATATATTGCTTCGGAACCACGCCACCTACAATCTTTTCGCTAAAATTAAAGCCTTCTCCGCGCCCAAGCGGTTTAATATCTAGGTAAACATCGCCAAACTGCCCATGTCCTCCTGATTGGTGCTTGTAGCGTCCGTGAACTGAAGCAGCAGGCTTGCGAATGGTTTCTTTATAGGGTACTTGTGGTAGATGAGTTCCCATCGGCAAATTATACTTCCGACGCAGGCGATCGAGGGCTACTTGCAAGTGAATTTCACCTTGTCCCCACAGGATAACTTCGTGGGTATCACCGTGTTGTTCCCACATTAAAGATGGGTCTTCTTCTAACAGCTTAGTCAGCGCCGCACTCAATTTAACTTCGTCGTTACGTTTTTCTGGGGCGATCGCCAAGGCATAAACTGGTTTGAGTATTTCTGCTTTGGGTAGTTCCTTAACTTGCCCATTTGCAGACAGAGTATCGCCAGTTTTCACGCCATCCAAGCGGCTGAGGGCAACAACTTCACCAGCTTCAGCTTCATTTATCGAGGTCTGTTGCTGTCCTAGTAGCCGATAAATCCCGCCAGCGCGAGTACCATTCAACACGATGCCATCGGTTAACTTACCTTGCCATACCCGTACTAGGGAAAGTTTGCCTCCTTGGGGCGTGTAATAGGTTTTCAATACTTGGGCTATGGGAGTTTCAGCAGTAGCGCCAAGCCCTCGTCGTTGAGCGGTGTCTTGTGGTTCAGGTGCTTCTCGTAACAGTGCTTCTAAAAGCGGTCTAACTCCAAAATCTCGGTCTGCAACTCCACAAAATACTGGAACGACTAAATCTGCCCCTAGTTCTAATTTCAAATCTTGCAGAATTTCTTCTTGAGGCGGCTCGATTTCTTCTAAAAGTTCTTCCAATAAATGGTCGTCAAAGTTGGCTAATTCTTCCAACATTTCCGCTCTAGCTGCTTGTTCTTGTGCTTTTAAAGATGCTGGCAATGGAATCGGATCGGCTGGTGCGCCAGAGTGGTATTGATATGCTTGTTCGCTGACTAAATCGATAAATCCAGTTAGCTGTTCGTCTTGAATAATGGGATATTGATGCGGTACGAGCGGACGCTTGGAAACAGCTTTAAGGGCGTGCAACATATCCATGAAATTGTTGCTAACCCGATCCATTTTGTTAATAAATACGAGATGGGGAATTTCCCAATCGTCAAGAAATTTAAATAGAGGAGCGAGGGTAAGTACCTTCTGACGCAGACCATTTTCATTATTATCATTTGCTGGTTCGCAAACAACAACTGCTGCATCTACACCCATAAGAGCGTTATATGTCTCTTGGGCAAATTCGACCGAACCCGGACAGTCAACAAATGTGAAGCGGACACCTTCATACTCGGTACTAGCGGCACTTACTTCTACACTCATTTGGCGATCGCGCGCTTCCGCTGCACTGTCTCCTACGGTGTTACCGTCGCGGACGCTACCTTTACGAGTGATAGCTCCGGTGACGGATAACAAACTTTCGAGCAAAGTTGTTTTTCCGCTCAAATATGGACCGACAATTGCAACATTGCGCGTACTCGCTCTGACATTTTCATTCATACAACCTCCTACGCGGATTCTTTTATGAGAAGCCGCACGATCGTGAGTAGACAAGAGATAATGTTGTAGAGAATTATCCCGTCTTTAATCCGACCTTATCTTGTCTTTAATCGTAAGAATGAAAATTGTAGTTTCTCGTAAGAATTAGCTGAATTAAAGTTAATTAGCTTGAAGTTTTATGCAGATATTTGGAGTTTTATCAAGAAGAGAGGGAGTTGGGAGTCGAGAACGAGAGTGGTGCGTGGTCACTGGTCACTGACGCTAGCCCCTCTCATCAGGCTTTGCAAGCAAGCATTGAGTAATTCCCAATTCAAAGAGTTATATTTTGTCTGCCCTTCCTTGCGAATATCGAGTAACCCTGCTTCTGATAGGGTTTTGGAGTGGTGGCAGAAGAGGGCAAGGCTAATGCCCAAAGATTGAGCTATTTCCGTACCGCTCAATTCTCCTGCGTTGGCGAGTAACTCGACAATTTTCAATCTGGTGGGGTCGGCAAGGGCTGCAAAGATTTTTGCCCGACGACAGCTATCGTCTACTTCAGCTACAGGTAGGGACACGAGCTTTTCTGAATTAGTCTCTTTCATGGTCGTTCGTCCGCGATCGCACTACTTGTTAAATAGTTAAATAGCTACTTGACTTTTTAATTTATATTGTCTAGCATAATAGTCAAGTGGTTGTTTAACTACTTAAATTTTAACCTACGGTTGGCGATCGGTAATAGGTAGTTGGTAATTGCCTGTTGCCCGAACTAATCCGGTTTTGATGAAGAAGGAGACTTGTAGGTATGACAGATCGTGTCAAGCCGTTGACTCTCACTGCTGAGAATTTTCAAACAGAGGTGATTGAGAGTAAAACACCAGTGCTAGTAGATCTTTGGGCAGCCTGGTGCGGACCTTGTAGGGTGGTTAACCCGATTGTGGAAGAGATTGCTGCCAATTTTGCCGGACGCGCCACAGTAGGCAAGCTGAATATTGACGAGTACGGAGAAATTGCTTCTAGATATAAGGTGCAAGCAATTCCGACGCTGTTATTTTTCCAAGATGGCGTAGTTGTAGATCGAGTTGTTGGCGTTGTGCCAGCAAAAGCGATCGCGCAAAAATTGAATGCTTTGTTAGAGCCAGCAGCAGATCGACAAGCTGCTTAGAGATTACATCTGTAGAGGCGTGAAATTTTGCGCTTCTACAGTCCACACCAGTTCACCTAATTTTCATCCATTTACCCTAGTAAAGCCTATGAATACAAATATCGATCTATTCTCACCCGTTCGGCTCGGTCGTTACGAATTACCTAACCGAATGGTGATGGCTCCCTTAACGCGCAACCGTGCGGGAGAGGGTAACGTGCCGAGAGAATTGAATGCGGAATATTACGCTCAAAGAGTATCGGCAGGACTGATTATTACGGAAGCGACTCAGGTGTCGCCACAAGGCTTAGGTTATCCATTTACCCCTGGTATTCACTCTCAAGAACAGGTAGAAGGCTGGCGGCTAGTGACGAAAGCCGTACACGATCGCGGTGGCAAAATTTTTCTCCAGTTGTGGCACGTTGGGCGAATTTCTCACCCCGATTTGCAACTCAACGGAGCCTTACCCGTTGCACCTAGCGCGATCGCTCCATCAGAAGGCATGGCATCAACCTACGAAGGACAAAAGCCATACGTTACACCCCGCGCCCTAGAAACAGCAGAAATTCCAGGAATTGTAGAACAATATCGCCAAGGGGCAAAAAATGCGCTAGCGGCTGGGTTTGATGGTGTAGAAATTCACAGCGCGAATGGGTATCTGCTCGATCAATTTCTCCACGATGGCTCCAATCACCGTACAGATGAATATGGTGGTTCGATTGAAAACCGCGCCCGTTTGTTAATGGAAGTGACTGAAGCAGTCGTTAGCGTTTGGGGCGCAGATAGAGTGGGAGTCAGACTTTCACCCAGTGGCACTTTTGGCAGCGTCTACGACTCCGATCTCAAAGCATTGTTTACCTACGTAGTTGATGCGCTGAATCAATTTGAATTAGCTTACCTGCATTTGGTAGAGCCGAGAGTTGCTGGTAACGAGACAGTAGAAAACCCAACTTCAGAACTATCATCAAAATACTTCCGTCCGATCTACAAAGGGACTCTCATCAGTGCTGGCGGCTACGATCGCGAATCGGGAAATACAGTATTAGCCTCTGGGGATGCGGACTTGGTTGCTTATGGTAGACTGTTTATTTCCAACCCCGATTTACCGCAGCGTTTTGCTCTCAACGCACAATTAAACCCCTACGATCGCTCTAGCTTTTATGGCGGAGACGAGAGGGGTTATACAGATTATCCATCTTTGGAATTGCAGGCTGCTGGTTGATGGGGGTAGGGGCGCTTTCTCTGTGCGCCCCTACTTTACCCAGATTATTTGCTAGCAGGTGGTTCTTTATCTTTGAGCAAATCTGCGGCGACTTTGAGCAGATCGCGCAGGATTTTGCGTAGTTGATACTCTCCTTTTGCGATCGCTTCTCCTACTTCTTTGAGTCTATCTTCCAGCGATCGCCCTTCTACTGATTCTCCAGCATCAGCTTTGTTACCAGTACGTTGATACCAATGCGTAGCTTCGTCTATTCTTTCTTTAATCTCCTCGTAACGTCCGCCATAGCGTGCGGCTAGGTTAGCACGAACGATCGCTAGTTGTGCTTGGAGTTGAGCGTAACGCTTCTTCATTAAAGCGAACTCTTCGCTATTTTTGAAGGCATTAATAGCGGATTGGATCGAATCTTTCAAACTAGAATCTGATTCTTTACCAACTTCTTCTACATCAACCAAGAGGCGATCGATCTCTTGTTGTAGCTCCTCTTCTTGAGAGTCAATTCTTGACTGTAGTTGGTGAACTTCTGCCTGATCTTTGACAATAGTTTGCCGTTTGCCACTACTGTAACCTGCAATAAATCCTTCTACAGCAGCCGTAACTTCCTCTTTAATTTCGCTACCTTTATCCTTAAAGTTATCGCTGACTGCTGAAATGGTATCTCTAAAAATTTGACGAATATCGCTAGACCCTGCTTTTATCTCCGTGCGGATATCGTATATAGCAGATTGGACGATCTCGCGAATTCTACTCGATCGCAACTGTCCGGTCGATTTTGCCTCTTCAAATTCGGAGCGGATCTGTAACCTAATTCGCTCGACCAAATTGCCATCTAAATTAGTTTTTGTATCTGTCTCATCTACAGGACGTTGAGCAAAATTTTCAAAGTTATCGTAATCCTTGGGGTCTAAATTAGAGTCGTATTGGTCGAGATTAGGAGTTGCTTCTTCATGAACTAACCCTGGCTTCCCTTGAGCTAGATCGTTCATGATTTTTTGTTTTTCTTCGTTACTTAAAGTCACTGTTGTTTCTCCTACTTACTAAATCAAACTACTAAAACTGAACTGTAATAAAAGAGCTGTTTTTGCGTTCTTCTTTACGCCTTTGCGTCTAACGCTTCGCTAACGGCTTCGGCTAATGCGTGAAAGGCAATCGCAGCCTCATCCAATCTAAGAAAAAATCTCTGATATCGTGTTCGGTTAATCGCTCGTAAATACCGTCAGGATCGATTCTGGAAAACCCGCCCTTGCAATAATCTGGCTATTACAACAAACGTGATATGACTTATTACTACACTAAAGATAAACAGATTCGATCGCACTCTTTCTGACGGATGAAAGTCGATCTAGAACAAGCTGAGTTGCTGAGGAAATGGCTGCAAATCGTTCCAGGGAAGCGGCGGAGCCACAACCCCTTTTTGTGTCAATAACTGGTGAAAAGACCGAGCATTGTGCGGCGATCGCTCTTCTATGGGACAATGGACGAAGAAATAAATGTGGGTTCCTTGACGTAAATTGCGATCGATAAAATCAACCCATTCTTCAAGAAAGGGCTGATTTAACTCCCACTTTGGATGGCTAATAAAGCGAACTAAGCTAAACGGCGCGGTGATACTAAATTCTACTGGTAACTTAGGTTTGCGGCGTTCGGAATGACTTTGTGGGTCATCTGGCGCATCGTATATCGGACGGCTATCGAGTAAAACTCTACCTATTCCCAACTGTTCTAAAAGCGTTCTTAGCTGATTAGCATACGGCTCTTGAAACCAGTTTGGATGACGCACTTCTAAAGCCAGCGATGCTTTTTCTCTCAAAGCATTTAAGAATATTGTTAAGTCCTCTATTGCTTCTGGACTATATCGCGGCGGAAGTTGAGCAAAAATTGGTCCCAGGCGATCGCCTAAACCTTGCATTCGTGCGATAAAACTCAAAGCATCGGGAATATGTGGTTCTAGCAAGCCTTGATGGGTAACGTCTCGCGGTAACTTAAGGCAAAATTTAAATCCTGGTGATGTTTCTGCTGCCCATCTCGCTACAGTATCGGCATCAGGGATAGCGTAAAAGGTGGTGTTTCCTTCAACAGTCGTGAGTCGCTGGCTGTATAAATGTAAAAATTCTGTCGCACGGCTTCCAGTCGGATAAAAATCGCCTACCCAACCTTTATACGACCAAACAGCACAGCCGAGATGAAAAGTCAAAAGTTAAAAGTTAAAAGTCAAAAACTAAAAGGATTTTTTACTGATGAACTGAGCCATCGGGCATAATTGCCCCAGTTAAAATTGCTCCGGTTAATTTGACCATAATTCGGTCTTTTGTGCCTACTTTGGCTCCTTTTAAATTAGCTTTACTTAAATTTGCTCCACTCAAGTCAGCACCAATTAAATTTGCTTCCTGTAAATTGGCTGAAGTCAAATTCGCGCCTAATAAGTTAGCACGAAATAAGTTGGCTTGAGATAGATTTGCTTCTTGTAGATTGACTTTGTGCAGAAAAGAATCGCTCAGATCGGCTTTACTTAAGTTAGCTTTGCTCAAGTTTCTCCCCGATAAATCTTTTTCTTTTAACTCAGCACCCCGTAAATCGGCTCCAGTCATATCGGGATAGTGAGGACGGTAGGGCTGCTGGGAAGATGAAGCAGTGGCTTGCTGGGGCGACTTAGAAGCAGAATAGTAAGATTGAGAACTGCTCTGTTGGGGCGATTGCGATCCCGAGTAATAGCTTGAGGGAGGAGATTGCTGCTTGTAGCTCGACTGTGAGGCTGAGTAGTAATCTGACTGGTACGGTTGCTTATAGCTAGATTGCGAATGTGGCTGCTGGTGCGGCTGAGTAGAGTCGTAGTGCGATTGTGACGGTTGTTTGTAACTAGATTGTGAATTATTGCCGTTCGACTGCGAACTTGCCTGTTGACGCGATCGCGACGTTGAATCGTAATATGACTGAGAATTATTGCTGCTCGACTGCGAATAACTTTGCTGGCGCGATTGTGACGCTGAGTAGTAATGAGACTGAGAATGAGTCTGCGACTGTTTAGATCTACTGCGGGACTCTGGTTTTGGTTGCGCCGGAGTAAATTTACCCGTGCGAGTCTGAATTACCCGCAATTGCTCTCGCGCTTGATTAATTTCTTTTAATTTTTCTTGCGCTTTTTGCTGCAACCGCTGATTCTCTTTCGGGATGCGATCGGGATGCCAAATAAAAGCCAAGTCCTTATACGCCTGGTTAATTTCTTCCAGGGAGGCTCCAGGCTCTAATCCAAGTACTCTGTAGCAGTGGTTCAGGTCTAACATTACTACTGCCGCATCCTCACTAGCTTGGTATTACCCATGATAGGCAGCTAATTGCGTATTCGCTACCTTCTTTTAGGCGATCGCCTAATAAGAAACTTAAACTAAACTTGTCACTACTGAGATAAGACTAGTGCAAGAAAGCAGGAGGCAGATGGCAGCAGGATTTAATCTATACAGCATCAGCCAGTCGTGCTGATTCAACTATATAGTTATTCTTGCCATAATCCGCTACATTTTTTCTCGACTTCCCCAGTCCTTTAGCCTCCAATTTCCCATGTCGAGTCATGCCATTTGATTTTCAATTGCCCAACGTGCCAGTTCAGTACGATTGTGCAGTCCCGTTTTACCAAGCATATTAGACACATGGCTTTCTACTGTCCGCTGACTCACATTCAGTTCTTCGGCAATGTCGCGATTAGCTAGACCTCTCGCCACGTACTGCACGACTTTTAGCTCTGTTTGCGTCAGATGCACGTCAAAAGGAACTTGAATTTTTGTCTCGTTTTCGCCGTTGCTACCTGATTGTTGTCTCTGGCGATAAGCTTGTTTGAGAGAAGCTTCCACTTGAGCCACTAGTTCCTCTGGCTCGAATGGTTTAACCATGTAGACATCAGCACCGATGTTTAAACCTTTGATTTTGTCTTGGCTTTGACCCTTGGCAGAAAGAAATAGAATCGGAATCCAACTGGTGCGTTCGTCTTGTCTTACCTGATTGACAAACTGATAGCCATCCATTTCTGGCATCATCACGTCACAGATAATCATATCTGGAATTTCCTGCTCCAGAACTTCTAAAGCCTCTCGCCCGTTTTCTGCGGTGATGACCTCATAGCCTCGGAATTCTAGGTAATCCTTGACGAGTAATATGAGGTTGGGGTCATCATCTATTAATAGCAGTCGCTTGTGCTCTTTTACGCTAGTTTCCTTCATGCTGCGCTTACTCGCCACAATTGAGTCAGTCGAACTTTTCAATAGCAGTTTCTCTTGCAATTTATCGGTTTGGTGGTATTTTACTGACCTTGGTCTCGCTGATTTGTAGTCGGAAAGCCATTTTAATCTTCAAAGAAGATTTATAGCTTTAGTGCTGCACTGCAACTGCAAAGATTTCAGTCTTAGTACGGACACCTAATGATACGCCCTATTTGGTATAACTTAGGCGATATCATTATATATTCTTTTTTCGGCGTTGTCGTATAAAACCTGATACAATAACAAAATATACTTGTCTTTATCTGAAAGAATCAGTAAAACCCACTAAAGTACGAGTAAACGCCAAAATTTGTACTGAGAAAAGTCAGTCAATTTTGTTTACCAAATCAAATATTCTTTGTAACTATCCTTAATAAATGGTGATGAGATGGGGTCTCGTGCAAGAAAGCTGATGGCTTTTATGTTATCTCATCAATTCTCTTGACTTTTTGGTTGATAATTGGCAACCTATCAACTTCTCTCATGCTGTACTAATTGTCCTCTGCGATCGCAGTCGATGTCGGTTCTGGCAGAGGATGAACGAGAAAGGCATATTCGCGCACAATTTTGTTGCCGATGAGATGTTCTTGGATAATCCGTTCGATAACTTCGGGGGTTGCCTGACGATACCAAACCCCATCGGGATAGACTACGAGAATTGGACCATGAGTACAGACGCGCAAGCAGTTAGCCTTCGTGCGAAAGATACAACTGGGGCGATCGCTCGTTGGTTTATCGAGTTTTAATTGTTTGAGGCGTTTTTTCAAGTAATCCCAAGATTCTAGACTCGCTTCCTTAGAACAGCACTGTGGTAAAGTCTGGTCGGCACAAATAAAAACATGGCGTTGAATTTGCGGTAAACCTAAAGCCTGGACGCAAACAGCCAAAGCTTCATCATCTTTAGGTTTACAGGTTTCGTCTTTCTCTAGGTTATCGGTCATGTGAGGAGTGAGGAGTGAGGAGCGAGGGAAAAAATCTCAGCTTCAGGGAATGAAACGGGTGAGTTAGGTAATTTACACGCATACACATTGCATTTTAAATTGTCTTGTCCCCCTTGTCCCCCTTGTCCCCCAGCTCCTCTGCTCCTCTTTCCCTCACTCCTCACTCCTCACCCCTCACCCCTAGTTCGGAAACCCGTACAATTGGATTTGTTGCCATGATCTCTATCTTTTGGCTAAATTAGCACTCAGGAGTTGAGAGTGCTAACAAGGCGAGGAATTTGTATGGCAGCAGTATCTTTAAGCGTTTCTACAGTTAAGCCACTAGGCGATCGCGTATTTGTCAAAGTCAGCGCCTCAGAAGAGAAAACCGCTGGCGGTTTGTACTTGCCCGACACTGCTAAGGAAAAACCCCAAGTTGGTGAAATCGTCGCCATTGGTCCTGGCAAGCGTAATGATGATGGTTCTCGCCAAGAACTAGAAGTTAAGGTTGGAGACAAAGTTCTTTACTCTAAGTACGCTGGCACAGACGTAAAGCTAGGTACAGATGAGTACGTCCTGTTGTCTGAGAAAGACATTTTAGCAGTTGTTAGCTAGTGACTGGTGACTAGTGGTTAGTGGTTAGTGGGAGCAAGCAACTACCAACTACCAACTACCAATCATCAACAATTTATTTGGGAACCCACAAGCAAGAGAATTTTAGACAACTATGGCAAAGCGCATTATTTACAACGAAAACGCTCGTCGCGCCCTAGAACGGGGTATGGACATTCTAGCTGAAGCGGTAGCCGTTACGCTGGGTCCAAAGGGTCGTAACGTGGTGCTAGAGAAAAAGTTTGGCGCACCGCAGATCGTTAATGATGGCGTTACCATCGCTAAAGAAATTGAATTAGAAGATCACGTAGAAAACACTGGTGTATCTCTAATTCGTCAAGCTGCTTCCAAAACCAATGACGCTGCGGGTGATGGTACAACCACTGCAACCGTATTGGCTCATGCCATTGTAAAAGAAGGCTTGCGTAACGTTGCTGCGGGTGCAAATGCAATTTCCCTCAAGCGCGGGATTGATAAAGCGGCTAACTTCCTAGTCGAAAAGATTGCCGAACACGCTCGTCCTGTAGAAGATTCTAAGGCGATCGCGCAAGTCGGTTCCATTTCTGCTGGTAACGATGAAGAAGTTGGCAGCATGATTGCTGAGGCGATGGATAAGGTGGGTAAAGAAGGTGTCATTTCCCTAGAAGAAGGGAAGTCCATGACTACCGAGTTGGAAATTACTGAAGGGATGCGCTTTGACAAAGGCTACATCTCTCCCTACTTTGCCACCGATCCCGAACGGATGGAAGCTATTTTAGACGAACCTTTCATCCTAATCACCGACAAGAAAATTACTCTAGTACAAGATTTAGTCCCCGTACTAGAGCAAGTGGCTCGTTCTGGTCGTCCGCTGCTGATTTTGGCAGAAGATATCGAGAAAGAAGCTCTAGCTACCTTGGTAGTTAATCGCCTGCGTGGCGTACTCAACGTAGCTGCGGTCAAGGCTCCTGGGTTTGGCGATCGCCGCAAGGCTATGCTGGAAGATATCGCTATCCTCACTGGGGGTCAATTGATTACTGAAGATGCTGGTCTGAAGCTGGATAATACCAAGCTAGACATGCTCGGTAAAGCACGCCGCATCACCATTACTAAAGACAACACCACTATTGTTGCTGAAGGTAACGAACAAGCTGTTAAGGCTCGTTGCGAACAGATTCGTCGTCAAATGGACGAAACCGAATCTTCCTACGATAGAGAAAAGCTGCAAGAGCGTCTAGCTAAACTAGCTGGTGGCGTTGCTGTGGTCAAAGTCGGTGCTGCAACTGAAACCGAAATGAAAGACCGCAAACTACGTTTGGAAGACGCGATTAACGCTACTAAAGCAGCCGTAGAAGAAGGGATCGTTCCTGGTGGTGGTACAACCTTGGCTCACCTAGCTCCACAGTTGGAACAGTGGGCAAACAGCAGCCTCAAAGGTGAAGAATTAATCGGTGCATCAATTGTGGCTCGCGCTTTAACTTCCCCCCTGAAGCGGATTGCTGAAAACGCTGGTCAAAACGGTGCGGTCATCGCCGAGCGCGTCAAGGAAAAAGAATTCAATATCGGCTTCGATGCTGCTAAAAATGAGTACGTCGATATGTTTAGCGCTGGTATTGTCGATCCTGCTAAAGTGACTCGTTCCGCACTGCAAAATGCTGCTTCTATTGCTGGTATGGTGCTGACCACTGAGTGTATCGTGGTTGACAAGCCAGAACCAAAAGATGGCGCTCCTGCCGGTGCTGGCGCTGGTATGGGTGGCGGCGACTTCGATTACTAAAGTCTGTCAGGGGTAGGCTTTTGTCTACTTCCGTTGTGAAGAATACAGCTGCTTCCCTTGAGGAGGCAGCTTTTTTTGTCAAGTCAAAAGTCAAAAAACAAAACTATATCCGCGTTCGTCCGCATTCATCCGCGTCCATCTGCGTTCAAATTCACAAAAAATCTACTTTTGTAAGCAGTCTCTTGTCCGAGTTAGAGCTAATTATAAATATTAAAATTAAAATTGAGTTGGTAATAGCTACAAAAGCCAAAATGACAAAATATATTCTTTATGTAGCCACAAGTATTGATGGATACATAGCGCGATCGGACGGAAGTATTGATTGGTTATTACCACCTGAACAAGTAAATAAAAATAAAGATTACCTCAAATTCTATAACTCAATTGATGCTATAGTAATGGGTTCTACTACCTACGAGCAGATTTTAGGATTTGGAGATTGGGCATATCCTGGCAAACTTTCCTATGTCTTAACTAGTCGAAATTTATCCACGCTACGTCTTGATATAGTTTTTATGAAAAGTATGGAAGAAATTGTAGAAGACGTAAATAAAAGAGGATATCAGCGAGTTTGGTTAATGGGAGGTGGAAGAGCTGCATCTCCATTCATTCAAAATGGATTAGTTGATGAATACTTCATTTTTATCATCCCAATTATTTTAGGAACAGGAATAACTCTTTACCAGTCGCTCTCAGAACTCAAGCTCGATCTGATTAGTCAAAAATCCTGTCCTTATGGTGTTGTAGAACTTCACTATAAAAGAAAATAATATACGAGATACGCTTGTTAAAGCCGATCGTCAAGGGACAGGTATTCTAATTTGACCATATCAGCCACATACTAAGATAATATGCTACATCGCCAAACACCAACAGAAATAATTGCGATCGCCCAACCGACTCATGCTTGGATTGCAGGTTGTCTGGCGCAGGCTTGGGGAAACGAAGATTTTGGATATTTTACGCCTAGAGAAGAAGTTTGTCTCGGTGCGGCGATACATGATATTGGCTGGGTATTTTGGGAAGACAAACCGACTTTAAATCCCCAGACAGGATATCCTCACAACTTCATGGAACTCCCTTCGGAAATATCGGTCAAAATTTGGTCTGGCGTAAAGCATTTAACTTTATCTTACGGTAGATACGCAGCATTACTGATCTCGCTCCACGGTACAGGGTTATTTGAACGCTTCCGAAAATGGGAAAATTCACCTGAGTCTACTCAGTTAGTTAAGGAATATTTACAACAAGAATACGCTTTTCAAGAACAGCTAATTAATCATTTGAAAAATGATACGTACTACGCAAATTATGCAATTCCAGAAGCCATTCACCGGAATCGCAATTTAGTAGCAATTTGGGATTCGCTCTCGCTAGCTTTGTGTATGGGAGTGCAGGAAGAAAGACAATTTGATGGTATTCCTACTGCATTAGGAGAAACTACGCTGACTCTCGTTCCCCTAGATGATAAGTTTGAAAAAGTTAAAGTTTCGCCTTGGGCATTCGATCGCGATGAGGTAAAACTCAATTACGATGGGCGAGTGTTACGCAATCGCTTTACAGATGAAACTCAAATGCGTCAAGCTTTAGCAAATGCAGAATGGGTGAATATGTCTACTGTTTTGATTCCTATGTAGAGACGTTACATGTAACGTCTCTACATTAAATGAAAATTATTGCAGAACGTTTCTGGTAATTTCGATGGAAATTTTGCCACTAAAATCTGGTATGGGTGCGGCGGGTTTAGATAATTTGACTTTGACTTGTTCTATCCCCTTTACTACTAAAATAGATTCTGCGATCGCAGTTGCTAGCTTTTCGACTAAAGCGAACTTAGAAGTCTTAACTAAATGCTGAACGTTACTAATAATATTACGATAATCGATTGTGTCTTCAATAGCATCGCTCTTACCCGCCACCGATAAATCTAACCACAGCGTTACATCAACCTCAAACCATTGTCCTAATACCTGTTCTTCTGGCAAATATCCCGTATAGCCATAACAGCGAATTTTTTCTAGATGAATGCAGTCCATAGATTAGGGTTTGAAGGTTAGAAGTGAGGGACGAGCGAAAGTAGAACTTGAATAGGGTGTAAAGGTATGAATTCATCAAATCGTTTGACTTGAGAACGACAAGAGTAACCAGTAGCTAAACATAATTTTCTCTGTTCTACATCGGATGAAATTTGCCGTTTCCAGCTCATAGCATAAATTCCTTGAGATTCATTATAGTGTTCGGCTTCATGTCCGTAAATCCCTGCCATGCCACAACAGCCTGTAGAAACTAAACTCAAAGGAATTTTTAACATTTGAAAGACTTGCTGCCATTGTTTTTGTGAGTTTAAAGCAAGCGTTTTTTCGGTACAGTGACCGAATAAGTAATAATGGTTTAATTCAAATATGCGATCGCCTATTCTTTGCTTTAATCGCTCGCGTTTTTCCCACAAAAATTCTTGCAGTAGTTGCACTTGAAAATTTGCTTTTAAGCCTTGAACTTTGATATACTCATCTCGGTAGGTAAGGACGATACTAGGCTCAATTCCTATCAGGGGAATTTCTAATTGTGCTAATCGATTGAGATAGTCAGTATTTTTTTGCGCGATCGCCTGAAATCTTTTTAAAAACCCTTTAACGTGTAAAGGCTTTCCACTTGGAAAAAATGGCGAAACGTACACTGTATATCCCAACTGGCATAAAAAATCGTAGGTGTCGAGAACTATTTGCGATTCGTAAAAGCTGGTAAAAGCATCTTGCAATAAAATAACGCTGTTTGCTCGTTCCAAATCGCTAAGCGTAGATAATTTCTCTAAATTAAAAACTGGTGCTTGTCTTTGTTTTAATCCGTGTCTGACAGTCAGCGTGCTGACTGCGGGTGGATCGACCATTCGGACAAGTTTTTGAATTAACCAGTGCGTCACCGAGTTTTGAGTCAGAAAATTGACTAAAACAGGTGCGTGAGATTGCCAACTGGCATGAATTTCAATATAACCGACAAAATAATCGCGCCAATGCCGGAGATAGCGGGTGTGATAGAGTTCGAGAAATTGGGCTTTCAGGCTGGGAATGTCTACATGAATCGGACATTGGCTAGCGCAAGCTTTACAGGAAAGACAGCCGTGCATTCCCTCGTAGACTTCATGAGAATAGTCATAACTTCCCCAGATCTTAGTTAAATTATTCCAGAACTTGCGGGTAAAATTTCCAGATTTTTCGAGTTCTTCACTTTTAGTTATTGCCAATTGCCGCAACCATTCCCTCATCAAACTGGCACGACCTTTAGGCGAGTGGATGCGATCGCCTGTAACTTTGGCAGACGGACACATGACATCATCGGGATTGTAGTTAAAGCACGCGCCATTACCATTACAGCTAAAAGCAACTTCGTATTGCGATCGCACTTCTTTGGCAACTTGGCGATCGAAATGTCCCCGTAAAGGTGCTTCGACTCGTACCACCTCATCGGAACTAGCGTTTGGCGCGACAATTTTCCCAGGGTTCAAGCGATTTTCAGGATCGAAAGCTGCTTTAATTTTGCCTAAATCGGGATACAGTTCACCAAAAAAAGTAGGAGTATATTCGCTGCGAAATCCTTTGCCGTGTTCCCCCCACATCACGCCACCATATTTTCTGACCAGCGCCACAACTTTGTCAGATAATTCTCTTATGAGTGCTTCATCTTGCGGTACTTTCAGATCTAGTGCTGGTCGAACGTGCATACAGCCCACATCTACATGACCGTACATGGCATAATCGAGCTGATAGGCATTGAGTAAAGTTTGAAATTCGCGAATGTAATTAGCTAGGCACGCTGGCGGAACTGCGGTATCTTCTATAAAAGCAATCGGTTTGCGATCGCCTTTCGCATTCCCTAGCAATCCTACACCACGTTTGCGCAAGTCCCATAGATGAGAAATTTCTGTTTCGTTTTGCGCCAAGTAATATCCTATTGGTTGCTGAGGCTGGCTTCGATTTAAGGTAATGCTTTGGCAAATTTGAGCAATTTTTTGTTCTAATTCCTCTACATCGTCGCCTACAAACTCAACTAAGTTAATTGCACTTGCACCTAAAATAAAATGTTTAACTTTTTCATAGATTTCATCCTGCTTCGCTAAATTCAGGATTTTCTCATCAATGGTTTCTATAGCTGCGGGTGCAGAAGCTAATAAAGTCTCTGCTGCAAATAAAGCATCGTTGAAACAGTTATAGTGAATTGCTAATAATTTTTTATATTTAGGAATCGGATTTAAATTTAATTTGGCTTCAGTAATCACAGCAAGCGTTCCTTCCGAACCTGCTAAAATCCAGTTCAGATTAAATGTTCGATCTTGGGATGAGTAAACCTTTGCCAAGTTATATCCCGTCATGAATCGAGGCATTTTGGGAAAACTTTTTTGAATTAAATCCTGCTTTGCCGTAACAATTTCATCAACTTGTCTGTAAATATCTCCGATGCGATTTGGCTGTTGCTTTAGATGATTTAATGTATTAAGGTTAATAGCGTGCGATCGCCCCACAGTACCATCTGGTAAAACCCAACTTAATTCTAAAATATGGTTGCTGGTGCGTCCGTAAATCCGCGAACCTTGACCGCAAGCATCAGTATTAATCATACCTCCAATTGTCGCGCGATTACTAGGAGATAAAGACGGCGCAAAAAACATTCCATAAGGCTTTAGTTCGGCATTCAATTTATCTAAAATTACCCCTGGTTGCACTCGTACCCATCTCTGTTCCAGATTAATTTCTAAAATCTGGTGCATGTACTTAGAGCAATCAATAATAATTCCAGAGGAAAGCGATTGACCGTTAGTTCCCGTTCCTCCACCTCTAGGCGAGAAAGTGACAGATTTAAATTGTTCTTGCCGTGCTAATTGAAATAAATGCAATAAATCTGTTTCAGTTTTAGGATAGACAACTGCTTGCGGTAAAATTTGATAAATACTATTATCAGTAGACATCATCAGCCGACTGGCAAAATCGGGGCGAATCTCTCCTGAAAATGGTGTTTTCGCCAGTGCCTCTAGGAAAAGTAGATATTCAGACTTTAGGTTTTCCTTAAGATTTAGCTTGGGAATCATAAACCTAGAAAAGGTCAAAGTTAGGAAGATTGAGCATTACATTTCAGTGTATCTAAAGATACGAATGCTATCTTCTTCCCTATATCCGTTCGGCATCCAACCCTTAAGTAACACTCTGTCAGTAACGATTGCCATTGCAACTCCCATATCGTCCAGCAAAATCGTTACGAATAACTAATGCAAGCGCCTAGCACTCCTCACAGCATATTTGGAAGATCGATCGATTTACGTCTTTGACGAATGGGCTTCCGACCAAGATCCAGCATTCAAAAAGATTTTCTATACTCAACTTTTACCAGAACTGAGAAGCCGAGGCAAGGCAGTTGCAGTAGTCAGTCACGACGATCGCTATTTCGATCTACCAGACCGAATTGTAAAATTAGATTACGGCAAGATCGAATATGGCAAAAACATGCATTAGGTATGCATAGTTAGTATTTTACATATACGTCCAACTTACAATCCGTTTGCAACTACCTCAATCTACTTGCGTCAACCCTAGATATTTTGTTAAATAAGGCGAAAACACCTCATAAATCAGCGTCAACGGCTTGCCATGATGCCAGAACAAATAGTGACGACCCCAAAATGGTCCCTGGTGTTGAAAACCTGCTTCTAATGCCTCTGAGTGACCGTAATAAACTCCTTGCACGTCCCGATACAACTCAGTCCGCAAACGTGCCAAACTAGCCCAAATTGGTAAAGAACGATTTTGTAAATATTCATCTACGTGGCTGGCTTCCCACCAAGATGCAGCATATGCCAAACGCTGACCCGATTGTTTCCTCAACCACACTTGTCGTCTCAATCTCGGTCCTGGGACAGCTTCGATGATACTAGGTGCATCATCTAAATCCATGCCAATTACCGACATATCGATTACATCAACTTCCGTAGGTTCCCCAGTTAATAGCTGTAAATGGCGCGTCGGAGAACCATCACCCAATAAAAGTAATTGCCAAGCCGGAGCAAGACGAGAATGAGGCAAGCCTGGTTGTATAGCGTTCTCATCGCCTTCCCAGATGGGTGAGAGACGATACCAACACTTGGGTAGTGCCTGCTTATCTGTAAAGTTATAAGTCGCAGTCAATTTGTTTACAAAAATTCATGACTTTCTTATTAATATAGCAGGGAGCAGGGAGCAGGGAGTAGGGAGCAGCGAAGAAGAGGACAGGAAAACTAGGGAGTTATGGAGAATTAACCACTAACCACTCTTAACTGGTCACTGGTCACTGATAACTGGTCACTGAAAAATGCGGATGGCGAGACTCGAACTCGCAAGGCAAAGCCACACGCCCCTCAAACGTGCGCGTATACCAATTCCGCCACATCCGCTTAGCAGATATATAATTTAGCATACTTGTGGAACTTGACCAGCAAAGATAAACAAAAAAGAGGCGATCGCTTGTGAGAGAATGATTCCGAATTCTGAATTCTGCAATCCCTATGCCGATCGTAGGTCAATTCTGACTTCTGACTTCTGACTTAGAGACTTCTGACTTCGTTAAGATGCGCTTTGACAAAATTCTGATTGCTAACCGAGGGGAAATCGCCCTGAGAATTCTCCGTACTTGTGAAGAAATGGGAATTGCGACGATCGCGGTACACTCAACTGTAGACCGCGACGCGCTCCACGTCCAATTAGCTGATGAAGCGGTTTGTATTGGCGAAGCTCCCAGTAGCAAAAGTTATCTCAACGTCCCTAGTATTATTGCCGCAGCTTTGACGCGCAACGCGACTGCCATCCATCCTGGCTATGGCTTTTTAGCGGAAAATGCGAAATTTGCGGAAATTTGTGCCGACCACCAGCTTGCCTTTATTGGACCAACCCCAGAAGCAATTCGAGCTATGGGCGATAAATCCACAGCGAAGGAAACGATGATCGCGGCAGGAGTCCCTACCATCCCTGGGAGTGATGGATTAGTCAGAGATGAAAAAGAAGCACGAGCGATCGCGCGTCAAATTGGCTACCCAGTCATGATTAAAGCCACTGCTGGGGGTGGTGGCAGGGGAATGCGTCTGGTTCGCAGCGATGAAGACTTAGGGCGATTATTTTTAGCGGCTCAAGGAGAAGCAGAAGCCGCCTTTGGCAACCCTGGTCTGTATGTTGAGAAATTTGTCGATCGCCCGCGCCATATTGAGTTTCAAATCTTAGCAGATAGCTACGGCAATGTCGTCCACTTGGGGGAACGAGACTGTTCGATCCAGCGCCGCCATCAAAAGCTATTAGAAGAAGCTCCCAGCCCTGCTTTAACCCCCGAATTACGGGAGAAGATGGGAACAGCCGCGGTAATGGCTGCAAAGTCGATTAATTACATCGGTGCGGGGACTGTAGAGTTTCTCCTGTCGCAAACCGGAGAATTTTACTTCATGGAAATGAATACGCGGATTCAAGTCGAGCATCCCGTGACGGAAATGATTACGGGACTGGACTTAATTGCCGAACAAATCCGCGTTGCCCAAGGCGAAAGCCTGCAATTCACTCAAGAGCAGATAAAATTGCGGGGACACGCAATTGAATGTCGGATTAATGCTGAAGATCCAGACCGAGATTTTCGTCCCGCGCCAGGACGAATCAGTGGCTATCTCGCCCCTGGAGGACCAGGAGTCAGGATGGATTCTCACGTTTACACCGATTATCGCATCCCGCCTTACTACGATTCTCTGATTGGTAAGCTGATTGTTTGGGGACCAGACCGTCCAACTGCAATTAGGCGAATGCGACGCGCCTTGCGGGAATTTGCCCTCACAGGCGTACCGACGACTATCGGCTTTCACCAACGGATTTTAGATACCCCAGAGTTTCTCAAGGCAGAGGTTTACACCAATTTTGTCGAGCAGGTGATGTTGAAGAAATAGATCGGCAGAGACGTTACACGTAACGTCTCTACATAAAATTTCAATGCATCAGCATCATCAGCAGTCCTTGCTGACCGAGCAGTATTTCTCGCAGCAGGCTAAAAATTCCGACCCAGATGATGGGGGTAATATCCACGCCGCCTATGGGTGGTACTAGTCTTCGCATCGGTACTAATAAGGGTTCTGTTGGTACAGCAATGAGCTTATATGGAAAACGCTTAAGGTCGATTTGGGGAAACCAAGTCAGCACGATACGGAAGATAAACAGCAGAATCATCAAGCCGAGAAAGATCCCCAGCACTAAATTTGCGATCGCAGCAGTTGTCATGGATTGTCATTAGTAGTTGGTAATGGGTAATTGGTAGTTGGCAAGAGGTAAGAGGCGAATTTAGATTTCTAACTTACGACTTACGACTTACGACTTTACCCTGTCACTTAAATAGATTTTGCCACTAAAATCGAGGATTAGTGGTGGAGCAACTATTGTGGGTGGTGTGAGAAATGCGCCGTTCAACCTCTTGGCAGCGTTTAGCAATTTACGGTTTGAGCGGTCCTGTTATTGCTCTGAATATTTGGTTATTGAGTCAAGCTTTTCAATATTTTCAGCATACGATCGCCGTATTGACGATCGCGGCTATTTTGGCTTTTCTACTCAATTACCCAGTCCGGTTTTTCGAGCGGGTTGGCTTTAGTCGTTCTCAAGCAGTGATCGTCGTTCTATTTTTGAGTTTAGTCTTGTTGGTGGCGATCGGTCTAACTCTAGTGCCATTGGTCTACGACCAAACGATCGAATTGATTCAAAGAATTCCTGATTGGTTAAATACAATTCAAACACAGTTGGGAAGACTAGATAGCTGGGCGCGGGTAAGAAAGTTACCTCTCGATCTGAGCGGTTTTAGCAATCGCGTTAACGATACGATTGAAAGACGCTTGCCATCTATACCTGAACAGGCGTTTGGAGTTGCCCTCGGGACGCTGTCGTGGTTAATCGAGACCATTTTAGTGGTGGTACTGGCATTTTACATGCTGCTTTACGGCGATCGCCTCTGGCGCGGTCTCATTAGCTTCCTACCACCAGAAATTGGACTCCCGTTTAGTGCTTCCTTGCGACTCAACTTTCAAAATTTCTTTCTGACTCAACTATTACTGGGGTTATTTATGTTTGCCGCTTTAACCCCAATTTTCGTAGTCCTCAACGTGCCATTTGCTCTATTATTTGCCCTCTTAATCGGCGTAGCCGAACTCATCCCATTTATTGGTGCTAGCTTGGGCATTGGTACAGTCACGCTGTTAGTGATGGTGCAAAATTGGTTGTTGGGGTTGCAAGTTGCATTTGCCGCAATTGTCTTGCAACAAATTAAAGATAACGTGCTAGCACCTAGATTGATGGGCAATTTTACGGGACTCAACCCAATTTGGATCTTTATTGCTATCTTAACTGGAGCCGAAATGGGTGGTTTTTTGGGTGCAATTGTAGCTGTTCCCCTGGCTGGTACGATTAAAAATACTATTGATGCAATTCGTAATCTGCGGCGCTCTACTGTAGCGGCTAAAATTACCATCACGCATGAGGATGCGGCTTCTACGGAAGGGAAAGACAATCTCAGTTTTTGATTTATGTTAAGGTGGGCATTACCCACCCTACATTCATTATTCGCCCCAAACTTGACATAAAACTGTTCGTTTGCGAGCGCCGTCTAATTCAAAAAATAAAACTGATTGATAGGTTCCCAATGCAAGTTTTCCATCGACTATGGGAATAACTTCGCTATTGTTGAGCATCATCGCCATTAAGTGCGAGTGAGCATTTATCGGCTCATCTTCAGGGATATTTTTTCTTAAGTGCAAGTCGTTATGCAAGTAGCGTTCTGATTCGGGAACTAATTTGCTCAAAAAAACTTTGATATCTTCTAGTAATCTTTCTTCGTCTTCATTAATCGCTAATGCGGTTGTCGTATGACGAGAAAAGACTACAACTTGTCCGTTACTAATTCCTGTATTAAAAACTATTTTCTCAATTGCTGGCGTAATATTGTGAATATTAATTCCCGCAGTGGTTTCGATGTCAATTAATTTATGAACGATTGGCATTTGTTTACCTACGACAACTGTACGGGCGGGTTTTGAGAGAAAATTTCTGACTTTAGGCTTGAATCTCGTACTAAACCCGCCCCTACGATAACTGAATAACTGAAACTTAACCTGGACTTACTGACTTATTAATAACGCGATCGCTAAGCTTAGAAACAGTCTGCATTTCTCCTTCCCTCCTCGTAACTATGCAGAGATTAAGGATTTAGTCAAGATAATGAGTGTTTTTCGACAATTTCGACTATCTGGAGCGATCGCCCCCGTCAAAACAATTCCAGTAAAAATCATTTTAGTCGCAACAATGTGTGTAAGCTGCTGGTATTCTACCCCAGCTAGAGCGCAACCTAAATCTTTAAATCTCGTCCTCAGTTCTGAGGGAATGCCTTCTTTTGCTCGTTTGATGCAGCAAGCCGAGTCACAGACTAGCAAGTTGATTCAGCAAGAGTTCGATCGAAAACCCAAAGTTACAGAAATCACTGTAACAGTAGTAGGCGATCGCAATGGGCAACAAGTCCCTTTACTCCATACTAAAGTCTCGCGAGTCGATTGGCGATCGCAACCCGTGTTGAGTCACTGGACGAGATACTTCAGTAACTCCGCACTTTTGTTAGGCTTTTCCTCATCGCCAAACGGAACTGTAACCGAGAGTCAGCGTACTCCCGTGAATGTAAATACTGCTCGTAGGTTAAGAGAAGACGATCCCGCCTATCGCGATGACTGATTGAAATGAGAAATGTACGTAATTCTGCAAATTTTGATTCTTTTTATACACGTTTGTTCTTTGTGGCGATCGCAGAGATTGACTGCTGCAAACAGCATAAAATCGTTTAAACGAAAAATTATATCCGATCGACTCTCATTTCAACTACTAGCTTAATTAGGAAAATCTCATTAAACGAACAAATCAAATTGTGCGAATAACTAAATAGAGATATTTGCTCAACATTCTTTAGAAAAGAGAACTGGAGGAATCCGAAGTAAAAAATTGACTCAGTATTAACCGAGTGATTAACTCACCTTAATGTTGCAGGATTATCGTAACTAAGGCAACAATTTTGTTTGAAAATTAAGTTTCTGTCTCGATAGTTAGTAGTAGAGAAAAAACGAGAGCAGGTCTTTTGGTTACAGCTCGATGCCAAGCTTTGTTCAATGGGTTTGTTATTAAAAATACATAAGCTCGTAAAAGAAGGCGCGGAGTACAAACTTTGCGATCGCGTTGAAACTTGACGGAATCAAAAGCCAGTAGCACTCTGCACTCTCTACTAACAATCGCAATACAGACATTTTCAAACTTGAGGATCTGGCGATTCCGAATCAAGAGGGAGTTTCATGTCTAGAATTACTCGGAGGCAGCTGTTAGTTTTCTTCGGTGCGGGTGTTGGTGCTGCTGCTTTCTCACCCGTGCTAGAGAATAAATTGTTTGGTGCTGGTTCTAGCACCGCCCAAGCAGCTGAGGCTTTATCGTTCACCCCTGTACGATTGCCCCATCCGTTACCCATTTATCAACAACTGCCTAGTTACCTACCAGCAGGCAGCGAAAAAGGGCAAGTTTTACAACCATCGGCAGATGCGAGATTGACAAAATATACCGTGTACGACGATGTTATCGTACCACCAGAATACGAGCGGTACGTCATTGTTGGCTGGGGCGATCGCGTCTTCCCCAACCCAGACGATTATTTTGGTTATAACTGCGATTACACTGGTTTTATTCCTATCAGTGGTAACGGCGATCGCAATATTACTGACGGTAGCAGCTACGACAGCATTGCTGTTAAAGACGGCTACTTGTGGGTGAACCACGAATACGTTTCCTACCCGATTTCCTTCCTCGCGCCTGAAACCCCAGAAGATCTGGCAGGGTTCTCCGAATCTTTCCCTTATTTAGGAATTAATATTAGCGAGAAAAACCGCACCTTACTAGGTGAGTTTCTCTACAACATGGGTGGCTCGATTGTCAGAATCCGCCAAGGTAATGACCGACGTTACAGCGTTGTCAAAGACCCGAAAAATCGCCGCATCCACGCCTTGTCAGGCTTAGGAATCAACAGCGATCGCACTGATGCTTACAAAGAAGTCACATCCTGGGGCGAAAAAAGCTACCAGAAAGGCGATCTCAACTACCTCATCGGTACGGGTACGGCTGCTAAGGATGTATTTGAAGCCGTTAACACCGATGGATTGGGTAGCAAAATCATCGGTACGGGACACAACTGTTCTGGTGGTACAACTCCTTGGGGAACGATCGTGTCCGCAGAGGAGAACTTCCAAGCTAGTGAAGAGTTCTTCGTCGGAGTTACAGAAGCAGTTCTGCCTAACGGTACGCAGACAGAATACACCGAAGGCACGACTGGAGCTGAATTCGGTATGGTCGGGGAAAAATACGGCTGGATGGTCGAGATCGATCCCGCCGATCCCAAATGGCGATCGCGCAAACATACTGCTCTCGGTCGCTTCCGTCATGAGAATATCACTATGGTGGCGGAGTCTGGAAAAAAACTCGTTGCCTATATGGGTGACGATCGCCGTGGCGGACATACCTGGAAATTTGTCAGTGCAGAGAAGGTCAAATCCCCTGAAGACAAGAAAAATAGCGAACTATTCGAGGCAGGTACGCTCTACGTGGCTCGTTACAATCCTGATGGTACGGGTGAATGGCTACCGTTGAAGATTGGTGCGAGTACCAACCCCATTTCCCCTTCTACGCTTGGCTCGGTGGAAATTCAAGCTTTGGGTAAAGCGACGCGCAACGCACTGCTACCATTACCGCGACGCAATGGCATTGCTGCACAAACAAAAGATGGTGGCAAGTACAACATTACGACCGAGAATGAAGCTACGGCTTTAAAAGACTACCAAGGTAAGAAACTCTCAGATTTCTATACCAGTCAAGGCGCGGTGTTAGTTGATGCTTTCTTAGCTGCTAACCTCATCGGTGGTACTCCTACCGCTCGTCCTGAAGATTTGGAAATCAATCCTCGCAATTCGAGGGAAGTCTTCATCGCTTATACCGATGGTGCGCCAGGTAGCGATGGTTATCCAGATTCTCGGATATTTGTTGTCTCTAAATACAGCAAAGATGTCAACGCGGGACAGCCTTCAGGAGAACTGTTTAAGATTACTGAAAACAGCTCCGATAATACAGGTCTAACTTTCCGTTGGGAACGCTTAGCCAAAGGTGGGGAAGCAGGAGCCGAGCCAGGAGACGGTTTTGCTAACGTGGATAACCTCGCCTTCGACAGCCAAAATAACGTCTGGGGTGTCACGGATATGTCCACTGGCGCTCATAACGGTTTTGGTGAAGGAGCAGAAGCAAAACCACTCAACATCGACCATACAGTAGTTGGAGCTGTGGTAGAAGGTGCGTCCTCCGATCTCAACATTCAAACATCCGATTTAATTGGAGTTTTCGGTAACAACTGGCTGTTCTACATTCCTCTAGATGGTGAGAATGCAGGGCAGATCGTCCCGTTTGCCTATGGTCCCCCGCGCTGCGAAATGACAGGACCTACCTTTGTCAGCGATACCTTAATTATTGCCGTGCAGCACCCTGGGGAAAACTGCCCCTTCAATCCGCCTCAAAGTCTCAATCGAGATATTGAGATGCTGAATTTGGATGGAACTCTGTTCACGCAAAACAGAACTGTCCCACGCGGTAGTAATTGGCCTAGCAATTTAGCGGGAGATCTTTACGGACCACCCCGTCCTTCGGTCATCGGCATTCGTCGTAAAAATGGTAAAGGCGATCGCTTTGTTTAATAGTTATCAGTTGTCAGTTATCAGTTATCAGTTACCAGTTATCAGTTATCAGTTACCAGTCACTTACGACTTACGACTTACGACTTACGACTTGTAACCAGTGACTAGTTATTAGTAGGGGGGGGTAATACTTACCCTACTTTTTTGTTACTAAATTATAAAAAATTTCTTCATTTATTCACTCAGATAAGTTTCCTTAAGTTATCTTGCAAATGGCTTCATGATAATCCTACGTGGGAGTATTTAGCATTAGGACGATCGCGCTTATCTGGGTTATGCGATCGCCTTAGTATTAGCTCCCAATTTTCTCATTCGTCGGATCGCAATCGGGAAAAAGCGGTTGAAGATAGCGAATTAAGATGTGTTTGGTTTCAGTCACGATCTGCTGTCGCAACCGTTCTGTTTGGGCAAGGGATAATAGCTGTAAGGCTCCAGTAATTTCTACGCTGACTAAAGCCGCTAGCTGGCGTTGCTCTGGTTCCATCTGCGGTTGTCGCAAGGCAAAAAAAGCTGCTTTTGGATTCAATACACTCCAAACACTAACCTTATGCTGAGAAAAATCGATCGAAATATCTGGGTTGGCGAACGGGAATTTAAGTTTTTCGGTCTAGAAGTGGGAACGAGAATGACAGTAATTCGCCTTGACAATGGCGAACTTATAATTATTTCTCCCATTGATGTTGATGAAATAACTATCCAGCAAATTAACGAATTGGGCAACGTCACCACAATTATCGCGCCAAATTGCTATCATCATCTTTTTATCACTAACTTCAAGTCGATTTATCCTAATGCTGAGATTTGGGTTGCTCCAGGTTTAGACTTGAAAAGACCAGATATAACGAGCGATCGCATCCTCAATGAATGTGGTAAAATTGGCAATTTGAATGAAGTTGAATATCTCTTATTCGCCGGATTTCAAACTATAGGTATCGGCAATTCGGGAGTATTAAATGAAATTGTATTTTGGCATCGAGAAAGCCAAACTTTGATATTAACTGATACGGCGTTTCATTTTGATGCTGATTTTTCCTGGCAAACGCGCTTAATTGCCAAAGTTTTAGGAGGCGATCGCCAGTTGGAACCAACATTATTAGAAAAACTTGCTTGTCGCGATAAAACACAGGTAAAACACTCAATTCAAAAAGTTCTTTGCTGGGATTTTCATCGAGTCATCATGGCTCATGGCAGCATTATTGAACGTGATGGTAAGCGTCAATTACAAGCAGGATATGAAAAGTTTTTATCTACAAAAAATCTACAGATAGCTCGTTAGTAATTCGATAGTCATGACCGGGACTCTTAATTAGAATTCAAAAGTAGTACGAATTGTCCCAACATATAAAGTATCGTTATTGTTATCGTGTTCGGGATTGATAATGGCTAAGAAACCTGGAGTCATTGAAATTTGTTCGCTGAGTTGCAAGCGGTAGAATGCTTCAAAATGCCAAGCTGTATTGCGGTCTTGAAAATCTGTGCTGAGATCGCTGTTAGTGACCTTGGGTGGTTGACCGATAACAATTCCACCCAAGCTACCCTCTTTCCCCAAGTCAGGAAAGGCAAGGGTGACAGCATAGTTAAAAATTTCTGCGGTTGGATTACCTGGTAAATCTGCGGCTGTCGCATTTGTCAAACCTATCCATCCACCGATCGCAAATTTAGGATTAATCTGCCAAGTTGTCGCAATACCATAAGAATTTGCTCGGATAGCATCGCTGTTTTCATCAAAAGGATCGTTGGCTAGTTCGCTTCCCGTACCTGTATCTAGCTGGTTGTAGGAATGTACGTAAGTTAAACCTAACTCAAATCGATCGCTATACTCAAAATACAATTGCGCGATCGCACCGTAAGCACTACCACCAATTCCAGATTCCGGTTCGTTAGCATCTTCTGCGACATATCCTAGTTGCAGAGAAATCTCCTCAGTTAAATCGTATTCCACACCTACTCCCGTACCTGAACCTTGTCTGTATATCGGATTGCGCCTGCCAAAGCGGGATACTGCCCCCCGACTGCTACTATCAAGGAAAGTATTGACGGTATCGGCAAAGTCATCTATGCCGCTACCGAAGATTCCAGCGTAAACTGTAGTTTGTTCGCCAACGGGAAAGCGGTACTCAATGCGAGTTAATTCAAACTGATTCTCGCTATCCCCTTCAAATCCCAATCGCGCCATTGTTGTCCCTGCCGCATCTTCAACTCCTGGGAAGTTATTCGCTTGTATACGCACCCTCAGACGATCTTCCCCCATGAAACTAGAATTAAAAGTTAGTCGCACGCGATCGCTCAAAACTAAATTGCTATCAACTTTTTCGCCACTACCATCGGCTTTTTCCGCACCTACAGCGCCACTGACAGAAAAGATGACTTGACCTGAGAGAGTTGTGGTTGTAGAAAATTGTTGTGCTTCAAGCAGTTGGGTTTGACTTTCTAATCCCTCTACTCGTCTTGTTTGTAGACTAGCTAATTCAGTCGCAAATTCTGTTTGCAATCTTTGCAATTTGGTGATGTCTGTTTGACTCACTCGTTTAGCGTCACCTGTAGCAATTAGTTTTGCGATCTCCGTGAGAATAGGATCTAAAGTAGCGGCAAATTCATAACGTGTGAAGCTGCGATCGCCGTTAAATTCAATTGTCGTATTATAGCGTTGGCTCAGAAATTTTAATGTTTGCCACTGCCAATCATGAGCGCTAATATTGTCGAGTTGGGAAACAGGAGTTATGCGATCGAGGCTGTTAGATTCATAAGGTGCAATCTCCTGAAAACTAGAAGATAAGTTATTTGCTTGCTCTAAACCTGTGTTTTCTTGCTTCAATTCGCTGGCAAATACGCTATTTGTTAGTGCAAGCGTTGCACTAAATACAAATACGATTGTACGAATATTATTACTAATAATCTGTAACACGATTCCTGCGACTAGAAACACTCAATAGAATATACATGAATTTTTTTCACAGGTGCAAGACTACCATATGAAAGTAATAAACTCATGAATTTAAGATGAGAAAAATCTCATTTTTACTACTCTTGAGAAAGATTACGAACAGTCGTTAAATATTTTCCTAAGAAAGGTAAACCACCAATCGCAGGTAGTAAGTAGCGAGACGTGCATAGTAAACCTAAAGCTGCTGCCGTAGGAGCATTGAAATAGGGTTGGTAGAACGCAATTAATGCAGCATCGCGAGTACCAACACCAGCAAATGTCAGCGGTAATAATCCGGCTAAAATCGCTAATGGAGAGAGAGCGAGATTGGCTAAAAATGGTGTCCAGGCTTTTAGAGCCAGAATGAAGAACCAAATCTGTAATAGATGTAAAAACCAAATAAAAATAGACGTTAAAGCAATTTTGAATAAATTGGCTCGATCGCACCAAAAGTACTTATGCATTTCCTCCCAAGAAAATTGCAAGTTTTGAAGTTTAATTTTAAGTTTTTTAGTGGCAATCGCTTTACTTAAGACAAAAAATATTTGGGCAAATTTACGAAAACTAAGTAAGAGTAACCCAAGGGTTAGACCTAATCCCACACCTACTGTCATTAGCCAAAATAACCAATTTTTATCAGGATAAAGAATTAAACCAAAAACACACCATAATAATAATGATAGTAAATCGCAAGTTTTCTCAAAAACTACTAAAGATAAAGACAAAGAGCCAGTTAAATGCCCCTGTTGCCGCATAAAATAAGCTTTAGCAATATCGCCCATTTTTGAAGGTAAGACCATATTAAGGACGCTAGCAGCTAAAATTAATTTATTTGCTTCCCCAAAGCTTAATTGAGCTTGTTTAGGAGTTAATTGCTGCAATCGCCATGCTGTAATAGTTGTTATAGGTACGACCATACATAGACTGATTATCATCCAGTAAATGTTTGAGTTTTGAAATACTTCGATGAGATTAGTAAAGTCTATTTTCCAATAAATAATTACTAAAATTATTAAGCTAACTGCAATAGAAATTATTCGTTTCATATCTAGAACTAAAAAATTTTCAATTTCTTGGAGAGATGATGTATCAACAATACTTTCTAAAAATATCGTTCTAATTTTAGCAATTCGCCTGGGGCGAGTTGTTTGACTTCTTCAGCCAAATTCCATTCAGTTTGCAATTGACCGATTTGAAAAGTTCGACTCATGACAACATAAATTGAAGTGCGATCGCAACCAATATCAGCAGCTATAACGTTTCTCCAATTCTGCGCTTTCAGTTCGTCAAGTACGTGTAATTTCCCATTTTCCCAAAGCAGTTGACGTTGGAACCAAAATGGTGCGTCTTTCTTACCAACGATCAACACTTTTTGTAACAGCTTCCGAATCAAATTAGGAAAAAATCGTCCGAAGCCCAGCATTACTATGCGTAATATCATTAAGTTGGCTGGTGTCATTTGTTTTTGTTTCGCCCATCCCAACTGTCCTTGAATTGTAATTTTGTTTTGTTCTAGAGCGATCGCATAATTTCCTACTAAATGTCCGACTGCATTCTTAATTTTTTTACCTTCTTTAACCAAAAGTGAAAACTGAGTATCTGATGCGATTAACTGGTTGTTACGAAATAGTTTGAACGTACCTCCCTTATTCAATGCTAAGTAGAGTTCGTACGTTGGAGAGTTGTTAGAGGCGCACGACTGTGCGCCCGTACTAGGGAGTCGATCTATCAAAATTCTCGCTTCGGGTAGCCAAATTCTACCTATAGGACGAGATTGAGATAAAGGACGTTGAGGAACAAAATCGCGCCAAGCTAACAAGTAATTCCAAGCATGATGTCCGATAATATGGTCGTCACTATAACAAGGTGCTAAACCATTAGCTAATCCATTTAGAAAAGCATCATTAATTCTTAAAGCATCTGGAAACCATTGCCCGACTAATTCAAAACCATGAGGAAAGAAATTATATGTATTGCGACTAGTATATTCTCCCCCGTAGGAACCATCGGGATGTACGAACTGAGCAGCTAGTTCAACTGCTTTGATTAATGCCTCTTTGATGCGAATATCAGGTTTAATTTGATAAATTCGCGCTAAACAAGAAATAGTTAAAGTATGGTAGCCAGGATCGCAACCTTCATATTCTTGAAACCAGCCTTCGCTACTTTGCCAAGCTAAAACTCGTTCTAAGCGCTGAACTTTTGCCCGATCCCAGTGAGAGGTTCTTAATAGATTTGAAAGTAATTCAAAACACAAAACAATCAAGGCTTGGTGATTGGTGAGTTTACCACTTTCATGATGTTTTGCCAACCAATCAGCACGTTTAGTAAAAAATTGCAGAGCGATAGGATTATTGAGTTTTAATAGAGTGTAGCTATCAATACAGGCAAGCAGAGAAAAAGCCGCTGCACCAGCAGCTCGTTCGTAGGGAAAATAATCGTCACAGGAACCATCTTTATGAGCGCTACGAGCAGCATATAAAATTCCTGCTTCCACCCACTGAGGAACGATCTTTTGGCGGTAAAAAGGGTTATCTGGTAAATCTGTATCGTATGCCAAAGCAAGAGGTAAGACAAATTCTTGCGCCATCCCGCTGGGAAAATCGATAATTTTATAATGCCAAAAATTGCGATCGCAACATCCATAAGTAGGGCTGTGAACATTACGATCCATCAAGGTTAAAATTTTAGGAATTTGGGCGATCGCTTCTCTAGCAAAAAGATTTTTATTTGGCACTGTTAATTGGTATTGGTAATTGGTAATTGATAATTTTTTTTATTCTCCCCGACTCCCGACTCCCGACTCCCGACTCCCTTCAATATCCGCCCGTCGCAGTCGCAGTTGAATTTCTTCTAAGACTTTGCGGTTGACTGCTAAAAGATCGGCAACTAAGCCAAAAAGCCACAATTGTACGCCAGTAATAATTAAAATTGCAGCTAAAATTAAGCTAGGAATACGAGTACGAGTTGTACCATCAAGAAAAAATATCAGCCATCGAATCCCCAGTAATGTACCCAAGCTAAAAGGAATGCTGCCTAAAATTGTGAAGAATTTTAGGGGCTGATATGTCATGAAAATGCGTAAAATTGTAAAGAGCGATCGCTGAATGTAAGTTGGAATGTTTTTAACTAAACGCGAAGGTCTGAGATATTTATTCGTTCTAATCGGAACGGCAGTCATCGGAATACCTTTTTGTCCAGCTTGAATGATTGTTTCTAGCGTATAAGTATATTCGTTAAATACATTTAATTGCAGTGCTGCTGCTCGACTAATTGCTCGAAAACCGCTGGGTGCGTCGGGAATGTTCGTGTTGCTAGCAAGGCGAACTACCCAACTGCCTAATTTTTGTAAAACTTTTTTAGTTGGGGAAAAGTGTTTGATTTTATAAATTGGTCGCGTGCCAATGACAATTTCTGCTCTACCTAATAAAATAGGAGCAATCAATTTAGGAATATCGTCAGCACAATATTGATTATCTGCATCAGTATTAACAATAATATCAGCTCCTGCGATTAAACAGGCTTCTATCCCTGCCATAAAGGCTTTTGCGAGTCCTTGATTGTGGTTCAATCTCACTATGCGATCGACCCCAAAATCTTTAGCAACTGCAAGTGTTTTATCCGTACTACCATCATCAATTACCAACCATTCTACACAGCTAATTCCAGGTATTTCACGCGGTAAAGCCGAAAGAGTAATTCCTAAAGTTTCTGCTTCGTTATAACAAGGAATTTGAATAATTAGCTTGGTCATACGGTAATATATACAGAATTCATAAGCTTTTTAGTTGTTTGTGAGTGGCTGGTAGCTAGTGGCTAGTGGCTAGTTTTTTTTCTAATCACCAGCCACTCAACACTAGTCACTTTCTTAAAATACTAAATTAAAATGTAACAATTACCCCTTCGCGATCGCCTGTATATTCGTAGGTTCTTATTTTACCTTCAGCTAGTTGCGGCTGAATAACTTCTTTGATAATGGTAAAAGTACAACTATTATTGCCAATATCAATTTGCAACTTATTGCTGAGAAACTGATATTCTATATCGTTTATATAGTTGGCACACATCGTTTTTACCTGCTTATTACTATTGACTAAATCTTGAATATCTTCAATTTTCTTTTTATATTCTTCTGGTGGTTCTGGCGGTTCGGCAGGTCGGCTAGGATTTCTAGGAGTGCGTCGCGGAAGTTTAAAAGAAGGATTGTTGTCTGAGTTAGGAGAGGTAGATTGCGCTGCCACAATTGCAGGCAATGTCAGAAAAGCGATCGCGGCGATCGAGCTAAGAATTAAACGCATAATTAAATTTACAGTTTATGAGATTAACCGGGAAGTCGTAGGTCGGAATTGACTGATAACTGATAACTGATAACTGACAACTGATAACTGACAGCTATTCACTGCTGACTAACGAAACGGTATCCCATACCTCGGACGGTTTCAATCAGATGAGAACTGATTTTTTTGCGTAAATAGCCAACATAAACATCAACGATATTAGAACCAGGATCGTAGTCGTAGCCCCAAACAGCACTGAGGAGTTGCTCGCGGCTGAGGACTTGATTGGGATGCCGCAGAAATGTTTCGATCAACGTAAATTCCTTAGCAGAGAGTTCGACTGAGCGATCGCCAATTCTAACTTGTCGCAGCCGCAAATCTAGGACAAGACTACCTGCTTTGAGTTCCGCAATCTCCTTCGTGACATTCTGAGTTTTGTCGCGTAACCGCAAACGCACCCTTGCTAACAGTTCTTCAAACCGAAATGGCTTGGTCATGTAGTCATCAGCACCTCCCTCTAGTCCCGCTACTTTATCATTCACATCGTCGCGAGCAGTGAGAATGACGATCGGTAAATATTCTCCTTGACCGCGCAATGTTGATAATATCGTCCAACCGTCTTGTCGCGGTAGCCCTATATCGAGAATCATGAGGTCAAAATCTTTACTATTGGCTACAAGTAAAGCTTCATCGCCATCCCGAACTACTGAGACTGTGTAGCCATTGGCTTTTAGCCCTTTTTCAATAAAAGCGCTAATCCGGGGTTCATCTTCGACGATTAAAATTCTACTCATGAGATGATATCTCTGATGTGGGTTCGACAGGAAGTACGATGGTAAAAGTAGAGCCGCGACGAGGACGACTACTTAGTTCAATTTTGCCACCGTGAGCTTGAGCGATCGCCCGCACGATTGCCAAGCCTAAGCCAGCACCTTCAGAACGCCTTTGACTTCTGGTAGTGCGAGCAAAGCGTTCAAAAATTCTTTGTTGGTCTGCTAGAGAAATACCTTCGCCCGTATCGCGCACCCATAACCGTACCCAATTGTGTCTCTGCATACAGCCTAAAGCGATCGTATCTCCCGTTGTCGTGTGTTGGGTGGCATTCTGAGCCAAGTTTATCATTGCTTGGGTGAGGCGCTGACGGTCGGCAATAATTGTCCCTGGACTATGGCGATCGATCTGCCAGTGACGATCCGTTGATAGGGCGATCGCTTTAGAGTAAATTTCTGCTACCAAGGTAGTCAGATCTAATCTTTCCAGCTTTAAAAAGTTTGGTTGCTCCGCCTTGGCGAGGAGTAACAGATCGTCAACAAAACGACTCATGCGATCTAATTCGTCTGTCACTAAGGCTACAGTTTCCTCTCGTTCTTGGGGATCGTCGCCCATGAGTTCCAAGTGACCGCGAATAATAGTTATTGGCGTTCGCAGTTCGTGACTGGCATCGTTAATAAAGTTGCGTTGGCTGCTGAAAGCAGCTTGGAGGCGATCGAGCATTTCATTAAAAGTCGTTGCTAGTTCGGCAATTTCATCCGACCCCTTGACAGGAATGCGACGAGTCAGGTCAGATTCGCGAATCGAGCGTGCAGTTTCCGTGAGTAAATGTAGAGGAGTCAGCGTTCTACCTGCCACTAACCACGCAAGGATAGCTGCCCCAATAATGACAAAAATTTTGACTTGAATAATCACTGCCATTGCTTCATCCACTTCTTGGCGTTCCCCTGCTGTCAGTTGAGCTACCACAAAGACACCGTGAGTTTCATCTCTAATAATGGGGGCGGCGCGATAAACGATCGTGCCTGCGGTCGTCTCTCTGGCTCCCTGCTCTGGCTTGGTCAATTTACCAAAATATTGAATTAGCTCTGAATTCTGTTTTAGTGGCTCTGGTAGCGCTCTAGGGCTAGAGCGATCGATTTCACCTTCAATGATGGCAATCAAAAACTCATCGTCATCGGGAATGTTGCGATTGAGAAAAACTCTAAACAAAGCTTTAAGGTTATGTTGAAAAGGTTTTCCCGTGTTGGGATCTTTGCCATTAGCTAAAACTCGAAACTCCTTTACTTCCTGCAACAAAGAGTTTTCATGTCTTGTCTCTAGGCGCGCCAGTAAGACTTGCCGGATGACCAAGGTGGAAAGAAACGCACTAAAAGTTAACAGCAAGACATACCAAATTAAAATGCTGGTACGCAAGCTATAAAAGATCCGCCGCCATTGTTGAGTTTCGTCGAAACGATTTGGTGGTGACACTTCTGTTTGTGATTGCTCAAACCTATTGCAGAATTTTTGACCTCGATCGCTGACTTCCCACGTTTGTTGTGTCTGATGCAACTATCTGTGGTTGAGTTCCATAAGACTGACCTTAAGGATGCACCATTTATAGTGTGTTGTCTGTTTTAATTTATGTAAAGAGTGCAAAATTATCCTTTGTAATTAGTGATGGTTTCGGTAGCAAGGCAATTTTTCTCTCAAGAGATCGATCGCTCTGACGAGCAGATCGATCTAGCCAAAGCAGCTCTCTACATTGCTCAGGAGGAATATCCAGAACTCGATCCAGCAGAATATCTCAACGCTCTAAATACGATGGCAGAAGAATTACTAGAGCGGCTACCCATTCAGAGATATCCGTTGCGTGTCATTCAAACTATTAATCAATACTTATATGAAGACTTGGGATTTAAAGGAAATGTTAATGAATATCACGATCCGCGTAATAGCTTCTTAAACGATGCGATCGAGCGACGGACGGGAATTCCGATTACACTATCGCTAATCTACCTAGAGTTAGCTAAGCGAATTGACTTTCCGATGGTTGGGGTGGGAATGCCGGGGCATTTCCTGATTCGTCCTGAGATACCGGAAATGGAGATTTTTGTCGATGCCTTCAATCGAGGTGAAGTACTGTTTCCTCAAGACTGTCAAGCAAAATTGAGCCAAATTTACGGACAGCCTGTAGCATTACGAGCGGAATTTTTGCGATCGGTGACTCATCGGCAATTTTTAGCACGAATGCTGACAAATTTGAAGTATATTTATTTACAACAGCAGGATTTAGAAAAAGCACTGGGAACAGTAGAAAAGATTTTGCTGTTGTTTCCAGATATCCCAGGTGAAACACGCGATCGCGGTTTAATTAACTACCAGTTGGGACATTGGTTTTCAGCCATTTCCGACTTTGAATCCTATCTTGCCCAAGCCCCCCATGCAGAAGATGCTCCAGTAATTCGCAAGTTGTTAAGTCAACTGGGAAGAGGATAGAGTTGGAAGTCGTAAGTCGTAAGTCGTAAGTCGTAAGTCGTAAGTCGAGAATTAACTGCTCCCTACTCCCTGCTCCCTACTCCCTACTCCCTGCTCCCTGCTCCCTGCTCCCTGCTCACTTCCTCAGCAACCTGCTTGAGGCGCTGGAGTTGAGTTTTCATGTCCGCTTGCGTCCAGGGGGCGGCGAAGGTGTGGAAACCCCAGCTAACGATGGGATTGGGTATATCAAATTCAAAGCGGTTAAGCAGGCGCGTTCCTTGGGATAAGGGCTGACACTCCCAGCGATCGCTACCTTGAAAAAAACCCTCAAACCCCCAGACAATTAACCCAGGAGCGCGACCGATCGTGATGCACTCTAAAGTGGGTTTGACTAAGGGAACTTGAATAATAAAACGGCTGCGGCTACCTATTTCCGTACTCCACTCGCCTACAGGTTCGCAACGCAGGGCTGGGTTCAACCACCGATGCATTAGATGCAAGTCGGTAACGCAACGCTCGACAGCCGTTGCACTAGCAGCAATCTCAATTGATTGTTCAAATATTTGTGTCATTCGTTCAGTTGTCAGTTGTTAGTTGTCAGTTGTCAGTTGTCAGTTGTCAGTTGTCAGTTGTCAGTGATGCGTGGAAGAGAGTTTTGAATGTTGAATGTTGAATTTAACTCAAAACTCAAAACTCAAAACTCAAAACTCAAAACTCAAAACTCAAAACTTTGGTCACTGGTCACTGATAACTGCTCCCTGCTTCCTCAGCTCCCTCAGCTCCCTCAGCTCCCTCAGCAACCTTGCGCTCTCTTCTCCCCCTTGTCTCCCTGATTTATCAGAAAATTTAATCATAATCTTAACGAGTAAATTGATTTGATTTCGCACCTATCGCAAGAATGAAAAACCTAAAAACTCACTAATCCGGGGATTCTTCTGGCATAACTACTCACTAAGGTAGATGTGGAATGAGAAACTGAGGAATCACTCTGTATAAGAACTCTATATTTCTCCTCACTAGCTAATTTGCTGACAAAGTACAAAAATACAAGGGAGTTGTAGCAGGATTTTCAATTCTGCTACCAAAAAGAGCGGTGGCTGGTACTTTCTCCTCATGAAATTTACAGTTAACTCGGAAAATTATGAATGCAATTTGGCACGGGATAACCCACTTCACTAACTGGGATAGACCCCTGCAAGCGTCTTGGCAACATTTGGCGCAAGCAGCACCACCAGTACAGCAGGGACAACAGGCTGTTGAGCGAAGTGTAGACTACGTACAAAATATTTGGGGTAGCTTGTTAGCGTTTATTCCTAACTTGCTGGGAGCAGTCTTAATTCTGGCGCTTGGTTTGATCGTGGCTGCGATCGCTAAAGCTATAGTTAAAGGCATCCTCAATCGCACGGATATTGACAACCGCATTGCAGCCAGCATTACTGGTCGTTCGGATAGCCGCGACTTACCCAGAGTCGAAGAACTGATTGCCAATCTAGTCTATTGGATTGTGATTCTCTTCACCGTAGTAGCGGTGCTAAACGCACTTCAACTAGAGGTGGTGTCTCGTCCTTTGGGTGGCTTCCTCAATACTGTACTGAGCTTCATTCCTCGGATACTAGGAGCGCTGATCTTCCTGGGTGTAGCTTGGGCAATTGCCACAATCGTGAAGTTGATTACAGTCCGAGGACTGCGCGCTGCTAGGCTAGACGAGCGTTTAGACCAGCGACCCCAAGGGGTAACTCGACCACCAAACCAGCTATCGCTCAGCGATACGATTGGCAATGCCTTGTACTGGTTTATATTTTTGCTGTTTTTAATTCCTATCCTCGATACTCTTGGTTTGCAGCAAGCATTACAACCAATAGAGGGTTTGGTGAGCGAGATCCTCTCAGCTTTACCAAATATTTTGGTAGCAGTCATTATTGCTGCTGCTGGTTGGTTGTTGGCGACTGTAGTGCGTCGGATCGTCACTAATTTGCTGATCTCAACTGGAATTGACCAAGCAGGATCGCGCTTTGGACTGCGAACCACGGCGGGAGGGCAATCTTTATCGGGAATTATTGGCACCATCGTCTACGTCCTGATTTTGATTCCAGTAGCGATCGCGGCACTACAACAACTGCGCATTGATGCGATCTCGACTCCGGCGATCGCCATGTTGCAACAGATCCTTAATGCTTTACCACTAATCTTTACAGCAGCATTAATTCTCATCCTGGCTTACTTCCTGGGGCGATTCGTTGGCGATTTGGTGACGAATATTCTCACAAGTATTGGTTTTAACAACATCTTCTCTGTGTTGGGACTGCCCACTCTCAGACGCAGAAGCGCCGCGCCAAGTCCCACCTATGAGGAACCAGGAGCAATTCCACCCCCACCAACGACGGGACAGCCAACAGTCATTCAAAGGGAACCAGCGCCTACAATCTCCGCTCGTACGCCAGCCGAAATTGTGGGCATTATTGTATTTGTAGGAATTATGCTGTTTGCCACGGTGACAGCAGTTAATATTTTGGGTATTCCTGCATTAACTACCCTAGTTAGCGGCATCATCGTAATTTTTGGGCGAATTTTAGCAGGATTGGTAGTATTCGCCATCGGTTTATTTTTGGCAAACCTGGCTTACAACATCATCACCAGTTCGGGCGATCGCCAAGCCCAGATTTTAGGACAGATAGCCCGTATAGCAATTATTGCCCTTGTCTCAGCGATGGCACTGCAACAGATCGGTATTGCCCAAGATATCGTGAATTTAGCATTTGGATTGCTATTTGGCGCGATCGCCGTTGCTTCTGCGATCGCCTTCGGTTTGGGTGGTCGGGAAATCGCCGGACAACAAGTACGGGAAATTCTCGAATCCTTCAAGCAGCAGCGTAATCTGCCTCCGCGTGTATAAGATAGTGGCTGGTGACTGGTGACTGGTGGCTAGTGAAGAAAGGGTGTAGGGTGTGGGGTGTGGGGTGTAGGGTGTGGGGTGTAGGGTATGGAGATTGTAAATTTCTTTCTCCCTTGTCTCCCTCAGCATCCTCAGCTCCCTCAGCTCTCTTTTCTAGCCCCTAATTTCGCGACCAACTCATCTTTAATCCGATTCAGAATAGAAGTTTGGTCGAGGGAGGACAAAATGCGCGTAATGACGGCTTTCGGTCCTTCTGGTCCCCAAGTTGCGCCGTTGGCGAGGTATGCTTTTGTCACTTGTCCGATGCTGTAAGCAGAAACACCCGCCACGCCTGCTTGGGTAATAGCAACAGAAAGGTAGGGAGCCAGGGTAATGCCCCCGGTAGCGGGGGTAGCTATACCCAATAAGCTTTTCAGGGAACTTAAGCCCAAATTTGCTAGCAATTGGCTGGCACTAATTCCGCCCAAACTCAGGGCGATTTTTTGTAGCAATTGCAAGGCTCCTGTCTGTGTCATCGGTATGTCATATAACTTAGCTAGAGACAGGATGAGGATTAAATCGATCGCAGCTCCACTGAGCAGATCGACCATCATTATTGGGTTCAGGGCGATCGCTACGGCTTTGGTCATGGTTGCCCGCCAAATCAAGCGCTCGGCACTGCTGGCACGAATTTCGAGTTTACGCTTGACAATTTGCTCGTTCACGTTGTCGGCATAAAGCATTGTATTGAGAGCAACTAAAGCTTTGCCTTCCCGATGTAAAATTTCGAGAATTTTTAATTTCAATTCCTCAATTTGCGGCTGTCCCTGGCTGAGTTGCACGCTTCTGGTTCCATCAGGACGCACGATCGCTTTTTTGGTCAAAGGAGAAGCCGCCGCCATGACAATTTCATCGGGAGAGAGTAATTCTTTGACTCGTTCGTCGCGAATTTTGTGATAGATCGCTATCCGGTCGGCTTGGGGATATTGGTCGATTTTATTAAATACCAACAGGATCGGCTTGCCAACGTCTCGCAGTTGGGAAAGAGCCTTGTGTTCTACTTGCGTCATATCTCCGGCGATCGCAAATAAAATCAGATCGGCACGATTGGCAATTTGCGCGGCGAGGGCAGCGCGAGTTTCCCCATCAACCTCATCTAAGCCGGGGGTGTCAATCAATTCTACTTGAGAATCACCGCTACTAGGCAAGGTAAATTTAACGTAGCGATCGCCCGTACCAATCGTTTCTTCTGTAACTTCCCACTGTGCTTTTTGAGTGCTGCGAGTTACGCCATGCAATGGACCCGTTTCAAAGACTTGCTGCCCTAACAAAGCATTAAGTAGAGATGATTTTCCCCTACCTACCATACCGAAGACAGCAATTTGCACCACCCTCTGCTCCAGATTTTCCAGCATCGTCTCTAACTGGGCGATTTCTGATTCTAATCCCTCTCGTTCTTGTGGTTTGAGGTCGAGACGAGTGACTAAGTTATGAAGAGTATCTTTTGCCTGTTTGTAGTTAATTTCTGCCTGAATATCATCAAAGCCCCAAATTGCCTTATCTAATTCATCGGCTAATTCCGTCTCTTCTAAAGGCTCATGCATAGATGGAAATAATCTCAGTTTTCAGTGACTAGTGACTAGTGACTAGTGAAGACGAAAACTAGGAATCTAGCCACCAGCCACTAGCCACTAACCACTCAAGACTCACTTTCTTTCGTTAGAAAGATCGCTTTCGCCTCTTCGATCCTATAAGTTGGTTTTGGTATTGTGGGAAGTAAGTCATTCGGAAAGCATTTCATAACGGTAGTATCATTGTGAGTCGTAAACGATTACCAGAAACTGTTGCCCACGTTCGGATTACACGACAATCTTGGCAGCATGGTTTGCTAGAAGGAGAAGTGTGCGCTGGTAATTTTGAGTGGCAATTCCAGTGGCAATTTCACCGAGGCGAGTTATCTGTTAAACCTTCGCAAGGACGGGCATTGATCCAAGAACCTCTTGGTCGCTTTCTAGAGCAACGCGACTATCAGCTAGAACCAGGCGGAGATTATGCATTTAAAATTCGGGCAGAAATTTAATGGTCATTTGTCATTTGTCATTCGTGAGGAGTTGGTAGTAAGTGACTGTTGACTTACGACTTACGACTTACGACTTACGACTTAACAAGTATCTTTCAATCAGCAATATTGCTACAATATCGTCGATCGCCCGTGGGGGTTGACGCATTCCCTGCGGGATGAGGCGAGAAAGACCAGTTGGAGGATACATCTGCCAGTAGCGATCGCGTGCTTCTAAAGTCGTGTTGCGTTCGTCTACCATGACTATGGTTAGCGGTTCTAGTTGTGCTTGACTAATTTTTTGCTGCCACTGTTTGGATGTGGTTCGATCGCCCATAACTAACAGGGAGATGCGGTATTTTTGGCGCAAGGCTTGAATAGTAGCGATCGCTTCTGCTGCTGATACAACTTGATGGTAGGACAAATTACCATCCAGTCCCATCACTGCTACACCACATTTATCTCGACCAGGATCGAAGCCTAATATCACAGTTGAGTGCATCTCCATACCTACTCCCCACTCCCCACTCCCTGCTCCTCTGCTCCCTGCTCCTCTGCTCCCTGCTCCCTGCTCCCTGCTCCCTGCTCCCTGCTCCCTGCTCCCTGCTCCGTTGGCTGCGGTAAACTCTGTTGAGTACTAAATATCACCTGTCCGTTTTGAGTTGCCAGTAGCTCGACAGCTATAGGTCCAGCAGTGTAAATATTCTGAGCGGCGATCGCTTTTAATTCTAATGGGCGATCGTAGCTCTGGAGTTGCTCGAAAAAGCGAATTAGGGTTTGGATACGATTGTCGGCAATTAGGAGATTCTCATCCAACACTCCAGCACGTTGAGCGCTAAATTTAGCAGCTTCTAACAACAAATCTATGCGTTGTCTCACTTCTCTGGTTGTCATTACTGCTGGGTTCGCTTCGATTCTAGATAATACTTCTCCAGGTTTAAAGACTTGTTGATTCAGCGCCACATCAGCAAAAACTTGCACCGAACTTTCCCCGACCACATAATTGTTTGCAGCGAGAATGCGGACGAAATAATCTCGCCCATCGTCAATTTGCTTGATGAGCTGTTCGACTTGTTTTTCCGAAATTTTGACAACCCTTTGGGAAATTTTTTCTACTCCAGGTTGAGTTTGATTCATAGCATTACGGTTAGCTTCGCGCAAAATTTCTTCGACAGCTTGACGAGCGGCTGAAGGGCGAACGATGCGCACTACCCGCGCCGCTAGGACTTGACCCCTGACTAATGCAAGATTCCCCTGGCGCAGCAGTTGTAAGTTCCTTGCTAAAGCAATTGCTTCTTTTTCCAAATCTTTCAGTAAAGCTTCTCTTTGGGCAATACTCAGGTCTCGCCGCTGAATTTCTGCGTCTAATTTGGCAATTTCTCGGTCTTGCTGGCTAATTCTTGTTTTAAGTTGATTTCGTTGGGCAACTAATGCTTGCAGTTCTTTCTGATTCTGTTGAATTTCTTGTCGTAGCCTGCGTGCTTGTCCAGTCACCGTGTTCAGCTGCGCTTGCGCTTGCTGATATTGGGCAGAAATTCGTTCGAGCTGACCGCGAGTGCGGTTGAGTTGAGCTTGGGTTTGTATTTGTTTAGTTAAGGCTGCCCGTAAAGATTGATTAATTTCTTTCAACCGCTTTTGGGCTGCTGCTTGCTGTCTTTGAGCTTCTATCTGCTGAGCTTTCTGTTCTTCCCTGGCTTGAGTCAGTTCTTGCTCGACTTGAGTTTTGGCTTTGGTAGTTGTTTCTAACTGCTGTCGAGTTTCGGTTAAATCTTGTCGCCTTAATTCCAGCAATCGTTGTACCCTACCAATCTCAAAGACCCCATCTCGCAACCGCTTGTCAAAAGCTAGCAAAACCCCCAAAGTGGAAAAAGAAATTACCATTCCAGTCAAGATGGTAATCAAAGTAGCCGTATTACGGGGACGCAGTTTAAACAAACTCAGCCGCGCTTTGCCTACTTTCGTGCCGATGCGATCGCCCACCGTCGCGATTACACCCCCCAAAATAATAATTGCTGCAATCCAGATGAATCCGGTGGACATTTCTTGCTGCGATTTACATCATCCAGATACAGCCTACCCTAATAATGAGGGAGTAGGGAGTCAGTTGTCAGTTAACAGTTATCAGTTATCAGTGACCAGTGAAGAAAGGGTGTGGGGTGTGGGGTTTAGGGTGTAAGGAATTGGTAGTTGGTAGTTGGTAGTTGCTTCTCTGCTCCTCTGCTCCCCTGCTTCCTTGTCCTCCTTGTCCCCCTTGTCCCCCATATCTTCCTCGTCCTCTCACTCCTCACTCCTCGCTCCTCGCCCCTAAGTAAACTGCTGACTCAATATGACAGGGTTGTGAACGGTGATTTTCTTTTTGTGGATGGAGATCATATTTTTATCGCGCAAGTCTCCTAGCAAGCGGGTGACTGTAACGCGGGTAGAACCAATCGCTTCTGCGATCGCCTGATGGGAAAGCTTGAGATCGACCGTGATCCCATCTGGACTGGGAAGACCAAAATCGCGGCAGAGAATTAACAAAAAACTGACTAAGCGCGAACCCATATCGCGGTGAGCCAGGGTTTCAATCATCATTTCCGTCTGCAAGATCCGCGAAGATAAGCCCCGCAGCATTAACATTGACAGATCGGGATTTTCTTTCAGCGCTTGCTCGACTTGCTCGATTGGTGCTGAGAGTAACTCCACTGGCGTAAAAGCCACTGCATGATAAAAGCGATCGCTACGATTGCCTGTCAGCAGCGACAGCACGCCAAATACGCTATTTTCTCGCAATAGTGCAACGGTGATCTCTTCTCCGGCTTCATATACTCTCGACAACTTCACCGCGCCTTTGAGTAAGAAATAGACCCGTTCTGCCGGATCGCCAGGAAAAAATATTGTTTTGCCCCGTTCAAATACTTCTACGACTGGTGGAAACGAACCAGCTCCTACCTGCCGAAATACCTGTGCTAGCGGTCTATCTTGCGTCACGACCATATTCCTTGCCCAACCAGATGTCCGTAAAGACTACACCAAAGAGTACATCAGATAACATCATCAACAAACCGATCGAGTCAAAATCCAGAAGATCTGCTCTTTATGCATCTAAATCAGAATCTTCCAGTTTTTTTGTATTCAAAGCTACAAAAACTTGAATAGACCGCAAAGAAATCGATTCTAAAGCAAAAATGGCAGAGTATTTTGTCCTCAAATCTCAATTACTTAGCATGAAAACTACTTGCCAATATATCTTAAGCGAGAATAAGGAATTTTACTTAAATTCTAGCTAATTGATTTGAAAAAGTTGCGATCGGGGAGTGACTAAATGACTAGTGGCAAGAGAGAGACAAGGGAGACAAGGGACAGAGGAAAAACTACTGACAACTGACAACTGATAACTGACAACTGATAATTGGTCACTGATATAGGTGTATGCTGCTAATGAGTTTCCTGACACAGTTCGTATGCTAGATTTAACTGGAAAAAACGCCCTTGTCACTGGCATAGCCAATAACCGCTCCATTGCTTGGGGGATCGCCCAACAGTTACACAAAGCTGGTGCAAACCTGGGGATCACCTATTTACCAGACGAACGGGGCAGGATGGAAACAAAAGTTGCCGATCTAGTAGCTCCCCTGAACCCTAGCCTGTTTTTGCCCTGTGACGTGCAGAATGAAGCGCAGATTCAATCTACCTTTGAGGCGATCGCAGAAAAATGGGAGAGACTAGATATTCTAATCCATTGCCTTGCCTTTGCTAACAAGGATGACTTGAGCGGAGATATCAGCAGTACTTCGCGATCGGGTTACGGTAAAGCTCTAGATATTAGTGCTTACTCTTTACTGCAATTGAGCGGAGCTGCTAAACCCCTAATGACAGCAGGGGGTAGTATTGTCACTCTCACATATTTAGGCGGCGTGCGAGTAATTCCTAACTACAACGTGATGGGAATTGCTAAAGCAGCTTTAGAAATGAGCGTGCGGTATCTTGCCTCTGAAATGGGATCGCAAAACATCCGGGTGAATGCTATTTCCGCCGGTCCAATTCGTACCCTCGCTTCTTCAGCAGTAGGTGGAATCTTAGATATGATTCATCATGTCGAGCAAGTTGCTCCTTTACGTCGCACGGTGACGCAGACAGAAGTGGGTAACACCGCAGCTTTCCTCTGCAGCGACTTAGCTAGCGGTATCACGGGTCAAGTGATATATGTCGATGCTGGTTACGAAATTATGGGTATGTAAAAAAGAAACCTACCCAATACCTGGGTAGGCGAAACTGCTCAAAACTATTTTTGTATTAAGTTGTCTTGTATAGGGAGCAGAGAGCAGAGAGTAGGGAGCAGATGAAATTGATATATTTGCTTCAAATTAGAGATATAAAATCTGTTTCTAAAACCAAATTAACTGTAACCGATCGCCAATAACTATTCTGAAATTAGCATCGCCAACCAGTTACAAAAATCATCTAGACAAGCAACCAAAAATCCAGCCATATAACCGATCTCGTAAGCTTGCTTGGTGAAGTAATCGACAACGCGATCGCTTGATTTAGTAGGGGAAAGAGATTGAACTGGCTGAATGTTTGTCATAAATTTGAAGTGGAAGATTTAAGCTTTTTCCAGCTTAGTCAGTCTTGGCTATTTTAGCCCACTTGACTGGGTAGATATTATCAAAGCTTTAGAAACTAGCCAGGGTTTGTAAAGTCTTAAAGATGTGAAGCTTTGAGGGAGAACTTAATATAGCACTCGAAGTATAGATTAGGACGCAAGACGAACAGAAGCATCTACTCGTTCACGAAAGTTTTCAATGGTTCCTTGAGATTTCCTTACTCGGTTTTTAATCGGAAACCAGTAATGCTCAATCTCATTTAAATCGGGAGAGTAAGGCGGTAAGTATTCAAGTTCACATTTTGCTTGGGCGATTAATTCTCGGATTTTCTCAGATTTATGAAAGGTAGCATTGTCTAGAATTAAAGTCTGTCCTGGTTTTAAATGCGGTAACAACTTTTCAGATAACCATTGCTCAAAAACTAAGCGATTGCAAGCGCCTTCAAATGTGAATGGAGCTATCAATTTACCTTGACATAAACCACTGATAATGCTAACTCTCATACTTCTTTTTCCCGATTTCAAGTCAAAGAATCTTTGTCCTTTTTCATTCCAGCCATAACCATAGTCGTCTCGATTATCTATTCCTGACTCATCTATATATACTCGCTCTTCTATGCCTTTTTGACCAATCTTTTCGAGAAACTCTTGCCTTTTGGCTTCATCTCTTTCTTGATACCCGTAAGTTTTTTTTTCGAGTAAATCTAATTTTCTTCAAAGCTTTGCCAATAGTTCTGTCACTAATTTCTTCTTGCCAAGAAGAAGCCATTTCTTTTTGAGTTCGACTGCCATGTTTTCGGACAAATTCCTTAAACTCTTCTAAATCGGTAATTTTTGCGCCATAGCCTCGCTGATATCCATCTTCTGCTCGATAATCTCCTGTTTCTTCCCTTTTCTGAAGCCAGAGATTGATGGTGTTCCGGCTAATTTTAAAGATTTTACTGGCTTGGGTTTTTCCCATTCCACCATCTATTGCCTGTATGACTTTTGTTCTCAAATCATAACTATAGGGAGCTGGCATTTTTTCTCTCGTTGATTTCTCCTCTATTATGTCCTAATCTTTGTTTCGAGTGCTATATCTTGTATGGGAGCGACTATAAGTCGCGACTACACAAACAAAACCCGCCTGCGCGGGTTAAAAACCTCGCTTACGAGTCCGCGCAGGCGGACTTCGCTTATGTAGCTGCGAATTCTATTCGCTGAGGCTTCCTCATCAGCCTCCTTCCAATCGCCAACCGAAGGGAACAAACTGCTGGGCATTAGTAGCAGCAGGGTTATGATGAGATTTTGTCTCTCCGTCTAAGACCTTGATTACCTTTTGATAGATATCTTCTGCTTGTTGTGGGGAGTCACCGATACTTGTCAAGCCTAGTTTGCCAAATTCTGACAGACAACCCATCAAATGAAAAACAGTCCCCGTTTCTGTTCCCGTGTCGAAGTGCAAGCGGTGGGAAGCGATAATATCCATTAGATCGTTTGGTAACAGACCTCGATAGCGTTTCTTATGTAAATTGTCGGTAGCAACATAATATTTTGCTCGCCCTTGTTGGCTGTAAAATAGTCCGGTTGAAAGGTCATAACGTCCGTTCGTTAATAACTTTAATGTCATGAAAGGATGGGTCGTTCCACCTTTACGAAGGTTGATTTCTATTGCTTGCAAGTCCCACTTACCATCAGCTTGCTGTACAGCCATGAAATCAATGCCAAACCTTTCTAAAGCGCCTTTTTTCGCTAAAGTCCAGCCAATTTTCAAGCCCAAATCTTGTAACTGGACTCGATAAGCTTCGTCAGCGGGAAACCGACAGCCGAGATAAATTTGTCCGTCTGGACCACCTAAAATTTGGTCGTGAGTAGAGAGAATTTCAACCGTACCATCAGGTAAAATTCGACCTTGAACGCTGGGCGATCGCTTCACTTCTCCTTCAACAAATGCCTCGACAATTGCCCCTAATTCGGGAACGCGGCTGGCATAATTTGTCCAATTTTCTGAGGCAGCTTGAAATCGCAAAGAAGGTAAACTATCTTTGATAGCAGCAACGCGATCGCCATGAGAAATTTTTCCTGGGGCAAATTCCTGTAAAGGTTGCAGGTCAAAAAGAGCATTTGCCTCGCCAGAAATTCCTTCATTTAATTTGACAACCATTCGTTTGAGATGCGGTTGGCGTTCCCATAATTCAGCGGTAGCTGTGGCTAAATCGTCTACACTATCGAGGCGATCGTGGCACCCATCGGGATGAGGTACGCCACTCTCAGCAAAAATTTGCCGACTGCCGCTTTTTGTCCCCCAAATTGTGAGGTCGGGATCGGCAGCATAAAGAGGAATTTCTAACTTGAGAGATAATTCTCGTTCCCAAGGGGAAGTGTTGTAACAAATCATAAACGATTGATCCCGCCGCAATGCTTGCTTGATTCGTTCGATCAGGCGGGGTCGTTCTAAAATTTTTTGAGTCAGCGGTTTGAAGGAAGAATCGTAGGTAGATAAGAGTAATAAGCGATCGCGGGCATGAGAAAAGGGAATGCCTGGTAGCAGTTGTAAGTAATAATCGATGACACTGGGATGTAGGGGTTGAGATGTAATATAAATCAGTCGCGTGCGGGGATTTTGCAAGCGAATCAGTGAAAATAACAGGCGTTCTTCGTAATGCAACACGCCTTCAATTTTTTGAATCTCTCGCTGATCGACACTCAGAGAGGGAATGACTAAAATATCTCCGTCACTTCGATCGAAGCTTTCTACATTTTTCCACCGATCGCGCAACTGCATTTGTAACTGACGAAATGTTTCTACCTGTGTCGATAGATGACGGTCTAATATTTGCATTGCCCTTTGCCCTTCAATCCTTGGCGATCCCGCTAATTGCGATCGTACTACAACCACATTTTTTGCAATATATGTCCTAAGGAGCAATCAATAATTCTCAACAATTGAGTATTGCAGACACAAATATTCATACACCAAAAGAGCGATCGCGTTCTGTATCTGTTTCCACCTTCAGACTGAATAACCGCACTCGAACAATTAGCTAAATTTAAGCGGAGTGAAAACATTACAAATGACAAAATTAAGGGAAAGTTTATGCCAGAAGAACAACCGTTACAACCTCCTCAACAGCAAGAACAAAGACCAGGAAAAGAGTCTGAAATGACTCCTCAACCCAAAGCCGATGACTCTAAATATCGTGGCAGCGGGAAGTTGCAGGGTAAAGTAGCGCTAATTACTGGCGGTGATAGCGGCATCGGACGAGCAGTAGCCATTGCTTATGCTAAAGAAGGCGCAGATGTGGCAATCCTTTACTTAAACGAACACGACGATGCGAAAGAAACAAAGCGTCTCGTAGAAGAACAAGGTAAAAAGGCGGTGGCGATCGCTGGCGATATTGGCGATGAAAACTTCTGTAAGCAAGCCGTACAACAAACAGTTGATGAATTTGGCAAGCTAGATATCTTAGTAAACAACGCCGCCGAACAACATCCTCAAGAAAGTATCGAGCAGATTAGCGCCGAACAATTGGAACGTACCTTCCGCACCAATATTTTTGGCATGTTTTTCTTGACAAAAGCAGCAATGCCCCACCTAAAAGAAGGTAGCGCGATCGTCAATACAACTTCTGTCACTGCATATCAAGGCAATCCAACACTGTTAGATTACTCTTCCACCAAAGGCGCGATCGTTGCCTTCACGCGATCGCTATCCAAGAGCTTGATTGAAAAAGGCATTCGCGTCAATGCTGTTGCCCCTGGTCCCGTTTGGACTCCTCTCATTCCTTCAACTTTCCCAGAGGATAAAGTTGCCAATTTCGGTAAGCAAGTCCCGATGAAAAGACCCGGACAGCCAGAGGAAATTGCCCCCAGCTACGTATTTCTTGCCTCAGATGATTCTTCCTATATTGCAGGTCAAGTCATTCATCCCAACGGCGGTACGGTTGTGAACGGGTAAAACATGCGATCCTTCGGGGAGTCGGGAGTCGGGAGTCGGGAGTCGGGAGTGGCTAGTAGTAAATAGGGTGTGGGGTGTGGGGTGTGGGGTGTGGGGTGTGGGGTGTGGGGTGTGGAGTGTAGTGGCTTGTTAACTGGTCAGGATTTACTGGTCAGGATTCACTGCTCTCTTTTCACTGCTTCCTGCTCCCTGCTCCCTGCTCCCTGATAACTGCTCCCTGCTCCCTTCCTGGTAAAATATGACAGTTGGATTCTGTGGCGGTCGTGATCGAGCGTTATACTCTGCCCGAAATGGGCGAAATCTGGACGGAGACATATAAATTTAAAACGTGGCTGCAAGTAGAAATTGCAGTGTGCGAGGCACAGGCAGAACTGGGATATACCCCAGCAGCAGCAGTAGCAGAAATCAAAGCCAAGGCAAATTTTGACCCCCAGCGAATCTTAGAAATTGAAGCAGAAGTTCGCCACGATGTCATCGCATTCTTGACAAACGTAAATGAATATGTAGGCGATGCAGGGCGCTACATCCACTTAGGCATGACAAGTTCGGATGTCCTCGATACAGCATTGGCGCTACAACTCGTCGCTAGTCTAGATTTGATTTTGGTACGGTTAGCAGATGTCATCGCTGCCATCCGCAAACAAGCACAGCAGCATCGTCACACGGTAGCAATTGGGCGATCGCACGGAATTCACGCCGAACCAATTACATTTGGTTTTAAGCTAGCTGGTTGGTTAGCCGAAGTCTTGCGCCACCAAGAACGCCTCACCAAGATGCGAGAAGAAATCGCTGTGGGTAAGATTTCCGGTGCGGTCGGAACTTATGCCAACATCGAACCGCGCGTAGAAGCGATCGCCTGTGCCAAACTCGGACTCAAGCCAGATACAGCCTCAACTCAAGTCATTTCTCGCGATCGCCACGCCAACTTTGTCAATCATCTAGCCCTTTTAACTGCCTCCATCGAACGCTTTGCCGTTGAAATTCGCAACCTCCAACGTACGGATGTACTTGAGGTAGAAGAATATTTCTCCAAGGGGCAAAAAGGTTCCTCCGCCATGCCTCACAAGCGCAACCCGATCCGTTCCGAACGCCTCACGGGAATGGCACGGATGGTACGCGCTGCGGCTGTAGCAGCTTTAGAAAACGTCGCTTTATGGCACGAACGCGATATTTCCCATAGTTCCGTCGAACGAGTCATGCTACCAGACGCTTGCATTTTGACGCATTTTATGTTGAAGGAGACAACCGATTTGGTGCAAAATCTGTTGGTATATCCCGAAAACATGGCGCGAAACATGAATGTTTACGGGGGTGTTGTCTTCAGTCAGCGAGTGCTATTAACTTTAATTGAAAAAGGCATGAGCCGAGAAGAAGCTTATGCGATCGTTCAATCTTGCGCCCATCAAGCTTGGAACACACCAGGAGGGAATTTTCACGATTTGGTGACAAAAGAGCCTCGGATCGCCCAAACACTTTCACCTGAAGAAATTGAAGCTTGTTTCGATCCCCAACACCATTTGCAACATTTAGAAGAGGTATATCAAAGATTAGGGATTTAATGGTAAATGGTAGTTGGTAATTGGTTAGTGGCTGGTGGCTGGTGGCTAGTGATGAGTTCTGTTTTCTCCCTCAGCTCCCCCAGCAACGCCTGCTCTCTTCTCCCCGACTCCCGACTCCCGACTCCCCACTAAAAACTAATTGAGTTTAGACACTGCGATAGTAGAAATTTTAGCGGCGCTTTCGATTTCGGCGGCGGCGGGAATTAGAATTACTTTGCCTTTGCTGGTTCTAGGATTGTTGCAGGGAGAAAATTTTTGGTACAACGTTCCCATTCTATCTAACATTTATCCGCCAGTCGTGTTAGGTATTCTAATAAGTTGTTGTTTAATTGAGTTAATCGCCTCAAAAAATTTGCTCGGTCAGCGTTTGCTGCAAATCGCATATTTACCACTTTGCCCAATTATCGGAGCAATATTAGCGATCGCACCAACTCAAGATCTATCAAAAATTTTGATTGGTTTAGTTGGTGGTTTTGTTGCTTTACTCTTACAGCTGATCCAAGCTGGTTGGTTTTATCGTTGGAATCGTTTTCCTCTTTGGGTATCTTTTCTGCAAGATAGCTTATGTATTTTCCTCGTTTATTTAGCTTTGACAGCACCACAATTAGGAGGTATCGTAGCGCTGATTCTTTTGGGGTTAGCTGTCAACAGTTACAAAGAATTAAGGCAATGGTATCTTAGGCAATATCAATCGCGTCGCGATCGCTAGAGAATTAATTAACATGCATAATCAGTAGGGGCGCACAGCTGTGCGCCCCTACCAGCATCGTACACGCAATTTTTTAAATTGTAATTCAAGATTTCTGCAATTGCATATAACTCAACAACCAGTTAGCCGCCGTAGCACGGCGAGTTTGGCGCGGTCCAAATTCCCCGATTTTGTAACCTTTAAAACCCAATTGTTCTTTTAATAATTGCTTGTTTTCTGACGGAATCGAACGAGTCAGCTTAACGCTAGCCGGACGACTATCAATAAAATCTGGGGGCGTATTCGGATACTCGTCACGCCATTCTGGAGCTACATTTGTAGTATCCCAAACATTATTTGTCTCATCGTAACGGTAGCCTAGATAGTACCAAACCAGATGGTTCACCGTATTATCGTCAATTTCTTCGTTCAGAATCGCCCAGATTGTCTCTGTATTAAGCGGTGGTATTAACATATCGTCAGTTATCAGTTATCAGTTATCAGTTATCAGTTATTAGTGACTGTCAACTGTCTTCACGGAGTGTAGCGCAGCGTTTACTGTCAACTGTCAACCAATTACTAATAAAATTATCCTCCAATATGTAGACGAGAACTCTCGTGAAAACGAGCTAAGTTTCCCTTAGACGATCGCAAACTAGGTAATTTGATGAAGATTGCATATCTTGGCTTAGGAATTATGGGTAGCGGGATGGTGGGTAATCTCCTTCAAGCCGGACACTCAGTAACAGTCTGGAATCGGACACCAGAACGCTGCACTCCCTTGGTAGAAAAAGGTGCGAGTCAAGCCGACACGCCAGGACAAGCAGTAGCCAACGCCGAGATCGTCATGTATTGTTTGAGCAATGAAGCAGCGATCGCAGATACGGTTTTTGGTGCAGATGGTATTCTTTCTGGGGTGCATCAGGGACAAATTGCGATCGATATGAGTACCGTTCACCCAAATACAAGTCGGCGGGAAGCAACTGCATATGCAGAGAAAGGGGTAGAATTTATCGATGCACCAGTTTTCGGTAGTAAAAATGAATCTGCGGCTGGTGGTTTGTGGATTGTTGTTGGCGGAAAGAAAGAAGTTTTTGAAAAAGTAAAAACCATCCTCGAACCATTAAGTGAAACCATTCATTATATGGGCGAAACGGGCATGGGGGCGACGATGAAATTAGTTGGTAATGCAGTTGTGATTTCCCAAATCGAAGCCCTTGGGGAAGCCATGATCTTAGCCAAAAAAGCGGGTTTAAATCCTCAAGATGTACTCGATGTTTTGCACGTAACTGATTTTAAATCACCCATTTTTGATGGAATGGGAAGTACGTTAATTCAAAGAGATTTTAGTACGAGTTTTGCCTTGAAGTGGTTGTTAAAAGATGCTAATTTAATCGCGCAACTCGCTCAAGATAATAATTCTCCCATTCCCGCGATCGCACTTGCCCGCGAGACAGTTAAAGCTGCGGTAAATCACGGTTGGGGCGAGGAGAATGCGTCAGCAGCAATCAAAGCTTTGGAAGTACAAGCGGGAATAGAGATAAAATAAGCAGCTAAATAATCTCAAACTCCAAGCGATCGCTCTGAATAAAATTATGGGTGAAATGGTCTACTAGATTCGTATCGGCTAATTCTAAATTATAGAAATCTACCACTTCATGCTCGAAATATGGTCCAGCGTGCCAAGTTCCTACTGCTAATTTAATAAAACAATTTCCAGGAATCCGAAAAGCCTTTATCTCTTCTATTACTGGTGTATCGACATCATTATGAGGAGGTACAACAGCAATTAACCAATCTTTTCCTTCTAAAGAACCCAAACACTGAGTGCATTGTACGTGACGAGTTATTGTATGAAATTTTCGCCCTCGTCGCTGTAACCGCATAATATAAAATCTCGGTATACCATTTTGCAAATTTAGCTGAGCATCGTTTGAATCGTAAGCTCTACCATCGTTACTGGGAAGAATTAATTGCCCATAACGCTGAAATTTTTCCTGCGTCACCCACTCAGCCTGTAATTGTTGTACTGTATTTGCTGTAGTCATTTTTTTGTGCTGCTGTGGTTTGTTAATTATGACAGGGAGTAGGGAGTAGAGAAACCATTTTAAAGTATTATAAAATACCATTTTTAATAAAAAAAACGTATAAGTAACTAAATTGGTACTCATAAATTAGAGGGATCGCTGTATGTTAGAACTCAGTCGGCGTAAATTTTTACTCTACGGTTCGGCTGCATTGGGTACAAGTTTGTTACTTAAGGCTTGTGGCAATTCTAATCCTACCCAAACGAGTAATAACCCCACTGCTGCGGGGGGTGGTGAAGGATTTAAGGTGGCGATCGCCCTGCCTGGAGTAAGATCGGATAAAGCTTGGAATCAGGCAGGCTATGAAGGCGTAAACATCGCCAAACAAAAACTAGAGGCGGAAACAGCTTACGTCGAACAAGTCGCGCAACCAGATCAAGCTGAGGCTTTGTCAGACTTTGCCCGTCGCGGTTTTAATGTCGTCTTCGCCCACGGGGGACAATTTGACGCAGCAGTGGAACAAGTTGCGACTCAATTTCCTAAAACGTTTTTTGTCGCCGTGAATGGTTCGGTAAATGCAGAAAATGTAGCTGCATTACGCATCGATCATTTACAAGCTAGCTATTTGTGCGGCATCATTGCGGCATCAATGACAAAATCTAATAGATTAGCTTATTTAGCCGGACAATCTTTTGAGGCGACATTACAAGAATTACGCGGATTTGAGTTAGGGGCAAAATCTGTTAAACCTAACGTACAAATTAGTTCTAGTTTTACAGGCGATTGGAATGATATTGCCAAGGCAAAAGAAGCAACTTTAGCAATTATTTCATCAGGTGCAGATGTGATTTATCAATGGTTGGATAATTCGTCTCCCGCAGTATTACAAGCAGCTAGCGATAAAGGAATTTACGCTTTTGGCAATACAACCGATCAATTAAATATTGCGCCCAAAGCAGTTCTAACGAGTGCTTTAAAGCGGATCGATCTGGCGATCGCCTTTCTTGCCGAACAAGCAAAAAATGGTCAAATTAAAGGTCAAACTTATGCCCTTGGTTTAGCAAGACCAGATATTTTAAATTTAGGTAAGTTCGGTCAAATGGTTCCAGAAGCATTACAAAAACAAGTACTTAGTACTAGACAAGCAATTATTGATAATAAAATTACATTTGAAAGTTGTCAGGAAGGTGGAAAAGAAACGCGATGCGTGAAGACAGCATCAACATAATTCGTCATTTGTCATAGCCTTCGGGAAGGGCTTCGCCCTACGTCATTTGTCATTAGTATTTTGACTTACGACTTACGACTTACGGCTTACGACTTATTCTCATGACTTATTTACGCCTGGAAGGAATTACTAAACGCTTTGGTTCTTTTGTTGCCAATGACAATATTAATTTAAGTGTTGCATCTGGAACGATTCACGCGCTTTTAGGAGAAAATGGCGCGGGTAAGTCTACTTTAATGAATATTCTCAGCGGACTTTATCAACCGGATGTCGGACAAATTTATTTAGAAGATCGACCAGTTCAAATTAATTCATCTAGTGAGGCAATTCAATTTGGTATTGGCATGATTCATCAACATTTTATGCTTGTACCGCAACTCACAGTCACAGAAAACATTATTTTGGGAACAGGCGATCGCTTTAATTTAAATTTGCGACATAAGCAACAAGAAATTACTGAATTATCTCAAGCTTATAATTTAGAAGTCGATCCAAAAGCAAAAGTAGGAGATTTACCAGTAGGAGTACAACAGCGAGTAGAAATTCTTAAAGCTTTGTACCGTAAAGCCCGGTTGTTAATTTTAGATGAACCGACAGCCGTACTCACACCGTCAGAAGTTGAATCTTTAATTGTAATTTTACAGCAACTAGCAGCAGCAGGACAAACAATTATATTTATCAGCCACAAGCTGGAAGAAGTCATAAGTTTATGCGACACTGTAACTATATTACGGCGAGGTCAAGTCGTAGCAAATACCACGACAAAAGATTCTAGTCCGCAACAATTAGCCGAATTAATGGTAGGGCGAGAAGTTGTTTTACAGTTACATAAATCAGTTGCTTCTCTAGGACAAAAAATATTATCCGTACAATCTTTACAAGTGGAAGACGATCGCGGTGTTGCTGCGGTGAGAAATATTTCGTTTCAACTCCATGCAGGTGAAATTTTAGGTGTTGCTGGAGTCGATGGTAACGGACAGCGAGAATTAGCAGATGCGATCGCGGGTTTGCGTTCTGTAAAAGCTGGAAAAATTCTGTTAGACGGACGAGACGTGACGTTATGGAATTCTCAAAAGCGAGTTCGAGAATTAAAAGTAGGATACATCCCTGAAGATCGTCAAACAATGGGTTTAATAATGGGATTTAGTATTGCAAATAATTTGATTTTGAAAGCTTTTACTAATGTACCTTTTGTGAGACGTTTCTTGCTACAAAAACAGGTTATCGCGCAAAATGCCGAGACTAAAATTCAGCAATTTGATATTCGCGCCTCTGATGGTCATGTGAAGATAAGTCAGCTATCAGGTGGAAATCAGCAGAAAGTTGTCTTAGCACGAGAATTAGATCGAGAACCATCATTAATTATCGCCATGCAACCGACGCGGGGGCTAGATGTGGGGGCGACAGCCGCAGTACAACAACAATTATTATCTCAACGCGATCGCGGTGCGGCTATTCTCTATATTTCTACAGAATTAGAGGAAGTTCTGGCAATAAGCGATCGGATTGCAGTTATATATCGGGGCGAATTTAGCGATGTTTTAGAGCGGGAAAACGCGACGATAGAAACAATTGGATTATTAATGGCTGGAGAAAAAGGAAGTCCAGTCTAGTTTTCTGGTTCAAACAACTCTTTTGCAGCCGCACAAACCGGACACACCCAATCATCCGGTATATCCTCAAATTGCGTACCTGGTTCTATTCCCGCTTCTGGATCTCCTGCTTCTGGATCGTAAATGTAACCACAGACACTACATATGTGTTTTTGCATGGTTGTTCTTCCGGCATTTCCAGAATTAAATTATGTATGTTGTAGGGGCGCACGGCTGTGCGCCCCTACAACATGTAAACACAAATTATACGGTCATTTTTGATGTAGACCAAATGCCGTTTTCATCTTGCTCGAACTGTTCGCGCACGATATCCCATGCGTGATGTTCGGCCTTAGATTCATCGCCAGATTGGGCGAGTTCGCTGTTGTAGTTAGCAATAAACAGTCTTTGTGCGTCTTCCGATAGATGAGAACGGATTTCGGGAGACAAATGGCTGGGATCTTCAATTTGTCCTTTTCCAAAGCGCGGTAGAGGCGTTTCATTAATATGTACTTCTTCACCACCAGCACTTCCGAGAAACTTATTGCTTCACTTGGAAAGGCTAAAAACATCAAAAATGCTTGAAATCTGTCAGTTATGGAGATTTACAGGCAGAACAAAGGAGCCTAGAGCCAACATCAACTCTAGAAGCAACTAATGATGCAATCCCTGACCTGGGCTGGTTTTATTAGATAATCTTCCGAACGGGATAGTGTCTCGTGTCACTTCACCAATGTAGTAACCATAAAAGCCCAGAACCACGCTTTCAAGCAGGTTGAAAAGCACTATTGAGAATTCGGTTTTAGCTGCCAGGGTACTTTCCATGATACAAGTTTCTCTGAATCAGTAACGCGATGCAGCGCCGCGAGTGGGGCGCTTTCAAGTAATAGCTGAATTTCACCAGATTTGTTTGCTGGAACCTCAACACCTACCATAAAGTCACCCGCTTCGATGCGAGTTTGGTAAATTGTTGCTTTATCTTCCGGCATTCCTAGAGTCGCCAAAGCAGAAGCTAAACCTGCACCAGCACTACCCGCGATCGCACCAGTCGCAGCACCTAACAAAGCCGCACCAATGGGACCTGCTGCTACCAGCGTACCAACAAAAGGTACAAATAACACTCCTACTCCCGTCAGCAAACCGAGAGCCGAACCGAAAAGGGAACCAAAAATAGCACCTTGTTTCAAACCGCCTAAAATTACATCTTTCTTCGTCAGAAAGCCAGCAATTTTAGTTTCAGAGTGGAAGTTTTTCCCGATTACAGAAATGTCATCGCGGGAAACACCCCGATCTAGCAAACGGCGAATGACATTATCGACTTGTTCCTTTTCTTTGAAAATTGCCGAAACAGTACGCTCAGCCGTTGCAACTGCTGGTTGAGTTTGCTCTCCTGTAGCTGTCATTTTGTTCTCCTAGAACAGATTTTTCACGCTCTTTCATCTAGGAGAATACCAACCTCTAAATTCCGTGCCGTCGCCCTTAAGGTTGATTAGCAAAGTTTATATTTTACGTGCAATTAGAGACTAGAAGCGAACCCACCTGCGTTGAAAACGGCTGAAAACACCCGCCGCGATCGCAGCTAGCAGTAGAATCCAAATGATCCCACCAGGGAGAAACGTGACAATTCCCAAGCCGCGCAACACCCAAATTGCGATCGCGGTTAGTAAAAGAATTATAAATAAACGCAAAGCCAGATTTCGCGATTTCGTAAAGCGATTGATTTGTTTCATCTGCGGTTTTCTGAATCTACCTCATCTGATGAAGCGGGCGATCGTAAATTGGATAAATCCAATTCGGCAACTTGGCTTAAATCCACGGTAATGTTTTCTTCGGGATAAGAACGCAATAGACCGATAATATTCATGCCATCATATTCTCGCGAGGCAAGAGAAACGGCAGCATGTAATTGTTCTACTGTCATGTCAGGAAAAGCTAATCCTAAAGCTGCTAGCAGTTGTTTCCCATTAGCAGAACTTTGCCAGCGTTTCATCGAACGGTCGAATTTTTTCGGATCGAGATCTAAACGGCGATTCAACGTATCTCTCACATCATCCGTCAGCCAAGGCGCGTAGAGTTGCAAGCTACCCGATAACTTTCCCTTCTTAGCAAAACGCTCTAAATCCTTCATTTCGATTTTCTGCTCGAACGAGCCTAAGCGAAAAGTCACTGTCTCGGCTGCTGTAGCTGCTGGTATGGTAGCACCCCAACCAAAAGCCAGAAAGAGACTTGATAAGAATCCGATTCGCGATCGCGTGAATTTCATCGCAGCTTACTATGAGGGATAAGTCTAGCTTAGCTTCTGATGTACGGTATGAGTTTTTTGGCGATCGCGATTCCCATTCAGATGATAAGAAAATCGAAAAAACTAATACCTTAACTGAATGTGGAGCTTATCGTATTACAAATCCGATCGCTGAATTTTGTGGTGGAATGCGATCGCGTGACTCACTCAGAATCAAAGACAGTTATGATGAAGCGACTCATAGCAAGTATCGTTAGCATTTGTTTCGTACTGGTAGCGTGTCTGTCCTTTCCTGAAATCGCCCAAGCCAAAAGCTGCACTTTACGAATAATTGGCTGGGAGGGATATATGGATCCCTCTTTTGCCAAACCATTCGAGCAGAAATATGGTTGTAAAGTCATCCCAACTTATGCAGGCTCCTCTGATGAGATGTATGCCAAGATTAAAGCTAGTAAAGGCAAGACATACGATCTCGTCACGGCTTCGGGAGACTTAACCAAACGCTTGTATGATGCCAATTTAGTAGAGGCGATCGATTTAAGTCTAGTTCCCAACTACAAAGATTTATTCCCAATTTTTCAGCAACCAACGTATAACACCTTTGACGGTCAAGCCTACGGTGTTTCGATTGCATGGGGACCAGATTTTTTGATTTACGACAAATCTATCGTCAAATCTGAACCGAAAAGCTGGGATGTCCTCTATCAGCCAGAATATCAAGGTAAAGTTTCTCTACCTGACTACCCCATCTTCAATGCTGATGTGGCGTTGTGGAAAGGTAGCTCTAAGATCTACGACATTAGCAAAGACCAGTTGGCAACAGAAATTAAACCCGATCTTTTTCGCTTGCGCCCGCAGGTGAGAAAATTCTGGAACAGCCAAGGAGAATTAGCCCAACTCTTTTTAAACAAAGAAATTGCTCTAGCGTGGGGTTGGCCCGTAGCAATTGAAGAACTAAAACGCGCCAACTTTCCTGTAGGAGCGACTATTCCTCAAGAAGGGACAACTGGATGGAGCGATTCTTGGATGCTACTCAAAGGCTCTCCTAACAAAGAAATCGCCCATGCTTGGATGAATTATATGCTGACGGGAGCAGCTCAGAAACCCATGACAGAGGTTACTGGCTACTGGGCTGTTTCCCAGCAAGTTTTACCACTACTCACCGCCGAACAGCGCCGCGACTCCCATTTAGAAGACATCGAAAATTACTACAGCCAAATCCACTTCTGGGAAACCGTACCTAACTACGATGACTGGGTAGCCCTGTGGAACGAGTTTCGAGGACAGTGACAGTTATCAGTGACTAGTGACTAGTGGCTAGCGGCTAGAATTGCTCCCCCAGCTCCCCCCTGCTCTCTTCCCCCTGCTCGTGCGCTCCCTACTCCCTGCTCCCTCGTTAGGTACGGGAATCCTACCTCAGTGACAGGTTAGGGCTGGGTTAGAAGCGATAAATTAGTAAATGTAGTTGGTGCAAAGCAAATAGCTAGCACGGTGTCAGAATTAAACGCTATAAGCAACTGCAAATCATTTGGAGTTATTACTAAGGGCAAATCGTATTACCCTAAAGGAAATAAACCAAAGTCAATATTGTTTTTCGGGCAGTGAGATATGCGTAATAAACTGCTTTCAGTCATGAAACCGTTGATAAAATCTTTGTTCGTATTCGGTCTAATCGCTACTTTAGCGTTCGGTCAGGCAGACAATGCATTAGCAGCTAGTGGTGGTCGAATTGGTGGTGGCTCTTTTAGAGCGCCTAGCCGTGGCTACTCTACTCCTAGAACCTACGCTCCTGGTGGTGGCGGCTACTACGCACCCTATCCTGGTGGCGGATTTGGCTTTCCTTTCTTGTTTCCTTTCTTTGGCATCGGCGGCGGCTTTGGTGGCTTGTTTACGATCCTGATCTTTTTTGCGATCGCCAACTTTATGCTACAAGCCTTCCGACGTGCTAGCAGTGGTGGTAGCGTAGAGGAATTAGAATACGACAGCAATCCTACTGTCAGTGTCACTCGCGTACAAGTCGGTTTGTTGGCTGAAGCAAGAGGCTTACAGGCTGAACTCAACCGAATTGCCGAACTCGCCGATACTAACTCTCCTGAAGGCAGAGTCCAAGTATTGCAAGAAGCTTCTTTAGCTCTGTTACGCCACCCCGAATATTGGGTCTATGCTGGTGGTAATACTCAGCAATCTCGCTTAACGGGTGCAGAGGCTGAATTTAACCGTTTATCCTTGGCAGAACGTAGCAAGTTTAGCGAAGAAACTCTTTCCAACGTCAATAATCAGCTCAAGGCTGCAACGCCTAAAGCAGAATTACCAGCGGGTGACGGTGGTAGTAGCGATTTAGCTGTGAAAGATCCTGGTGAATACATCGTCGTTACTCTGATTGCAGCGACTTTAGGTAAGTTACAAATACCAGCAATCAATAGTACTGACGATCTGCGTCAAGCTCTACGTCAATTTGGTAGTATTCCTAGCGATAAACTCTTGGCGATTGAAGTGTTATGGACACCTCAAGCTGAAGGTGACACCCTCAGTTCTGATGATGTTCTAGCAGAATATGCAGATCTGAAACTGGTATAAGATTTGCAACATTGAATAAACTTGTAGGGGCGCACGGCTGTGCGCCCCTACGCATATATGACACCTACACGGAAAACGCTAGATTTGCGCCCCTAACGTTTATGTTTAGATATAACTCTCGATAAATGCGATCGCATCTGTTAATCCAGCCTGAGTTTTTAAATTTGTAAAAATAAACGGTTTATCGCCGCGCATTTTCTTGGCATCCCGTTCCATCACACTTAAATCAGCCCCTACATAAGGCGCGAGATCGGTTTTATTAATTACCAACAAATCTGATTTGGTTATACCTGGTCCACCTTTGCGGGGAATTTTATCGCCTGCGGCGACATCAATTACGTAAATCGTCAAATCTACGAGTTCTGGACTAAAAGTAGCTGCAAGATTGTCACCGCCACTTTCCAGAAATACTAAGTCCAGATTGAGAAATTTTTGTTCTAACTGCTCGATCGCGGCTATATTCATTGAAGCATCTTCACGAATCGCCGTATGCGGACAACCGCCAGTCTCTACACCTAAAATGCGATCGCTCGAGAGTGCTTGAGCGCGTACCAAAAACTGAGCATCTTCTTGAGTATAGATATCATTTGTGACTACAGCAATATTGTATTGTTGACGCAGATGCTTGCACAGCGCCTCTACCAAGGCTGTTTTTCCCGAACCGACAGGACCAGCTACACCAACTCGAAATGCACTCATAGCGATCTGATTTTGTAAAAAAAACAGTGCCTAGACTCAGCATAGACACTAGATTTAAACAAATTATCCTATTTATCCCGTAGCGATCGCTGCTTATTTACCAAACTTGCGCCAAGGTCCCCAAATTGCGAAGGTGATGCCAGGGTCTTGAATATTGACAAACATCGTTCTACCATCGGGCGAGAAACACGCTCCAGCAAACTCGCTGTCATTAATTGCGTTGCGAGCGAAATCATACAGTTCCCCTTGGGGAGTAATGCCAACTACAAACTGCTCGCCTTCACCATCTTCGCAAATAAATAAATCGCCTAAAGGAGAAATAACAATATTATCAGGACCATCTAAAGCATTTTGTTCGTTCGGCTCTACAAATAGTTCGATCGTACCACCATATCGAGAGTTGTCAGGAACGTAACGCCAAACTTGACCGAGTTCTGCTTCGCCACCATCAGTAGAGCAAAAGTAAAATTCACCGTTACCGTACCAGATTCCTTCCCCACGGGAAAATTGTGCTGCACCTTTGGCAAAACCTTCAACCCTGACAGTATCTTTAACGGGGTTAACATCGTCGATACGTACCCACTCGACTGCCATTGGCTGTCCTACAGGAAAATTCGTTTTGGTAATTGCCTGCGGCATATCTTTAATCTTCAGTGCTTCCAGCACTCCGCCTGCTTGCAAGTTTCCAGGCAATTTGGGAATAAAACGGTAAAATAGACCATCTCCCCTATCCTCCGTCTGATAGACAATACCAGTTTTAGGATCTACAGCGATCGCTTCATGGTTAAAGCGACCCATTGCCACCAGTGGAATCGGATTTACAGGTTCCGTAGCACTACTCGGTACTTCAAAGTTATAGCCGTGTAGCTTCGAGACATTAGTAGCAGCACCGGGTTGATTATCTGCTGGAGTAGAAGTATTTTCTTCGCAACTAATCCAACTACCCCAAGGAGTGGGTCCGCCAGCACAATTGCGGTAAGTTCCAGCCAGGGAAGCAAAATCTTTTATCAGTTCCCGATTGGGCCCTACAATCAAAGTTGTCGTACCACCACGACATAAAGTGTCGTACTGTTTTTCTTCTGAAGCCTCAACTTTTGGTTTGGTCACTTCATCTGGACTGAGTTCGTGGTTGCGTACTAAAATAGTCGTGCCTCGCGCTCCAGGGAAAGCCGCCATACCGTCATGGTCGCCTGGTACGGGTTTACCATCGCTCATCATGTCCCCAGTGCGAGAAAAAGCTCGATATTGAAAACCAACTGGTAAATCCAACAAGCCGTTCGGGTCTGGTTGCAGCGTACCGTATCCTATACCTTTAATAGATTCACCGCGAGCCTGTCTAGCATATAGTTCTTTTAATGGCGCTGCTAAAATTGTCCCTACGGTGCTAGCACCTGCTAAAACAAAAAAAGAACGTCGCGATATACTCATTTTGTTATCTAACCTTAACCCTGCGTCCACAGCTTAGTTGGCACAGATCAAAGGCAGACAAAGACTGAATTAATTTCTAGTTAAGGTTTATTTGTGAAACGATTATTTTCAGGACGAAAAAAATATTTTTTCTAACTATAATTTGTGGCGATCGCTACCCATTATTCGTACTACCATCTGGCATTGTCGCACCGCGTAAATTTGCACCCGTGAGGTTGGCGCTACTGATTTCGGCTTTAAATAAGTTAGCGTTATCTAAGTTTGCATCGGTTAAGTTTGTTCGCGCTAAAAATCCTTCAATTAACGAGCTATCAATTAAAATTGCTCCTAACAAGTTAGCTCGACTTAAATCGACTCGATTCATTCGGGTTTTAGTTAAGTTAGCGTAACTTAAGTTTGCTTTAGTGATTTTACTATCAGGTGCGATCGCATCGCTTAAATTAGCACGGGTTAAATCTGCTTCATTCAACAACACTCGTTCGAGTTTAGTATTACTTAAGTTTGCCTCTCTTAAAATTGCCCGATCTAAATTAGCATCGCTGAGAAATGCATCAGCTAAATTAGCTTCACTTAAATTAGCACCGTAAAGATTAGCACCCCGCAAATTAACTTCAACTAAATTAGCACAGCGCAGGTCGGCTCCAGACAAATCTACACCCGCCATATTCGCACCCCGCAAATCAGCTTGAAATAGTCTAGCACTACGTAAATTAGCTGCATATTCTTTCTGTTCTTGTCTGAGGTTAGCACCGCGAAGGCAGACACCTGTTAAGTTAGCACCGCTCAAATTAGCATTACGTAAATCTGCATCAATTAAATTTGCATCGAGTAAGTTAGCTAGCCTTAAATCGGCACTGCGTAGATCCGCACCTTGTAAAATTGCTCCGTGTAAATCGGCATCGTGTAACTTGATTTCGCGTAAGTCGGCTTGCGTTAAGTTAGCGCCACTTAGTTTTGTACTACTTAAATTCGCTTTATGTAACTGCGCTCTATTTAAATAAGCAAAAATTAAATTAGCACTACGCAAATCAGTTTGAATCAAATTAATACTAATGAGATCTGCACCAATTAAATTAATTCCTTTTAATTCTAAACCGCTAAAATTAATTTCTCCACTTGCATAGCGTTTTATGAGTTCGTTGGCATCCATAAATTATGTATAGCAAATATTGTGGATATTACAATCGAGGTTAAAAGTCAAAATTTAAAAGTCAAAATTTAAAACATGGGTTTAAGTGCTTGACTAATAATATTGGCGATCGCCAGATACTCATGAGGCTTATTCAGTTTTCGAGCTGTTAAATTCAGGGTGTCAACTAAAACCTCAAAAGATTGACATGTATAAGTTATATTACGAATCAATTCATATAGTTCTGTACTTCGCAACGCCGCCCAATCTTGCTGACTCCAATCAAATTGATGCTCTACAACCGAAAATAATAATATTTTTGCTTGCAAGGGATTGGTTTGAGTCATGACCTTTAAGCGTATTTCAAATGGCTCAACTTTCTTCTTAGTTTGTACAGATGGTGAAGTAGGAGCTAAAGTAACAAGAGCTTCTTGACGAACTGCCGTGACTAAAGGAACGGTAATTAGATCGGACTCAAAACTTAGTTTATTTTTTTGAAAATCGTATAAAATTTTCGCTTCAGCAATAATCGTGCTAGCAACACTTAAGTACTGCTCTGGCTTATTTAAAGTTTGTGCCATTCTATAGATGTTTTTCTTTAGACTCTCGATGTCTGAATAAATAGTAAATAATTCTCGAACTAAATCGGTCAAACTTATACTATCTAACTGATTTTGGTCTCTAGCCCAAACTTGTTTTGCGACGTAGAAAACTAGTTTTTTAATTCGAGCTGAATCTTCATTTTGGTCTAAAGATTGTACGACTTGAGTGAATAAGGATGAGTTTTCCATAGATCGAGCAGCGCGATCGCTCCAGTTTATACTGTTCCCGTGATAAGAAAACACGATCGTAACACAACCTAAATGCGCTATAAGGATTAAGATCGCGATGGAGTCCCGCACGCATCTCGTTCATGACAAAATCTCGTATTCGTGCTGCTAAACCAGACACACAGCCTCACTTTGACTACTTTTACGACAAACCGGGTAGTCTACCAGGAACTTTGAATATTGGGGTTGACGCTCAACCACCAGTTATCGTTTTAATTGACTATAACGAAGCAGACGCAACACGCCAAACCCTAGCCACACCAGAAGAATGCCTTCCCTATCTGGACACCGAATCTGTCTCCTGGGTTGACGTGCAAGGCTTAGGTAGCGAAGATATCTTACAAAGATTGGGACAAGTTTTTAATCTGCATCCATTGGTTTTAGAAGATATCGTCAACGTGCCGCAACGTCCTAAAGTAGAAGACGATTACGAAGACCATTTAGTCATTATTGCGCGGATGGTGATACCAAAAGAAAGTGGTGGTTTCCATAGCGAACAAGTCAGTTTTATTTTAGGAAAACACTACTTACTCACAGTCCAAGAGGAACCAGAACACGACTGCTTTGAACAGGTACGCCTGCGAATTCGTTACAACAAAGGCAGCGTCCGCAAGTTAGGAGCAGATTATTTAGCCTATACATTGTTAGATTCGATTATTGATGGCTTTTTTCCAGTTCTGGAAGCTTACGGCGAACAAATGGAAGATCTAGAAGACGAAGTAATTACTAAACCGACACGGCAAACATTAAACAAAATCTATCGCGTCCGACGAGAATTGCTCAGCTTGCGGCGGGCAATTTGGCCCCAACGAGATGCGATCGCCATGCTGATCCGCGATGATAATGACAGTTTAATTAGCGATCGCGTCCAAGTCTATTTACGCGACTGTTACGACCATGCCGTACAAATTCTAGACATGGTAGAAACCTATCGCGAACTAACTTCTGGTCTAATGGATGTCTACCTATCAGCCGTGAGTAACAAAATGAATGAAATCATGAAGTTGCTGACGGTAGTTTCTTCTATATTTATTCCCTTAACTTTCATTGCTGGAGTCTACGGCATGAACTTTAACACGGAAAAATCTCCCTGGAATATGCCGGAGTTGAATTGGTACTGGGGATATCCCTTATGCTTGGCAGCTATGGGAGCAACCGCTGCTGGACTCATCTATTTCTTCTGGCGGCGAGGTTGGTTTGAAAACTTCTCCGATGTCAAGGATAGAACCACCAGTACGTCAAGAAGAAGTCGTAAGTCGTAAGTCGTAAGTCGTAAGTAAGAAACGTTAGACAAATGACAAATGACAAATGACCATTACACTAGATCTAGAGAGAGTAGGCGCAGGCAGTTGCAGCCAGCTTTTACAGCTGGTCTGAGGAAAGTCTGGACTCCCGAAAGACCAAACTTGCTGGGTAACGCCCAGTGCGAGCGATCGCGAGGATAGTGCCACAGAAAGATACCGCCTTTTTCAGTGACCAGCGAACAGTGACCAGTGACCGAATGATAACTGATAACTGATAACTGATAACTGAAAAGGGTAAGGGTGCAAAGGTGCGGTAAGAGCGCACCAGCAGCATCGAGAGGTGCTGGCTCGGTAAACCCCGGTTGGGAGCAAGGTCGGAGGAACTACGGTTGGTCTTTTACCAGTTCCGCTATTGGTGTACCGCTAGAGGTGTCTGGTAACAGGCATCCCAGATAGATAACTGCCTTCTGTATGTAGAGACGCGATCGCGTTGATGCAGCAGAAAACAGAATCCAGCTTATGTTCTGCTCTCTCAGCATTACGATCTGTAAGGGCGCACACGTGTGCGCCCTTACGAATTTATTGCTCCAAGATCGAGTGACAAATTACCAAACAACGATTCATCAAACTCGTAGCTAAACACTTGGATAGATGTAATTATTAATGCTTTGCTGCTAAAGAACTTACATGAGTTCTACTACGTACCATGACACAACAGCTGACGAGGCAAGACCCTTCAACTTGGGTGGAGCGACTGGCGAGATTTGGTTATGCAGCTAAGGGAGTGGTTTACGGTATTGTTGGATTGTTGGCAGCACAAGCGGCTTTTGGCGCAGGTGGAAAAACAACAGATACCGAAGGTGCATTACAAACGGTATTAACTCAGCCATTCGGAAAATTTTTACTAGCCGCGATCGCTCTTGGTTTACTTGGTTATGCACTTTGGCGGTTCGTCGAGGCAATTAAAGATCCCGAACATAAAGGCACAAATGCTAAAGGAATTTTTCAGCGACTCGGTTATGCAATTAATGGGTTTATTTATGCTGGATTAGCTTTTAGTGCAGTTCAATTAATTCTTGGAACTGGTGGTGGAGGCGGTGGTAATGCGACTCAAGATGGGACGGCAGCGCTACTTTCACAACCCTTCGGACAATGGTTAGTCGGAACTGTAGGCGCGTTTATTATTGGCATGGGTTTCTATCAGTTTTATCGCGCTTTTACTGCTAAATTTCGTAAAGAAATGGATCTGCATCAATTAAGTGAAACTGAGAAAAAATGGGTATTAGGTATTAGTGGATTTGGCACGGCAGCACGGGGAGTCGTATTTTGCGCGATCGGCTTCTTTCTAATCCAAGCGGCAAGAAATAATAACCCCAGTGAAGCAAGAGGATTGGGCGAAGCATTACAAGTACTATCTCAGCAACCTTTTGGCAAGTGGATTTTAGGAATTGTGGCTTTGGGATTAATTGCTTACAGTATTTATATGGTGTTGCAAGCACGGTATCGTAAATTGAAAACAAATTAAATCGTGAGTGAAATACGAGGAATTTGGATTACCAATACCGATAGTGCAGTTCTTGACTCTCAAGCGAATATTGCCGAGGCGATGAATTTCTTGGCAGCGACGGGATTTAACGTGGTGTTCCCCGTTGTGTGGAGTAAAGGGGCTACAGTTTATCCCAGTCAAGTGATGCGATCGCAGTTTGGCTTGGCGATCGATCCGCGCTACACTGGACGCGATCCGTTAGCCGAACTGGTGACTGAAGCAAGGCGAGTCGGACTGAAAGTTATTCCCTGGTTTGAATACGGTTTTGCGAGTTCCTACAACCAAAATGGGGGACAATTACTCGCAAAAAAACCAGAATGGGCAGCCCGTGACTGTAAAGGTAATTTACTGAAAAAGAATGGTTTCGAGTGGATGAATGCCCTCGACTCCCAAGTACAAGATTTTTTGCTGAGTTTAATTTTAGAAGTTGTCAATAATTACGATATAGATGGCATTCAAGGTGACGATCGTATTCCTGCTATGCCGTGTGAAGGCGGCTACGATGTGGGAACTGTAGCCCGTTATCGCCAAAAATTTCGCCGTCAACCTCCCTCAAACCCCCAGGATCGGCGGTGGCTGCAATGGCGGGCAGATATTTTGACTAACTTTCTCGCCCGTCTGAATCGAGAAGTCAAAGCCGTTAATCCCAATTTACTCATATCAATGGCTCCTAGTATCTACGACTGGGGTTATAAAGAATACTTGCAAGATTCTCAAACTTGGCTGCAACGAGGATTAGTCGATCTACTCCACCCCCAAGCTTATCGCCGCGATTTCAATAGCTACAAACAGATTATCGATCGCCTTGTAAGAGAACAAGTGACTCCTCAACAGCGATCGCGAGTTGCTCCAGGTGTTTTACTCAAAATTAGTTCGTACCGCATGACTCCTCAATATTTATCGCAGACGATCGCCCACAATCGTTATTGCGGTATTAACGGAGAAGTCTTTTTCTTTTACGAAGGCTTGCGATCGGATAATAATGCTTTAGCTAAAGTTTTACGTAACGGTGCTTATGCGAAATCTGCTGCCTTTCCCTCTGTTGCCAGCCTTGCCCAGCCCCAGCCTGAGAACGCTGGTTCTTCGGTAGCTAGAGGAATTCAGAATTTATTCAAATTGTGGCAGAATCGCTTTTAATAATGATTATCTGTAGGGGCGCACAACTGTACGCCCCTACTACCAACCGCGATTTCATCCAACAGAAAACGGCAATAAAAAGTAAGGATAAATGGAATATCAATTACAGGTAAAATATAATATTGATACGCTCAAACACGATTTACCAACTCTGTTTGAACGGGATATTTCCTACGATATCTATACACAAAATATCTATTTTCAAGATCCAGTCAATAAATTTAAATATAAATTCAATTATCGAATTATCTTTTGGACGTTACGATTTCATGCCAAATTATTTTTTACAGAAATTTACTTCGACGTACACGACGTACATCAGAAAGACGAACAGACAATTTTAGCAACTTGGACTGTTCGAGGAGTATTACGACTACCTTGGAAACCCCAAGTATTTTTTAACGGCTATTCTAACTACAAATTAAATGAAGACGGCTTAATTTACGAACATATCGACACTTGGGATCGCCCACCGAAAGAGATATTACAGCAGTTCTTTCGCAAAGACTAATCTGTGTCAATCTACGTTCATCGGCGTTCAATTGCAACAGCTAACGCTTATACTAATAATTCTTCTAACTATAGCGTTTCAGCTCAAAAAACAAATGACAAATGATAAATGACGTTTGACAAGACTCGTTCCAGCTTACCAATTATCTTTCCAAAGACATTCCTGTTGATGTGTGGATAATCTCGGCATCAAGGTAAGTAAATCTTTTTGCGGTAGAGAAGATTTGCAGTAATAGGGATATTTCGGTTCTCTCGAACTGTAATCGTAGAACAGAGCAAAGCGATCGCTATTTTCCGGCACTTTACCTCGATGGAAAATGCTACCAGTATCCACTAAAATTACCGTACCAGCCGTACCAGTGCATGAGATCCATTCAGATTGAGGAATAATCGGTTCTACCGTCTTATCTTGTAGATAGCCGTGTTTGTATCCCAGCGAACTAGATAAAAGCGCAGTCAAAGGTTTAGAAATATATTGAAAAGGACCATTACCTTCGCTGACATCATTTAAGTAAATGATAATTTTAAACACACAGCGATCTTCTGTGTCTATGTGCCAAAGCCTTGATTTGAGTTTGACATCATTTGCTAAATCTTTCCGAAAGTAGACACCGTGATATGCGATCGGTAGACCAATGTAATTCTCGGTAATATCCAGCAATCTATCTTCTAATCCCCAGAGAAAAAGCTCTGGATGTTCCATAACTTGCGCGTTGCTCGCGTGAATGGCAAATTCTTGTTTGTTGCTGGGTAAAACGTTTAGTAAGGTTGGCAATACTTTTTTTACAGATGCCAGAACTGAAGGTGTAGAAGAAATATTTAATGCTTCTAAGGAAGTCATAAAAATTCCTTCTTGTTTGAGTGTCTTAACAATCTGAGAGTCGTTGGGAGTAAGTCCGGGTAACTTATAAGTATGCTGCTCAACTGCCTCTTTATAAGCAAGTTCTGAGGGAATTGTAAATACTGGAGTATCAAAAATCTTTCTTAAGATTTTATTACGTACTTGATGTATTCTTTTTGTTATGAGCATTTCAGTTACTTACACGCTTACTCTCGATTTAAAAGTGTTTGTTTAACCGGGCTAATTGATGATTTATGTATTATGTATAAATTCTAACATACACGTAAACTACCTCTTTGGATAGAGTGACGAGATAAAATGAGTGTAAATCTAAGTTGAAGAAACGATGAAGTGCTTGACGATCGCCGCTCTAGAATCGGGTGGAGAATGCATGTGAGAGCGATCGATGCTTACTTTTGCTGTACTCGCTGTGAACGAGACTTTGTGTGAATGGATGTCATGCGCGCTTGCTAGAGGTGGATTTAGTTAAAATACTGTTCGTCATAAGCAAATTCCGCGAAATATAGCTCAATTTCATGTAGATGTAATATATTGTTACGAATGACTTGTGGATATTAGCAAAACATCGCGTCATCCACTGCACCGTTAAGCGCTGCGCTCGCCAATTTACGATTCGTTAGCAGGAGAGACTTTTTGAACAATGCTTTCTCTCTGCGGTGGTTTAACTAACCAACGCTGGCTAATAGCCACGAACAGCACGGTTAACCCCTGAATAGCAAAAACAATCGTGACGGGAACACCGGCGCTGCGTTGCATGACATTTGCACCGCTACGGAGGGCGCTAAAAAATAGAGACGTGAGAATAACTCCGAGAACGCTACCGCGACTCAAAAAAGCGATCGCGATCGCATCAAAGCCGTAACCGGGTGAAACTTGCTCGAACAGGCGAAATTTCAAACCCATCACCTCCGATGCACCAGCCAACCCCGCCAAACCACCCGCCAGCGCCATGACGAGCATAATGGTACGCTGTACAGAAATACCACCATAACGGGCTGCAACTGGATTCATCCCCACGGCTGCGGTACGATAACCGAAAGGCGATCGCTGTAACAGTACCCATAACACCCCAGCCGCTACGAGTCCGACTAAAATTCCGGCATGGGCTAAACTACCTGGAAGGATAATCGGTAGTTGGGCAGAGCGGGCAATAATGGGAGAATAAGGGCTAGGTGCATTAGGAGCCATTAACGGTCCCTGAACGAGGTAACTGACTAAGTTGAAAGCAATATAATTGAGCAACAGCGTAGTAATGACTTCATTGACTCCCCGCACTGCTTTAAGGTAACCAGGAATTAAACCCCAAATTCCCCCAAAGAGAAAACCCGCTAGTAGTGCTAAAGGGACGTGAATTAATGCAGGTATACCTTTGATAGATAATCCCGCGATCGCGCTACCCAACGCCCCCATGTAGATCTGTCCTTCGCCACCAATATTAAATTGTCCTGCCCGTAAAGCTATTAGAACCCCTAGACTTGTTAATAGTAGGGGAGCCATTTTTGTGAGCGTATTGCCAAAACCGAAATAAGTAGAGAGGGATTCTTGAAATAGGGCTGTATAGGCTGCGATGGGATTTGCACCTGCAACTAACATTAATCCCGCACCTACAAGTAACGCTGAAGCGATCGCGACTACTGGAGGTAGCAAAGATAGGATAACTGCCAGTATTTGCCTAAATATCTTCTGCATCAGGATCTACACCCATCGATCTTAACCGTGCGGCTAGGCGATCGGCTCATATTGTTGGACGCTCAACTTAGTCATTAAGTAGCGATTTTGGTCTACAAAACCCACCTGACGGTAGAAATTTTGTGCTTTTGTATTGTGCCGCTCGACTTCTAAATGTAAGGCATTAATTTCTAGTTCGGAGCAAATTTTTTCCAGAAATTGGATCGTTTGTTTACCTATTCCTTGCCCGCGATCGCTGGCTCTAATATAAAACTCATCAATAAATGCATCTCTACCTCGATATTCTAAGCTGTAGCCGAAAGTAATAACAATATAGCCGATCGCCTCTTCACCTTTACGAATCAGCCACACTCGCCCCAGATTAGCATCAAGCAGCAGCTTTAACAATGTGGTACGAATACTATTCTCATCAAATATATGACCGTCAAACTCGTAAAATCCTCTAATAAAATTTACCAGAGTTTCTATATCAGAGGTTTCAGCAACTTTAAAATTAATCTCCATATATTTGTAGGGTGGGCAATGCCCACCATGAACTGCTTGCTTCAGTTATGCTAATTGTGGTGGACGCTACGTTTAATTAATTTCTAGAGCTGCTGACCTCATTTATGCTAATGGTGTGGGCGCTGCCCACCCTACATTTAATTTTTTGTTGTAGTTATGTTAAATAGAGAAACATAGCATTGCTTTTCTCCGCAGCATCTTGGTAATAGGCTATCAGTGGGTAGTAAGTATACTCAAATATTCCCATACTTAAATCTTCGGTTTATTTGCATTATTATGAGTTATTTTCAAAACAGGAATTTCGTCACCAGTCAAAGTGACTACTTTTTCATCCTGCATAATGCTAATTGACTCGCCTAGCTTGCGGTGTTTTTCAATTGCTGCTGCAATCGCTGCTTTAACTCCAGCATCAATTTTGTCATGCATTTGCTGCATTTCTTCTTCAGTCATTTCCTTCCTCCGAAATTCTTCTCCAAGTCTCTTTCTCATAGATTATAGGCTGCTGATTAATAATACGTTCAGCTACCAATTGAGAAGATGAACTAGAATTATCATAAATCATCCAACCATCGCATAAAGGTAAATACAGAGAAAACAGATTTCTCCTTCCCCTCTGATAGCGTCTGCGAATTACTGCTTCTGGAATCGAATGTCCGCCACTAGCTACCCGTCTCGCTACCCGTTCTACTGCCAATTCAGCACTTTGCAACCAGAAATAAATTAGATTAATTGTATAACCTCTTTCTCTACAAACACCCATAAAAGATGCAAAAGTTCTGGCTGCTAAAGTTGTTTCAAAGGCAAAATCGACACCTGAATCTGACAAGCTTCTCAACCTTTGAATCATTAAACGTCCTGCTTCAATCGCCATAGACTCTGGATTGAAGGGAGAAAGTCCAATAGCGATCGCGTCAGCATTTACGTACTCGTAGCATCCCAGACTTGGCAACAAACTCATTGATACAGTTGTTTTACCTGCACCATTTGCACCGCCAATAATATAAAGATTCGGCATTTTATTTCATTTTAGTAAATCCTAAGTTCGCAAGATACACGAAAAAATAACGCATACGACATCTGATTAACTCGAAGCACTGGTGTAAAACCGTAAGGCAAACCGCCAAAATACAGTAGCGATCGCAAATAGACATAGTGCTAACAGTCCCGCACCAATTACCCAGCCTAACTGAACTCTGCCTAACATTGTCTCGGCTGGAACTGTGGTGAGAAAAGCTACGGGGACGACAAAGGTAAAGAAGAAACGATAGGCAATTGGATAAGCTACCATTGGATATCGTCCTGCTTCCAATAATCCCCTTAATACCTCGGTGACGTTGTAAATTTTGACAAACCAAATACTCGTCGCCCCAAGTATAAACCACAAGCTATAGAGGCTAATAAAGCCAAAGATTAATGGAATTGTACTTAGTAAGTAGTCACCAAGCGTCAAACCGAGTAGACTCCCAGCGTAGCCGATAATTATGCTGCCAAAAAGAATATCGGGAACCCCCCAAGGGGAAAGGGTGTGGGTAGAAAGCCAAAATTGGCTATTAATTGGTTTTAACAACACAAAATCCAACGTTCCCTGTTGGACGTAAGTGACAATTCTGTTGAGATTGGGAGAGAGAAACGTACTGGAAAAGCCCTGGAGTAAAGTAAAAACGCCCAATACGATTAAGGCTTCTTGCCATTGCCAGCCTTCAAAAGTATAACCAGTGCGATAGAACAGGAAAAGTCCGAACAAACTGCCTGCAAGATTGCCAAGGCTGGTGAGGGTTGCTAAAACAAAATTAGCGCGGTATTCTAACTCAGCCGCGATCGCAGCACTCCACAACAACTTAATTACATCTAAGTATCGATTCACGTTAAGGCTGTTATCGATCGTCATTACTGATTCTAAACGAGATATTCTTACTTATCTGCGATCGGATAATCCATGCCCGCCCAGATCGACTAAATCTGGTAGGATAAATGTTTTTGTTGCGTGTTGAGAACTATTTTCCAATAAATCGACGTGACGAGTTTCCATCAAATCGATATGACGTGTTGGCATATGTTGTTTCGATCTGCGAGAAGAACGGCTACCTCTAATCTCAAAATACTGTAGAGTCTTGGCAGCTTCAGCATCCACCGGACGCGAGAAGAAATAACCCTGTCCGTAATCGCATTTCAAGGCTTGCAATTGATACATTTGCTTTTTCGTTTCTACCCCTTCAGCAACCACATTGATGCCCAAGTTCCATGCCATAGAGACGATAGTACGGATCATCTCAATTTTTTCTGGATCGCAATCAATATCGTTAACAAAAGAGCGATCGATCTTCAGCGTATCTATGGGTAGGCGGTGAAGATAGCTGAGGGAAGAATAGCCCGTACCAAAATCATCGATCGCCAACTGAATTCCCAACGTCTTCAACTGCTGCAAAATAGCAACCGCAGCATCAACATTATCCATCAGTACGCTTTCAGTAATTTCTAACTTTAAGCTACTAGGAGAAAGCCCAGTTTTGTGCAGAATTTGTTTAACTTCCCGCGCCAGATCGGGTTGTGTCAGTTGCTTGCCAGAAAGATTAACATTCACTGTTAATCGAGAGTCAACTACAGAATGCTGCTGCCAAGTACGTAACTGCTGACACACTTGTTCGAGTATCCACCAGCCAATCGGGACGATCGACCCAGTTTCTTCAGCAACAGGAATGAATTCTGCGGGTGATACCCAGCCTCGTTGGGGATGTTGCCAACGAATCAATGCTTCAAATCCAGTAACTCGTCCGCTGTTGAGCGAGACAATCGGCTGGTATACTACCATGAACTCTTTGTGTTCTAGCGCCCGCCGCAGGTCAATTTCAAGCTGCATTCTGGCGATCGCCCGATCGTGAATCGCAGGTTCAAAGACTTCCGATCGCGCTTTACCCATAGCTTTAGCACGATACATGGTCATATCGGCATCTCGCAGCACGTCTTCCGAATGTTCGTATCCGCTATGACTTAAAGCAATCCCAATACTAGCGGTGCAAAAAACCTCATTGCCTTTGAGGTTGAAGGGGGTTGACAATTCTCGATGAATTTGCTCTGCAATTTGCCGAACTCGAAGAGCATCGCAATTTTCCAACAGGATTGTAAACTCATCTCCTCCTAACCTAGAGAGAGTGCTATTGGATGGTAAGCACGCTTTTAAGCGAGTTGCGATCTCCAAGAGGAGGCGATCGCCCATAGCATGACCTAAACTATCGTTGACCACTTTAAAGCGATCGAGATCTAAAAATAGGAGGGCAAATTGAGATTTCGGGTCTTGTTTTGTTTGGTGAATGGCTTTTTCTAATTGCTCCATGAACCAGAGGCGATTTGGTAGACCTGTTAACCCATCGTGGAAAGCATCGTGCAGTAATTTCGCCTCGGCTGCCTTATTTTGAGTAATATCAGTTTGAGAACCAGCCATGCGATATGGTTTACCTTCAGAATCGCGCACGGCTAGCCCTCGACAAAGCATCCAACCGTAGCTACCATCTTGGTGCAATAACCGATATTCAGTTTCAAAATGGTTGGTTAATCCTGCTAAATGGGCGCTTAATTCTCCTTGAAACTTAGCTTTATCTTCAGCATGTATGCGATCGAACCATTCCGCTAAGCTGTTACCTATTTCTTTCTCCTCATAACCCAACATCGATTTCCAACGAGGAGAATAATAAATATGATTACTTCTAATACTCCAGTCCCACAAACCATCGTGAGCGCTCTGAGCGATTAAAGCATAACGTTCGCGGCTCTCTTGCAGTGCTTTTTGTGCTTGGTGGAGTTCGTTGATTTTTGTTTGCAATTCGCGATTCGATCGCGCCAATTGTTTGTAAAGTTGAGTTTGGTGTAAAAGTCGGCGGACGCGCTGCCGTAAAACAGCCCAGTGAATGGGCTTGGTTACAAAGTCGCTGGCACCGGCACGGAAGGCGCGATCGACTGATTCTTGGTCTTCTAAAGCCGTGATAATTAAAACAGGTGCGTGCTTAGAGCGAGAAAGAGCTTGTAGCTGACCGCAGCAAGTAAAGCCATCCATTACAGGCATGAGCGCATCGAGTAAGACCAAATCTGGATGACATTGAGTATACGCCTCTAACGCTTGCTGTCCGTTTACCGCTTCTACTACCCTATAGCCATCTTTCTCCATCGCTTGGCGCAGCAAAATCCTCATGGTTCTATCGTCGTCCACCACGAGGATTAAGGGTGTAGTTGAAGAGACGGGGTTAGAGTTCATAGTGACGAACACCCATGAGAAGTAGGAAAGGTTAGTAGAGTTGCAGCAGAGGAGAAAGACTTTTTGCACTGCCAACTGTTTAGTGTTGCCAGTACTTTGATTGCCAGTATTGCTACTGGCGATCGCTTTGAGAGAATCCATTGGATCTCGTAGCTTCACTATGAACTAACATTGGCAGCTTTCACATCGAGTAAATCACGCAATTTTGTTCCAATCTCATAAATTTTTGATAAAGAAAATTTTGGGGAAATCAGAACATTCTCCCTGCTCTCTGCTCCCTGCTCCCTGCTCCCTATTCACTGATAACTGATAACTAATTCCGGGAATACTAAATGCGAACGTAGCGTGAAGCATTTGTCGGATTGGAAATTAAGATATGGCTTCTAGTCGAATAGCAATTGGCAAGATAGCACGGCGAACATTATTAAAAATTACAGTGAGAGTAACTCTTGTGATTATTGCTGCTAGCGCGATCGGTTATCTCCATGTTTTATCGAGTTTGGAATCTCATGTGCGAGAAGACCTCAAACAATATGTCATTGAACGAGGTCGGCAAGAGAGCGATTTTTTAGCTTTAGCAGCAGCAACTCAGGACGAGCGACGCTTAGCTTCAACTGGTACTGACATTCCAATTGACAATCTAGTGAAGAGAACGGCAAACGAGTGGTTACCAGGATCTTACAGTATGATTTTTCACTCCGACGGTCGCCTCATTGCTCATCCAGATTTGATTTGACGGCTCCCCACGAATAGAATTCGGGGGATTCCGAAGGGTAGTTACCCACTCTTCCTCCACTCAAAAATAGACAATTGCTCGTATTTTTGAGGGTTCCTGGACTCAGCAACCAACGTCGCTGATTTCCCCTGTCTTGCAACAGGCTTCTCAGGCGTAACTTTCTGGGGGACTCCCAGTAGTGGCAGCGATATGCCAAGTTCTTTCAATCCGCGTTGCCGGATTACGACAGCGGCATCAATATCTGCATCGGCTATATGACCGCAAGACTCGCACAAAAACTTCTCTTGGTCGCGGTTTGTGGGGCTTTTGTAGCCGCAGCAACTACATTCCTGACTGGTGTGCCTGGGATGAATCGAATGAATCAAAACACCTGACTTCGCAGCCACGACAATTGTTTTTTGTTTCAACTCACCCCAAGCCGCATCTCCGATAACTCGATTCAAACCTCGCTTCGCAGCCTGACCGTTATGTAGGTAGCGTCCGGTTTCGGGATCTACCTTGGGCTTGCAGCGTGCCATCATTCGCTTGATATTGAGATCCTCGAAGATGATGAGATCGGTGGTACGGGTTAGTTTGTGTGCTACTTTCCACTGATAATCCGTGCGTCGCCGCTCTATTTTTTGTTCAAGACAAGCTAGTTTTTTATATGCTTTACGACGGTTCTTAGACCCTTTTCTCTTGCGAGATGCGCGTCTATGTAATATTCGCCGTCGCCTTGAGCTAGATTTCAGGAAGCCTGGGTTGGGAATAATTTCGCCCGTGTCGATAGAAGCTAGTTTGGCTATACCAACATCCACACCAATTGCACTTTTTACAGCTAGTGGTGTTGGGGTGGTTGGGACAGAATTATCCTGCAATCGAACGCTAATATACCAGCCATCAGCCTTAGAGCGGACTGTTACAGTCTTGACGGTAAAGCCGTCTGGAAACGGGCGGGACTGGAAAAACCGACACCAACCAATCCCAGGCAGACGAACGCGATTACCTTGAAAGCGCACGTCTCCAGGAGGATAGCTAAACGAGCGAAATTTACTTCGTCGCTTGGGTTTGGGGTAGCCCGCCTCTCCTCGAAAGAACCGTTGAAAGGCATCGTCTACCCGCCGCAGCATTTGCTGGAGAACGTGGTGCTGAATCTGCCCGTACCAGGGGCGCTCTCGCTTAAGGTTGGGTAAATCGGCATCTTGTTGTGCCAACGCGCTTCGCTTCTTGCCCGATGCTGTCCAAGGAGAGCCGTATAGTGCAT